>CAZDUN010000292.1:0-2506 GCA_964508615.1 uncultured Pelolinea sp. | reverse complement strand
GCGATCTTGACCGCCGCGGCTGCGGTGCGCTTGCCATCGCGGGTTTGCAGCATCCACAACTTGCGGTTCTCGATGGTGAACTCGACATCCTGCATATTGCGGTAATGCTTTTCCAGTTTCTGGGTGATATCCAGGAATTGCTCGTAGGCTTCCGGCAGCGATTCACCCATCTTGTCGATGTTCTCGGTATTGCGGATGCCAGCCACCACGTCCTCGCCCTGCGCGTTCAGCAGGTACTCACCGAATAGTATCTTTTCGCCGGTGGAGGGATTGCGTGTGAAAGCCACGCCCGTGCCTGATTCCCAGCCGGTATTGCCGAACACCATGGTGACGATATTCACGGCCGTGCCCAGGTCATCCGGGATGTTGGTCGCGCGCCGGTAATCGATGGCGCGCTTGCCGTTCCATGAACCGAAAACGGCTTCGGTCGCGAAACGGATCTGGTCGACCGGGTTCTGCGGAAAGTCGAATCCCTTTTCCTTTTTGACAACCGCTTGATATTTTTCGACCAATTCCTTCAGGTCATTCGCGCTCAGGTCGGTATCGCTTTTAGCCCCTTTGGCTTTCTTGACCTCATCCAGCACCTTTTCGAAAGCCTCATCCTTGATACCCAACACCACCGAACCGAACATGGAAACCAAACGTCGGTAGGAATCATACACAAAGCGTTCATTGCCGGTCAGCTTGACCATGCCTTTGGCAGTTTCGTCGTTCAAGCCGATGTTCAGCACGGTGTCCATCATGCCCGGCATGGACATCTTGGCGCCCGAGCGGCAGGAAACTAGCAGCGGGTTGGTGGGATCACCGAATTTCTTGCCGGAAGCAGTTTCTACTTCCTTCAAAGCATCCATCATCTGCTCCCACATGCCCTCGGGGAATTTGTTCCCGGCTGCCAGGTAGGCATTGCATGCTTCGGTGGTGACAGTGAAGAACGGCGGCACCGGCACGCCGATGCGGGTCATTTCAGCCAGGTTGGCGCCCTTGCCGCCCATCAAACCGCGCACGCCATCCCAGCTTCCCGCGTACTTCTCAGCATTTTCAACTTCATTGAAAAGGTAAACCCATTTCTTCTCAGACATTTGAATCCTCCGTGTAGAGATAATAACAAAAGCTTCAATTAAAAAAACGCGCTAAGAAAAGATTTTACCATATGGGGCAGAAAAGATTGGCTGCTTTAGCGAATTCTTCCGACTAGAGAACCAGCATCCACCGGCGCGGGCAGCCCGATGACCTCCCTGGCCTGTTCGGTCATGTCCCACACATTCCAAAGCAGCACGCCTCGAACGCGTTTATCCTCAAGGTAATAGACCACGCCTTTCTTATATAAACTCTGCCAATCCTCCACTACCTCGCAGCGCGCATCCAGCAAACCCACGGCCTCATATCCCAGATCGAACAAGTCGGAATAAAAGAATGGCAAATAATGATAAAGCTCCTCCGCCCCGGCCATGTTGCGCCCTGCCTGCCTGCCCATGCGGTTGGCATTGTCGGCATGCTCCACCCGGATGCGTTTTCCCAGCAGCGGATTATAGAAATTGGCCGTATCCCCTGCCGCGTATATGTCCTTGTGAGATGTTCGCAGGAATTCATCCACGTGAATGCCGTTATCCACCTTTATTTGCATTGCATCCGCCAGCGCGGTATCCGGTCGAATACCCACTCCTGCGATCACGCCGTCAACTGTGATGGACGCATTGGATTGCAGCTGGATGCGGTAACCGTTGCCGGCATTCTCGATGTCATTGACCTTCGTGTTCAGGATTAGCTTGACGCCCTTTTCACGGTAGTAATCGTTGAGAAATTCAGTCATGCCCGCCGGGAAGATATTCCAGCCGATGCCGGTTCCGATGTCAATAATGGTCACATCCTTGCCTGCCATCGCCAGTGCAGCCGCGATTTCCGATCCGATAAAGCCGCTGCCGATTACAGCAAAACTTTCTTTCTTTTCAACTATTGCGCGCAGGCGTTGATAGTCTTCCAGATTGCGGTAATAGATCACGCCCTCACCGCCGAAAGGCAATCTGCGCGGCTTTCCGCCGGTGGCCAGCAGCAACGTCCCATATCTGAAGCGTTCGCCGCCGCCGGTCATCACGATCTTCTCTTCCGCCTGGATTTCGCTCACTGGTTGCCCCAGGATCAGCTCGGCATGCTTTTCAGGAGTGCCGCGCCAGATTTTTTCGAGGGGTTTACCCTTCCACAAACCTTTGGAAAGCGCCGGGCGATCATAAGGCGGGTTTTGTTCAGCTGAAATGATTAGGATCTCGCCATTTGGATCGATTTCGCGGATGCCTGCTACGGCCGAATCGGCAGCCATGCCCCCGCCGATGATGATGTAAGGATAATTTTTCATGGGTTCGCGCTTTCTTTTTGGACCTATCTTATCCCGTTTGCTATGGGGTTTTTATATACAAATCATTAAACAACGCGAGAAATTTCATTACCGGTTCGTCATCCTGGCAATCAGGTTGAGGATCACGGTCAGGGCAATACTGAGTACGATGGAAAG
>CAZDUN010000291.1:0-2534 GCA_964508615.1 uncultured Pelolinea sp. | reverse complement strand
TGGCATAAATTTTTCCTTTTAAAAACATTAACGCTATACATATCATCAGGAGCAGTGCATGTATCAGAGGCAATTTCAGAGAATCCAACCACAGACCACGGCTCATCTGGCTCAGACTATGACCCTGTTAAGCATGAACGTGGATGAATTGAATCAGGAAATCAACCGCGCCATGGCGGAAAACCCGGCTCTGGTCATGAAAGAAGAGCGGCGCTGCCCGGGCTGCGGGAAAATACTCTCAGCCAACCAGATCTGCCCGGTATGCAGTAAACCCAAGACATCTGATTCTGAGGAAGCGATCGTGTTTCTTTCCCCGCGCAATGAATTCAATTACTCCAAAAGCGCGCCGGATGAAGATGTCTATATGGATGAGATCGACAACACGGATGAAGTCAGCCTGGCAGAGTTTGTCCTGCGTCAGATCGCTATTGACTTGCCGCCGGAAGACCGCATTGTAGCTGCGTACATTCTCAACCAGATCGACGAGGATGGCTTTCTGAAAGAAAGCCTGGCGGAAATCGCCAATTATTATCACATACATCTTTCGCGAGTGGAAAACGTAAAGAGGATGATCCAACATTCCGAACCTGTGGGGGTGGGATCCGCCACGCCAGAAGAAGCGCTGCTAGTGCAATTGGAAGTCCTCAATGAAGCCAGCCCCGTTCCGCAATATTATTTCGACCTGATCCAGCTGGGATTGGGCGTGCTTTCAAAGAAACAATACGCTAAAATCGCGAAAACCCTGCGGATCAGCAGCAGCGAGGCTGAAAAAGCGGTGGAATTCATTTCAAAAAATCTTTACCCATTCCCCGCGCGCGCGCATTGGGGCAGCTTCCGCCAACCCAGCGAAGATAAAGGACAAGTTTTCAACCATCCGGACGTGATCATCAATCACATGAACAACGACCCAAAACTACCATTGGTAGTAGAAATTATCACACCCACATATGGAACGCTGGATATCAATCCGCTCTATAAACAAGCGATCAAACAATCCACCGAAGATACCAAGGAAGACCTAAAAACCGATTACGAAAAGGCCAATCTGCTGATCAAATGCATCCAACAGCGGAATAACACCATGCAGCGTTTGATGGAAAGAATCGTGAAACTTCAAAAAACCTATATCGACCAAGGTGAAAAATATCTAACTCCAGTTACGCGCGCTGAAATTTCGAAAGAACTGGAGGTGCATGAATCCACCATCTCCCGCGCGGTTGCCAATAAATCCGTGCAATTGCCCAATGGGCAGATCATTCCCATGGACCTGTTTTTTGATAAGAGCCTCGGAATCCGGGCATTGTTAAGGGAAATCGTTGATGCTGAAAACAAGGATAAACCCCTTAGCGATTCAGAGATCGTTCAGCGCCTGAAAAAACACGGTTATACATTGGCGCGCCGCACGGTGGCCAAATACCGTTCCATGGAGGGCGTTCTGCCGGCTCACCTGCGGAAACAGGAAAGAAAAATTAAATGATCCCCAACCCTTTTCATCGAATAACCGGGGTTTCGGAAATTCGCCTGAGCAGCAATGACTTCAGGCTGCTGCTGGATCAATTGGAGAAACCCGCTTTACTGCTCAACCTTTCGCGCAGGATCATCATTGCCTCCAATTTTGCGTTTACGGAACTGACCGGGTTCGGGGCTGATGAGATCGCAAGTTCCAATATTGAGAAACTGATCCCGGAAGCAGAACTTGAAAAAATTGCTGACGGGGCTGTGATGCTGCTGAGCATTACGCGCAAGAATCAGCAAACAATCTCGACTTCGATAAAAACCAGATTCATCAATCAGAATGAAAAACTGGTATTGTTTACCTTTGATGAGGATGATGCTCACTCCGCTGAACGGGGCGCGCAGCCGTTGACATTGATCAACGATCTGGTTTCAGGCATGCAGGGCTTGTTCGATACTTCCCTGGAAGAACTGGTTCAGATTATCCTACGCACCGTTAAAACAGCATTCCAGGCCAGATATGTGGTCTTTTACATTCAGGTGGGAAAGGATAGCGATCCGGGCAAAATCCAGGGCAGCGACTCGATTTTTCCGCAGCAGATTCCAGCCATCGAAACCAGGCGACTGACCCAGGTCGATTTTTGGGAACCTGGCAAACGTGTCCTCTCTGAAATTCACCGAGTCGGACGCACGCAATACCTGCCGGCAGTGATTACCTTCCCGGTGGCAATCGATGAACAGAAAAAAGGATTATTGGTGGTCGTTCCCGATAATCTGAAAAACCGCGGCGATATCGAAACATTGCTGCAGCCGATTTCCAATTGGCTTGAGGCTCTGCTGAAGGGCCATCAGATTTACCAGGAGCTCAAAGATACAAACCGGAGTAACACAGAGGAAATCGAACAATACAGCCAGTTCTATGAAAATGCCAGCGACTGTGCCCTGATACTGGATGGCGAAAATCACATTCTGGATTGCAACAAGAACACCTGCGATTTTTTGAAATATACAGGATGGAATTACTGGGCAAGAAGGCTGAGATTATTTTTGAAAATTCCGCCATCCAGGAAAAACTGGTG
>CAZDUN010000290.1:0-2581 GCA_964508615.1 uncultured Pelolinea sp. | reverse complement strand
ATGACGGCTGTGTACAATCCAATCCCCTTTGGATAATTCAAGTGAGCTCTTTGTCATCAACAGGTCCTCGCTGCCGAATTGGCCTTAAAGGTCAAAAGCACATCCATCTGTTATTGGGATTCCTCATTCTTCCAAATAATCCCCGCTTTAATTAATGTCTTTTTTGGGAAGCATGGCTGCACAGTTTACAGACGATTGCATCTTGATTATAGCCTACTTTTTCACACGCCCTGATGTACAGTTCTGGTCACGATCTTATTTTGCTTGCCATTTTCGGCCTGGAAGCCGCCCTGATAACCCGGGCAGCCGCCAGGCAATTCAATCGGTACAATTCCCGCTTTGGTTATGATCCAATCACCGCATTAAGCATTCTTTTCACCAAGAGGAATCAGGGCTCGTCGTTTGGCGATGTGTTCAGGAAATTCCAGGTAAGTAGTATTTCTCCCTGCTTCCTATGCCAATGCCGCTACCCATCTCCCTTTTTCGCGGCTTACCAATAGTGATGTACCAGCGGGCGGATATCATGGTCGTATATCGACTGCACTGCCCGCATCCTCTCTTCGCTGATTGGCGGGAGGTCTGCCGCGGAAAAATTCTCTTCAACCTGGCTGGGGCGTTTCGCCCCGGGAATCGCGCAGGTTACAGCATCAAACATCAAAATCCAGCGTAAGGCGAATTGTGTCATGCTCATTTCCTTTGGGCAAATCTTTTTCAATTCCGCCACTACCTTTAAACCCGTTTCGTAATCCACGCCCGAAAAAGTCTCGCCGCGGTCAAATGCTGCTCCCGTGCGGTTGAACGCGCGGTGATCATCCGCTGCGAAAGTGGAATTTGGGGTCAATTTTCCCGTCAGCATTCCGGATGATAACGGCACGCGCGCCAGGATCCCCACCTTGCGTTTTTTAACCTGCTCGAAAAGCAAATCGGCCGGCCGCTGTCGGAACATATTAAAGATGATCTGCACGCTTTGCACGTTGGGATACTCGATTGCTTTCAGTGCTTCCTCTACTTTTTCAACGCTGACCCCATAATATTGGAGCTTGCCAGCCTTGGTCAGATCATCCAAAACGCCAAACACATCCGGCATGTAGAAGACTGGCGTGGGCGGACAATGCAGTTGCAGCAAGTCAATCCGTTCAGTTTCCAGGTTCTTTAAACTTCGTTCCACAAAAGCAGTCAAGTTCTGCCGGTTGTAGCCTTCCGATGAATGCGGATCCAAACGGCGGCCTGCTTTGGTCGCGACGTGAATGGTTTCATGCGTCTGCTTGCGCAGTTTTGCTAATAGTCTCTCGCTCCTGCCATCTCCATACACATCCGCGGTGTCGAAAAAGTTAACTCCTAACTCAATCGCACGCTGCAGTGCAGCCATCGATTCTGATTCATCCACCGGCCCCCACGTTCCTCCGATCGCCCATGAGCCAAAACTTAATACGGGTACCTTCCATCCAGTACGCCCTAATTCACGGTAGAGCATTTTTATGATTCCTCCTTAAGAATAAACAATTAAATCTATTATGACATAAAGCGAGCTGAGCATGGAACTTTATAAATAAATGGTCATCTACCTGGCACTATGCCTTACAGCCTGCGCATGATGCTCTCGGTCGCCTGTTCGGTGGTTAACGCGCCGCCCAGGTCAGGCGTTGTTTCTCCAGCGCCGACGCACGCCATAACCACCTCCCGTACCCGCTCGGCAAATTTCTTTTCGTCCAGGTGCTCCAGCAGCATGGCTGCCGCCAGGATGGCCGCTCCGGGATTGGCCTGCCCGCTTCCCGCCAGCGCGGGCGCGCTGCCATGCACCGGTTCGAATATTGCCAGCTCCTGCCCTAAATTCGCTGAAGCCGCCAGGCCTAAACCACCGCCCAGCATGCTGGCTTCATCGCTCAGGATGTCGCCGAACAGGTTGGTGGTGACGATTACTTCGAATTGTTCGGGCGCCCGCACCAGTTCCATCGCGCAGGTGTCCACCAGCATTTCTTTCATTGGAATCTCGGGGTATTCCGCAGCAACTTCCAACGCTGCCGCGCGGAACAGCCCGCAGGTTTTCCGCAGCACGTTGGCCTTGTGCACCACGTGCACGCTTTTCCTTTGTTTTCGCCGTGCAAGCTCAAAAGCTGCCCGTACGATTCTCTGCGATCCCCTGCGCGTGATGATCCGTTCGGTGACCGCCCGTTCGCCATTTTCTTCCAACCTTTCAATCCCGCTGTATAAACCCTCGGAATTCTCCCGCACGATGAACATATCGATCCCGGGGTGGGATGAAGTGTGCGGGATTGAACGAACCGGGCGCAGGTTGGCATACAAATCCAGCGTTTGGCGCATGCGCACGACCGGTGAAAAATAATCCGCGATATCGGTAGGCGTTGTAACCGCCCCGAATAACGCGGTTTTACATTCGCGGATGGCATCCAGCGTCTCCTGGGGCAAAGGCGTGCCCATACGCTGGAAAGCGCCAAAGCCGATTTCCGCGCGTGTAAATTCCCACTCGATCGGCAGCGCGCGTAAAATACGTTCAGCGCTCGCCATCACTTGCGGGCCGATCCCGTCGCCGGGTAGTATGCAAATTCGGTGCATCATTTCT
>CAZDUN010000289.1:0-2631 GCA_964508615.1 uncultured Pelolinea sp. | reverse complement strand
GGGCAGGTCTTCACGCAAAGTCGGCTCGCCGCCGGTGAAGATCACGTGCGGGATGCCGGCTTCCCAGGCATGCTTCAACAAGGTCTTCCACTCATCTGTGGTCAATTCGCGCCTGACGCGCTCGCTGGGCGCTGCGGTGGGGGATGTGCCTTCAGAAACCTGGTAGGTCAGGGCGCAATCCAGCCGGTAGGGCGCGGAAAGCTGCTGCGAATAAGGCGTGACGCGTTCGATATCGAGATAGGTGACCGGGTCGAGGTCGCTGCTGTTCACCAGCGCGTCGATTTTATCCAGGAATTCATCAAGGTCTTTCTGCGCGGTTTCCAGGGGGATTTTGTAGCGGCCGGCCACGATGGACGCGGCGGCGGAGGGATCATTGCCTTTCAACAGGTGATAGGCGTATTCCGCGGCGCTCTGGTTGAGGTGCAGCACGGTACTGGCGTTGATGATCAAGATGCCGCTGCCGTCTTGCTCGACGCGCAGGTGCATTTTATAGGGCAGCGGCGCATCGGGCGGAGCCTGGTAGAGGTAAACCCCGGCCGGCACGGTTACGGGAGCGTTGTAGAAACTGTCAAAAAAGTTCTCAATCTTCTTAAACATCATTCCTCCTCATTATCTTTTAAAATGGCAGGTCGATCACCGGTTCGGGCGCGAGCTGCGGATTTTCGCGAATATACAGGGGGCAGCCGCCGCCGCAGGTGGCCAGCAGGTCGCAGGCGCGGCACGCTTCCGGCGCGTAGCGCCGCTCGCGGATGGAAACTGCCAGGTTGCTTTCCCAAATGGAAGGCCACGCATCCGTCAGCATGTTGCCTAACGATTGGTAATAGGATTGGCAGGGCAGCACGCCGCCATCCGGCTCGACGCACATGTTGTAGCGCGCCGCTGTGCAGCCTTTGACCCCCAGGCCGCTCTCGACCGGGTTGAAACGGCAGTATTGGGTGGGGGTGTACCAGATCAGGCGCTGTCCGCTTTCGGCCGCGTGCGCTTTGGCGATCTCCAGCAGCGCGGGCAGCTCGTCTTCGCGCAGGGCTTGCGAATTATGCGCGCCGCGCCCGGAATGGATCAACCCGTTCAGGCCGATGGTCGGCACGCCCAGTTCTTTTAGAAATTCGAGGGTTTGGGCCAGAGATGCGCTGTTGTCTTTGAGCAGAGTGGTGTTGGTCATCACGAACAGGCGCGTTTCCAGCGCGCTGCGGATGCCGGCTATTGTATCCTCCCAAGCGCCCGGCGCGGCCACGATGCGCTCGTGGATGGTCGCGTCGTGCGATTCAAGCGTGATCTGCACGTGGTCCAGTCCGGCTTCCACCAGCTGCCGCGCGAAGGTGCGATCCGCCAGGCGGCGGCCGTTGGTGTTCAGGCCGGTGACCAGGCCGAGCTGTTGGGCGTAAGCGACCAGTTCGGGCAGGTCGGATCGCAAGGTTGGCTCGCCTCCGGTGAACACCACGTGCGGGATGCCGATCTCCCAGACCTTATCGAGCACTCTGAACCACTGCCCGGTGGTGTACTCGTTTTTGGCGCGCGAGGCTTCGTTATAGCAGTGCAGGCAGTGGTTATTGCAGCGGTAAGTCAGCGCCAGGTCCATGCGGTAGGGCGCGGAGGGCTGCTGCGAGAAAGGTTCCAGGATTTCCAGGTTGAGGTCGCAGATCGGGCAGGGGTCATCCAGCGGGGAAATGATCGGCAGGAAGGATTCTTTAAAATCCGCCAGGTCGGCGGCTGACTGCCCGGTTTTGATGGCGAACACGCGCGCGACCTGTTTGGCTGCCCGCGCGTCATCCACTTCTTCCAGCAGCAGGCGCGCCATCAGCGCGGCGCTGGGGTTGAAGTGATACACGCGGTTGGCGTCCACCAGCAGCACGGCGCTGCCGTCTTTTTCAACGCGCAGGTGCAGGCGTTTTTTGGCCTGCCCGGAGGAGCGCAGGTAGCTGAAATTGCCGGGGTCGAGACCCGGCAGGGTTTTTCTGGTAAAGAAAGCTGGCGGTTTGGGCATAACTGCCTTACAGGTATGAATTTGCTAACGACCGCCGCCGGCGCAGGCGCAAGCGCAGCCCGCGCAAGCGCAGGCGCAGGCGCAGGAATGGCCGCCGCCGCTGCTGAAACCGCCGCCGCCGCGGCCGCTGCCGCGGAAGGTGCTGGAGGTGGCCACCGGCACGGGGTTGGTCTTGCTGGTAACCGCGCCGGTAAAAGAAGCCAGGTTGCCGACCACGCCGGCCGAAAAGGCCTGCACCGAGCCAATCACGGATGCGGCTGCGTCGGAACCCGGCAGGCTGGGCAGCGTGACCGTGGTGGACTTGCCGCCGCCGGACGGGGCAGAGACGCCGCGCGCGGCCGCGCCGCCGCTGGTGCGGGATGCTGTGCCGGTTGAATGGATAGTCGGGTCGGTGCGCCACCACCAGGTGGGCATGAAGACCGGGCCGCTGCCGAAGGTACGGCGCGTGCGTCCGTCGTAATCTTTATCGAGCATGGTCCAGTCAGCCGCCTCGGAATACTTCTCAGCGCGCACTTCCGGTGTTTGCGCTTCCTCGACCTGCTGCCAGGCTTTCTTGATGATCTCCTCGTAATAGGTAACGGTTTCCTTGCGGCTGAAACCCTTCATTTTTTCGCCGACGGATTTGACTAAATCGACCATCATGGTCT
>CAZDUN010000288.1:1504-2649 GCA_964508615.1 uncultured Pelolinea sp. | reverse complement strand
CTTTGGGTTAAATAGACCGATTGCTGTTTTTTGATATTAGAATAAGCAATAAATCGAGCGCCGATGAAAAGAGCCGCATCTCAAAAATTTCCGGAGATTCCCTTCTCCAAGCTTTTGTCTGAAAAGATATTGCCGTTTGGTGGACCAGCCACGCTTTCAGGAGATCAACTGGCGTATGAGGATGGAATACTCTTGCTCTCGCAGGAAATGACCGTCCTCTTCTGCAATCAACAAGCCCTGGAATTACTATCAACCCGGAACGACCAGCTGCTTGGCAGGCGGCTCGATATTCCCGGTTTGGGAAAGCATACCAACCTGCTGCATATCGTTACCGTAGAGCATTCAGAACGTATCATCGAGCTGCGCACGAATTCCATAACGATAGAAGGCATTATCTACATCCTTGCGATCTTGCAGGATATCACCCGCCCATTCGAGGACACGCAACGCCTCAATTTTGCCATCGACGCGACCGAACTTGGGCTTTGGGATCATAATTTCATTACGAATTCAACCTCGATCAACACCTATTACGCCACCATGCTCGGCTACACCTTCGAAGAATTCGAAACAAGTAATTGGATCAACCTGGTGCAGCCACTCGACCTGGATGAACTTTGGAAATCCTGGAACGCACATATCGCCGGGCAGATCCCCTATTACCAGGCGGAATACCGTATCCAGACAAAAGCCGGTCATTGGAAATGGATCCGCGCGCGCGGACAGGTAAAAGACCGCAATGAGAAGGGTGAACCACTGCATTTCATTGGATCGCACCAGGATATCACCATTCAAAAACAGGCCCAACGCGAACTGCAGCTGCAATACGAAATCAACCTGATTTCCAGTGAACTGCTCCCGCTGGAGCAAAAATTGGGATCGATGATGCGGAGGATTCTACCGATCATCATCGCCGATAAAGGATTGCTGTACCTCAAGGATCAAGCGGGAGGTTTGACATTGTCGACCAGCGCCAACCTGGATTTCAAAGAAATTTATGAACTTGAACGATTCAGCGAAAAGGTGCTGGAGTTGGCCAGTGAGAGGATGATTCTGTTAAAATCAGGTAAGATTTCCGCGGAGGGACAAGGATTCCTGGATGCAACCAGCGCGGAAATGGCTGCTATCTTCCCGCTTTCCGTGCA
>CAZDUN010000288.1:0-1494 GCA_964508615.1 uncultured Pelolinea sp. | reverse complement strand
CAAAACCAATATCTGGGCGCGCTGGCTGTTTTTTGGATGCAGGAGCAGCCTTTCACTGACCTGGACGAGCACGTCGCCAGGGTCGCGGCCAGCCAGATCACCATTGCCATCGAACGAGAATATCTCCAGCAAACTGCTGAATTGGCTATTCTGACGGAAGAACGCCAGCGCCTGGCTCGCGAATTGCATGATTCCCTGTCGCAATCGTTATTCAGCATGCTGCTCAGCGCCGATGGCGGACAGGATTATGCGCGCCTCGGAGAGTTTGAGAAAACAGAAGAGATATTCAAACAAATCAAGGAAACGCTGCAGCAGACATTGAAAGAAATGCGCTTGTTGATCTACGAATTGCGCCCCTCGATTCTTTCCCAGGAAGGGCTGCATCAGGCGATCCAGCGCCGCCTGGAATCGGTTGAAAAGCGCTCGGGTATTTCTGTGTATTTTGATGATCAGCTCTCGTACTTGCTTTCCCCGGCAGTGGAAACACAGTTATTCGGCATTGTACAGGAAGGTTTGAATAACATCCTGAAACATGCAAATGCCAGTTCTGTCAGGATCGTCTTATATCAGGAAAACGGATCGGTAATCCTGCAAATTATTGATGACGGCCAGGGCTTCAATAGCGCGCAAAATACCTTCAATGGCTTTGGGATCACGAATATGAAAGAAAGAGCCAAAGCGGTAGCGGGAAACCTGGAAATTGAATCCAGCCAGGGCATTGGTACGCGTATCACGTTGCGCATCCCCCTGGGAGAAAATTTGAGTGAGATAGCCGAGGAACATCCAAGTGAATAAAAAGATCCGTGTTCTCATTGCAGACGATCACGCGGTTGTCCGTCAGGGACTGCGCGCCATGCTGGCGCCTAAAAACGAATTCGAGCTGGTAGGAGAAGCTGCTAATGGATTGCAGGTTGTTGACCTTTGCCGCCAATTGCAGCCTGATCTGGTTATTTTAGACTTAATTATGCCAGAGCTGGGAGGAGAGGAAGCAATTCAGCAGATCAGGGCTTTGGGCATCAAATCCAAGATATTGGTATTGACCAGTTTCCCGGATGAGAGCAAAGTCATAGCCGCATTAAAAGCGGGCGCAAATGCCTACGTCCTGAAAGAATCTTCACCGGAAGAACTGCTGCGAGCCATTCAGGCGGCCATGAAAGGAGAGATCTGGATCTACCCCAATTTGGTCGTTAAGGCATTGGAGCAATTGATCCACCCACCACACGAATCCGCGGATGAGGTCGACCTAACACGGAAAGAAATGGAAGTGATCCGGTTGATTGCCAAGGGAAAGACAAACCTGCAGATCGCGCGTGATTTGAATATCAATGAAAGCACAGTGCGTTTTCATTTATCCAATATTTTTTCCAAATTGGGCCTGAAGAACCGCACCCAGGTCGCTCTTTACGCGCTGCGCGAGGGCTTGACATCGCTGGAAGAGGAATAAACCTATCTTTTAATACAGGTATTTGATCCAAAACTCCTCGTTATTAATCG
>CAZDUN010000287.1:0-2670 GCA_964508615.1 uncultured Pelolinea sp. | reverse complement strand
TTCACAGCAGCGGCCTGCAGGGCAAATCCGCCCTCGCAGCTTTTGAACGCCGGCGAGAGCACCGCTAAGGTGCGTTCGGGGGAAACTTCCAGCATCATGCGGCCGGCGTAATCAGCTTGCAGCGCCAGCGCGGCTTGCGATACTGTCCACCAACCCGGTCGCCGGCAGTACGCCAGGCAGACCGGGCAAGCGCAGGGCGGCGAGGGCGGATATTTCAGTTCCAGGCGGACATTCTGCACGTAGAATAATCCCTTTCAGTGAATCGCTGCGATTCTTTTATCAATCCCGGCACTATGCAAAGATTTGCGAATTATTACCAGCGCTAAACGAACTCGCCGCGCGCCACCAGCACGCTGCGGCCGCCCACGTTGACCTCGATGCCGCCATCAGCCTCGCGCGCCCTGAGCAGCAGCAGCGATGGCCGGCCGATCTCGTAACCCTGCTCGACGCGCAGGTCGATTTCAGCTTCCCCGAAATAGCGCTGCTTGACCAGATAGGCGGCCAGGCAGCCGTTGCCGCTGCCGGTGGCTGGATCCTCCGGAACGCCGAAGTAATCCACGAAGACGCGCACGCTCAGGTCACTTTGGCCGGTGTGGCTGTGCGGGCAAAAGACCAGCATGCCCTTGGCTTCGGTCTGGCGCACCAGTTCGAAATACCTGTCGCGGTTCACTCGCGCTTGCTGCAGCGCAGCGAGCGTTTTCAGCGGCACGATGAAGAAGGGCAGCCCGGTGGAGACTTCCTGGATGGGAAAGCGCGCATCAAAATCCGCCAGCTCGAGGCCCAAAACAGGCGCAAGCGCTTCTGGGGCGTGCTGCGCGCCGAAAACCGGTTCGATCTGGCGCATCCAGCTATAACCGTCCGGACTGAAACTGACCGGAATCGGACCGACCTTTAGGTTCAGCACCACCTGATCGGCCTGACCGTTCAGAATTTCACTGCGGATGATAAAGGCTGTGCCCAGTGTGGGATGGCCGGCGAAGGGCACTTCCTCGCCGGGCGTGAAGATGCGCACGTCGAAACCGTCCGCGCGCATTTCGTCCGAAAGGATGAAGGTGGTTTCAGAGTAATTGGTCTCGCGCGCGATCTGCTGCATCTCCTGGTCGGAGATACCGGCGGCATTGCGGAAAACCGCCAACTGGTTGCCGGCATATTTTCCTTCAGCAAACACATCGAGGATGTAATACGGTTTGGCGTTCATGTTTTTCTCCTGTGCGATAAGATTCTGTCTATTGGTATTTTAAGGGTGGTCAGGATATGCTGATTCGCATATGCGGGCGCGCGTCGGCCTGTTGAGCAAATCTTCTCGCGGCCTGGCCGCCTTCAATAATATTTATCGATTCCGCCAAAGCCAAACTGCTTGTTCTTGGCGGCCATCTCGATGAAATAGCGCAAACGCTTTTGGAATTCCTCGGGCCGCTGCCGGCTGCTGGCGATAAATGCAACGCGAATGCGGATATAGGCTGGCGAGAAATTCTAAAAGTTTTTCCAGGCATCCGGATTCGCTTGAATCGCGTCAAGGATGTCGGATGGGATGATGAACTCTTCTTGCAGCGCATCTTTGATTGTCTCGAGTAACTCCTGCTTCACCTTGCCTTGTTCGACAAGTTGCCGCAAGCGCTCTTTATTGGTCTGCGAATAGGGGGTCTTGGGATTGCGTTTTGAAAATCGCTGCGCGAACCGTTCCGCGCCTAGGCTTCTGACGATACTGTCTATCCAGCCGAAACAAAGCGCTTCTTCCACGGCGTCGTTATACAAGATGCTTGCTTTTCCGGTATGTTTCTTATAAAAAACCAGCCAGATCTCTTTTTTATGCCGGTAATTCTGCGCGAGCCAGGCGCGCCAGGCACTGCGGTCGGTTACATACAAAAGATCCAATTCAGCAATGCTCGCCTTCAATCCAACCTCCGTTCATTAATCCCGGCTTCATTTTTACCGCAATGGAACATGGATCGCAGGTTTATTTTTTCTTGATTGGATTCAGATTACTTGCTGATGGCGCGGGCAAGCAGGCCGAAGATGATCCAGGCAATCAGCGAGCCGATGAAAAAGGTGCTGAAGCCCCTCAGTGTAAAGCCGTTGCCGCCAAAACCCAGGGCGGCGCCGGCCAGCAAGGCCAGCAGGATTACGATTACGGCTGTGGATGCGCGCAGTGGTTTCTTGAAATCCATTTTTTGCTCCTCTCCAGGAAAGCGCGGGGCTCACGCCCTGAACATGGAACCCAGTCCGAAGGCCAGGAAGAAGCCGCTGACGATGAAGACCAGCAGGTTGAGCACCAGCCCGATCACCGCCAGGCCTTTCTTCGCGTCGCGGCGGGTGAGCGCCACGATCCCTAAAATGAAACCGATCAGCGAGCCAGCCAGCAGCAGGATCACCAGCGCGCCGAGGGTCTGCATGTATTTCTGGAACAGCAGCACCTCGCCGGGCGGGGGAAACATCACCGGATACTGGAAGACATAACCGACCAAAGCTGTGGAGAAAATGCCCAGCAGGAAAGAAACGAGCGCGGATTTCGGATGCCCGCTCTGCGCGGGCGGCGCAACGGGAGACGATGGATTGTTATCGATTTGCATGGCAAACCCCTTTCCATTACACGTCTATGCAGATTATACAGTTTTTGGGAGCAAGCGGGAATTGGTCAAGCAGGGCAGGGATTATGGAATTTCATTCCAG
>CAZDUN010000286.1:0-2690 GCA_964508615.1 uncultured Pelolinea sp. | reverse complement strand
ACATTGATTCAAATTTTTTTCTTTGTTCCTCTTGTTCTAAATGTAAGTTATTGTTTACCAACCATTTATTAAGAAAAGTAGTTTTAACTCTCTTTTCTAATCTGGTTGAAAAATTTTTATCATCAGGTGAATCCCAAGCGATAATATTCTTCATGCTAAGGTCAAAATGCACACGACGATCCTCAGGATTATTTCTATCCAAATGATCTCTTCTTACTGTATAAATTACCTCAACTTTCCTTTGTGCATACCCTGCTTCAAAGTAAACAGAAGGTCTTGCGTATGTTAAATCTACAATAGCAAAATCACAACTATCTAATTGATTAATAATCTGAACATTTAAATCTTGATTGTCTTCTTGTCTATTTATGATTATTGGATCTATAGCATTTTTAAGTAATACTGGTTGAATTGATATTTCAAACAAGCGCTCAGTGTCAGTTTTATTAAATGCCATTGCAATAAAACAAACGGGTTTTTTCCGCATATTATTAATTTGAACCAAATTAAATTATTTATCTTAATTACAACAATTCTACGGTAAGATTTTCAGCTCAATCACCGCATCCTTGACCTCGTCCACGCCCTTGAGCGTTCCCAGCATGGCCAAGATCACATCCATGATAATCTTGCCCGGGTATTCAGTCAGTTTCACGTCTTCGCCGTTTACTTTAATCGTAATTTGATACATGCCTCACTCCTTTTTCATTTCCGCGTGAATTTTCTCTAACAGATGGTCATACTCCCCATCGTAATCCCAGATGGTGTTGGCGCGCGTTTCGATCGCGCCCAGGCGGATCTTGCGCAGAAAGGGATCATGCGCGCCTTCCACGATAATCAGGTCGGGCTGCTGGATTTCCTCCACTACGCGCAGGATGGTTGCCAGCTCCAGTTCGCTATTGACCATGAAGGCCGTCTCGCCGCGCGCGGCCAGCGCCACCGTGCCGGCCCCGGCCTGGGCGTAGCGCCAGCTATCCTTGCCGGGTTCGTCCACCTTGATGGCATGCCGGCTGATCTTGACGGCCGCCACGCGCCGGCCTGCCGCTTTCAGATCGCGGATCAGGCGCTCGATCAGGGTGGTTTTGCCGCTGTTGGAAAAACCGTAAAACCCGAT
The DNA here is from genome assembly GCA_964508615.1 of uncultured Pelolinea sp. Classification (GTDB taxonomy): domain Bacteria; phylum Chloroflexota; class Anaerolineae; order Anaerolineales; family Anaerolineaceae; genus Pelolinea. The sequence goes on along the minus strand of CAZDUN010000286.1, from coordinate 1,576 downwards.
CACGGCGGCTGTTTTTTTCGGCTGGCGTTTCTGTGTTCGCTCCATCATTTCAAATTATACCGGCAACCCGCGGCAACGCTCGTATAATAAGCGCTGAAAGATTAATATGAATCTTATGCGCGCGGGCGCCTTAGGGTCATACACTAAAAAATAGAGGTACTATGAAGTCAGAGCAGCAGTTATTCGCCGAGGGTGTGCTTTTCACCGATTTTTACCAGCTCACCATGGCGCAGGTCTATTACCGCCTGGGCATCCATGAAACCACAGCCCAATTCGATTATTTTTTCCGCTCCTACCCCGATTACGGCATCCACCAGGCCGGCTACTGCGTTAACGCCGGGCTGGAGACTTTCATAGATTGGGTATCTGAAGCGTTCTTCAAGGACACTGAGATCGATTACCTGCGCGGTCTCAAGGACGCCAAAGGCCGCGCGCTGTTCACGCCCGATTTCCTGGCTTACCTGCGCGGGCAGTCGGCCGCCACAGGGTTGACGCTGCGCAGCATCCCGGAAGGACGTGTGGTGCATCCTTACGTCCCGATCGCCACCGCGCAGGGGCCGCTGATCTTCGGCCAATTAATCGAGACCTCGCTGCTCAATCACCTCAATTACCAGACCCTGATCGCCACTAAAGCCGCGCGCATCTACGAAAGCGGCATGGGACAGGTGATGCTGGAGTTCGGCCTGCGCCGCGCCCAGGACCGCGCCGCGGCCGCCGGCGCGCGGGCAGCCATCATCGGCGGCGCCAGCGGCACTTCCAACGTGGGTGCTTCAGCCGTGCTGGGCTACCCGCCCAGCGGCACGCATGCCCACAGCATGATCCAGGCCATCGTGGCGCTGGGCGGCAGTGAGCTGGATGCTTTCGAGGCTTACGCCGAATCCTACCCGGACGCCTGCACCCTGCTGGTGGACACCTACGACACGCTCAACAGCGGCATCCCCAACGCCATCAAGATTTTTGAAAAACTAAAAGCCAAAGGCCATCAGCCGGTCGGCATCCGCATGGATTCCGGCGACCTGGCCTTCCTGACCATCCAGGCCGCGCTGCAGCTGGACGCGGCCGGTTTCCCGGATACCAAGATCGTGCTCTCCAACCAGATGGACGAGCTGGTCATTTGGCAGATCATCACTCAATTAAAAGAAGAAGCCGGGCGCTACGGGCTGGACGCGGAAAAGCTGATCAAGCGCCTGGCCTACGGCGTGGGTACGCGCCTGATCACTTCCGGAGGCGACCCCGCCCTGGACGGCGTCTTCAAACTCGTGGCGGTCAAGCAGCAGGAAAAATGGATCCCGGCCATCAAGATCTCCGAGAATCCCGAAAAAACCCTCAACCCCGGGCACAAGCAGGTCTGGCGTCTGTATGACCAGAGCCAGAAAGCCAGCGCGGATGTGCTCAGCCTGGAGGACGAGGACCTTTGCCGCATGGACGCCATCCACCTGCATCACCCCACCGACCAGACCAAGCAGCGCGTATTGAACTGCGGCGAGATCTCGCGCGTGGAAACACTGCACGAGACCATCCTGGATGGGGGCAAGCCCGTTTAACAGTTCCCCAGCCTGGAGCAGATCCGCCAGAC
>CAZDUN010000285.1:0-2714 GCA_964508615.1 uncultured Pelolinea sp. | reverse complement strand
TGGCGCGCAACGGTGACGTGGCCAACAAGATCGGCAGCTACATGCTGGCGCTGGCGGCGCATGCCAACGGCGTACCGGTGTACAGCGTCATCCCCTCATCCAGCATCGACATGTCTCTATCGAGCGGGGATGAGATTGAGATCGAGGAACGCGGGCAAGAAGAAGTGCTGGATATCCAGATCGCAGGGGAATCCGCCACCCCGGCTGGCGCCAGCGCACGCAATCCCGCATTTGACGTTACCCCGCACGAATTACTGAGCGGGTTGGTCACCGAAAAAGGCGTGATCCTTCCGCCTATCGAACAGAATTTGATCAAGATCATGCAGAGTTAGCAAGGAGCTGCAGATGGCTATCGTTTGTACCGGCTCAATCGCTTACGATTACCTGATGTCTTTCCCCGGGTATTTTAAAGATCATATCATCCCGGATAAGCTGGATTCGATCAGCCTGTCCTTCCTGGTGGACAGCATGATCCGCCAACGGGGCGGCACCGCGCCAAACATCGCTTACAACCTGGCTTTGCTGGGTGAAAAGCCGATGTTGATGGGCACGGTGGGCGAAGATTTCGATGAGTACGACGCCTGGCTGCAAAAACAGGGCGTGGACACTTCACTGGTGGAGAAGATCGACGGGGTTTACACCGCTTCATTTTTCGCCAACACTGACCTCTCCAACAACCAGATCGCCAGCTTCTACACCGGCGCGATGGCGTACGCCAAAAACCTGTCGATCAAGAGCCTGAATAAAAGCCAGACCGACCTGGTGGTGATCTCACCCAACGACCCAACCGCCATGGCCAAATACGCGGCGGAATGCGAAGAGCTGGGCATGCCCTACCTGTACGACCCCGGCCAGCAAGTGGTGCGCAACGCGCCGGAGGATATCCGCGAGGGCATCATCGGCGCGCAGAGCGTATTCATCAATGAATATGAATTCGAGCTGATCCAGAAACACACCGGCATGAGCGCGGAAGATATTCGAAATGCAGTAGAATTCGTGGTGATCACCTGCGGAGAATGCGGATCAGATATCTGGGTCAAGCATCAACATTACAAAATTCCTGCGGTGGCGCCGCGCAAAATCGCGGACCCTACCGGCGTGGGCGACGCTTTCCGCGGCGGATTTCTGCGCGGGCGGCGGCTGAATCTGGATTGGCAAACCTGCGGACAGATGGGCGCGCTGGCTGCCACTTACTGCCTGGAGAACCGCGGCACGCAGAATCACAGTTTTACGCTTGAAGAATTCATCCAGCGCTATCGCGAGAACTTCGACGACCAGGGCGCGCTGGATATTCTGATTCATTAATCAATTTTAGGAAAAGGATTCAATCAATGGATAAATTCGATGTAAAAGACATGAGCCTGGCAGAAGGCGGCCGGCTGCGCATGGAATGGGCAGCGCGCGAGATGCCAGTGCTGGCGAGTATCAGCGAGCGTTTTAAAAAGGAGCAGCCTCTGAAAGGGCTGCGCGTTTCCGCCTGTTTGCACGTCACCACCGAAACCGCCAACCTAATGACCACCCTGCAGGCGGGTGGAGCGGACATTGTGCTGACAGCATCCAATCCGTTATCCACGCAGGACGACGTGGCGGCGGCGCTGGTATCGCAGCATGAGATCCCGACTTTCGCCATCAAGGGCGAGAGCAACGCGGTCTATTACAAGCACATCAACGCGGCGCTGGATCACAAGCCGCACTTGACCATGGACGACGGGGCGGACCTGGTGAGCATACTGCATAAAGAGCGGCGCGAGCTGCTGGCGGAAGTGCGCGGTGGCACGGAAGAGACCACCACAGGCGTGATCCGGCTGCGCGCGATGGCGCACGACGGCGCGCTGACCTACCCAATCATCGCGGTGAACGATGCCATGACCAAGCACTTGTTCGACAACCGCTACGGCACCGGGCAATCCACTTTAGATGGCATCATCCGCGCGACCAATATCCTGTTAGCCGGCAAGGTTTTCGTGGTGGCTGGTTACGGCTGGTGCGCGCGCGGGCTGGCCACGCGGGCGCGCGGCATGGGGGCGGATGTGGTGGTGACCGAAATCGATGCGCTCAAAGCGCTGGAAGCCGTGATGGATGGCTTCCGCGTGATGCCGATGATGGAAGCGGCCAGGATCGGTAATATCTTCTGCACGCTAACTGGCGACCTGAACGTAGTTGACAAGCAGCATTTCGAAGTGATGAAAGACGGCGCGATCGTCTGCAATTCAGGCCATTTCAACGTCGAAATCAACATCCCGGCACTGGAGGAATTGTCCGTTGCCAAGCGCCTGGTGCGGCCGTTCGTTGAGGAATACAAAATGAAGGATGGCCGGCGCATTCACATCTTGGGCGAGGGCCGCCTGATTAACCTGGCGTCTGCCGAAGGGCATCCGGCAAGCGTGATGGATATGTCCTTCGCCAACCAGGCGCTCAGCCTGGAATACATGGTCAAGCACGCTGACGAACTCGAGAAGACCGTGTACGGCGTGCCGCAGGAGATCGACCTGGAGATCGCGCGTCTGAAGCTGGAAGCGATGGGTGTGAAGATCGACAAGCTGACCCCCGAGCAGGAGGAATATCTACATTCGTGGGAGCACGGGACGTAAAAATTCGCGAGCATAAAATGATTAGAGACCGGGATCTTCAAGGAGACCCGGTTTTTTTTTAGAAATACACTGGGCAGGAATGCCCGGCCTACAAAAGCTACGGGGTGAGGCATCTCGCTGAGC
>CAZDUN010000284.1:0-2716 GCA_964508615.1 uncultured Pelolinea sp. | reverse complement strand
CCATGGTTTTTTCCGCCCAGTTCTTTTCATTGTTTTCCCGTAAATTCCTACGGTTTTCTTTTTTATTTGAAAAAGAATCATGGCAGAAACACTCAGCTTTTTATTGCTTCCGTTTTTCCAGATTCCGCCGGTTCATCGGGATACTTCACACGCTGGTGATAGGTGTTTTTAAATGTCTTGACGAACGACATCTTTATCAAACGCAAATCATTCAGCGTGAGCTCTGTTTGCGAGAGATACCCGCGGTTAAGATATGTCTCAATCGCTGTATCGACGATTTTCGTAATTTCTTCCACATCCCTGGGTGATTCAGCGCGCACACGCGCTTCGCAGCCATCGGCCAGCATCAACAGGGCCGTTTCTTTGGAAGCCGGATTTGGCCCCGGATAACGGAAATCGGAAGCATTCACTTTATCCTCGGAACCTGCTTTATGTACAGCCAGGTTGTATTGATAACGCGTCAGGGTTGTGGCGTGGTGTTCGCGGATAAATGCCTGGATCTGCGGCGGAAGGCGGTGCTCCTGCGCCAACTGCAATCCATCCGCCACATGCTTCACAATTGTTTTAGAGGTCAACACCGGATCCATCTTATCATGCGTATTGATCTGGTTGACGGGCTGGTTTTCAATGAAAAAAAGCGGGTTCTTCAGTTTGCCGACATCGTGGTAAAGCGCGCCAACGCGCGTCAGCAGCGCGTCGCAATTGATCACCTTGGCTGCCTGTTCCGCCAGGTTGGAAACCTGCAAGCTGTGCTGGTATGAGCCAGGCGCGTTCAATAGTAGTTCCTGCAGCAATGGATGGTCAGGTCTGGCCAGATCCATCAATTGCAGAGCGGTGACCTTGCCGGTTACCTGTGAAAGGATATATTGGAAGATCAAGGTCAGGCTGACTGAACCAAAGCCATTGATGAGAGCTGCGCCGATCAACGTGCTGACCCCGGTGAAATCCAGATAGGAATTCAGCAGGCGGTAGGCGATCACCATGGCAGAGCCGCTGACGCCAACCGCCAAACCAGCCAGGAAGAAGGTGGTGATACGCCGGCCGCGGCCGAGCAGGAAAATGCCAATCGCACTGGGCAGAAAATAATAAACGGCCAGGTCGATCGTGCTGGATTCGTTGAAAGCCGCCAGGATCGACAGGGAAATGGAAAAAACCAGCCCGGTTTCGTAATCGTACAGGCTGGAGATCGTCAGGCCGAAAGCCGCGATTGGGAAAAGGTAAGGCAGAATGGTATGGTTGGGGATGACCAGCTTGGCGGCAAACAAGAAAACAAGGAATACGATCACAATTACCGGGAGATCTTGAATTTTTCTTCCCATGGACTGCCGGATGCGCCGGACGTACAGCGCGTTGAATGCCAGGATGACGAACGTGATCAGGGCGGCAGAAATGTAATCGAGCAGTTTGTTCTTCGGCTCGGTGTAGCCCAGTTCTTGCAGCGCTTCCCAAGTCAACGCGTTTATCACTTCGCCGCTGTTGACGATAATCTCGCCGGCCACGTATTTGCGGATGACCGGTTCGACTTGATTGCGCGCGGTTTCGATTGCAGCGGAAGTTGATTCATTGCTGTACAGGCTGTTGGCAGTGATCAACTGCGAAACAACTTCATTGACAATATCCGATTCGCTTTCATCAAAATCAAAACTGATTTGGGTGGAGAGGTTGCGCTGCATGGTGGCAATTTGATCTTCCCGGATCGAATTGCGCATAATCTCTTCAAGCAAGAACAGCGATTCTTCCTGAATTGCCAGCCAGGTTTCATCATCCAGGGCCAGGATCGCATTCGCCACTTCGCTGGTGATGGCCAGATCGGTTATTTTCTGCAAATCATCGATCTTTTGTCCCAGTGACGCGTAGGAATCGCCGCGAACGGCGCTGATGTAGTTTAAAACCACGCGTAGTTTCTCAACCTGCTTGCGTGTGATGGAAGGATCGGCTGCCAGGTACACCGGTTGAACGGTTTTCTCCGCTTCAGCGCGGGCTTCTTCGGTTAAAAAGCGGCTTTCATAGCTGAAAGTTCGCGGGGCATGGATATCCTGGAATGTAACATCGCCAATATCCAGCAGGGATGTGGCCGAGCGCAGCGAAATAGGCAGAACCAGCGAGAGAAAAATTAATATACCCAGCCCAACAAGCGAAATCGAATTAATCAGCTTGTTTTGCTTGAAGAATCCCTCGATTTTTTTTGAAAGCATTTCAATCGTTATTCAGGCGACAATACATCCCGAACCAATTTACTGATCCGGTCGTTGGATGCCCGACCAGCAGCTTTTTCAATGACTGCTTTCATGACGCGACCCATATCCTTGATGGACGCGGCGCCAGTTTCAGCGATGGCATTGCGTATGATCTCTGCCAATTCATCATCGGATAATTCTTTTGGCAGAAATTCCTTCAGGAAATCGATTTCAGATTGGACGGGCAGGACCATCTCTTCGCGTCCTGCCTTATGGGCTTCCGCGATGGTTTCTTCCTTCGTCCTGATCTCTTTCTGCAGGAGCGCAAAGACTGTCAAGTCATCCAGGGCTTTGCCCGCGTCGATTTCGGCCAGCTTGATGGTGGATAAAGCCAAACGCAGGGCATTCCGCCGCATTTCATCCCTGTCTTTCATGGCTTGCCTCAGCGCAGCTTCAAGTGTATCCTTTACACTCATATTTCCTCGCTTTTTTCTTCTTGTTTATTCCAGTCTCTCTAATTTTAGCAGTTGTTTGAAAGA
>CAZDUN010000283.1:0-2729 GCA_964508615.1 uncultured Pelolinea sp. | reverse complement strand
AGAACTGGGAGCGGGTGGAAAGCATCGCTCAAGAAATCCGGCAAGCTGAGGGCAACTATCTCAACGGCCTGTGCACCAGCTTGGAAAGGCTCGCGCAGGATGAAACGATTCCTGATCGGGATAAACTAGTAGAATATATGCAGGCATACAATTGTCCCTAAAAGGTAGGCAGCGCATGAAAAAACAGATCTCCGTTGTCATCCCGGTGTATAACAGCCAAAAAACGCTCGCGGAACTCACGCAGCGCCTCATGGCCGCCATGCAGCCCCTATGCAGCCGCTACGAGATCATTCTGGTCAACGATGGCAGCCGCGACGACAGCCGCGAACTCATCCGCTCGCTGAGCAAGACCCATCCCGCAGTCATCCGGGCTTTCAACCTGATGCGCAACTACGGCCAGCATAACGCCCTGCTGTGCGGCATCCGCGCCGCGCGTTACGAAACCATCGTCACCATGGATGACGACCTGCAGCACCTGCCTGAAGAAATCCATAAATTAATTGATAAACTGGATGAGGGATTCGACGTGGTTTATGGCATACCGGAAAAGCTGGTGCATTCGCCCTGGCGGAATTTTTCATCCAAAGTCTCCAAGTACTTTCTGGCCAAGATACTGGGCATCAACCGCATCAAATACATGAGCGCGTTCCGTGCTTTTAAAACCGACCTGCGCCGCTCGTTCGAAGCCTTCAACAGCCCCAACGTTATCATCGACGCGCTGCTCACCTGGGGTACCGAGAATTTCGGCAGCGTAGAGGTGATCGAGCAGGAGCGGGCACAGGGACGCTCCAACTATAACCTGGCCCGGCTGGTCAAACTGGGCATGATCGCGCTGACCGGTTTCAGCACTTTTCCATTGAAATTCGCCAGCATCAGCGGTTTTACCATGACCCTGTTTGGCTTCGCCATCCTGATCTACGCCATCGCGCGCTCATTTCAGGAAGGCAGTGTGCCCGGCTTTCCCTTTCTGGCATCCATCATCAGCATCTTCGGCGGTGCGCAGCTCTTTGCCCTGGGCATCTTCGGGGAATATCTCGGCAGCATCTTCAACCGTTCAATGAATAATCCCGCTTATGTACTGGCTGAAGAAAGTCAACAAAAGGAAAAAGCATGATCCCGTTTAACAAACCCTACCTCGCGAAAAATGAATTCGAGTACATCCGCCAGGCCATCGAAAGCAATCACATTTCCGGCGACGGCAATTTTTCCAGGAAATGCTGCCAATTCCTGGAGAGTACTTTCAACGTTCCGAAAGCCCTGCTGACCACCAATTGCACGCATGCGCTGGAGATGGCCGCCCTGCTGCTTAACCTGGAGGAAGGCGATGAAGTGATCGTGCCTTCTTTCACTTTCGTGTCCACCGTGAACGCGTTTGCCCTGCGCGGGGCCAAACCACGCTTCGTGGACATCCGCGCGGACACCTTGAACATTGATGAAAAACTGATTGAAACTGCCATTAACCCGCACACCAAAGCCATTTTCGTGATGCACTATGCCGGGGTGGGCTGCGAGATGGACGAAATCCTGCGCATCGCGCGCGAGCATGACCTGCCCGTGGTGGAGGATAACGCGCATGGGCTATTCGGGAAATACAAGGGCCAATACCTGGGTACTTTTGGCCAAATCGCCACCCAAAGCTTCCATGAAACCAAGAACTTTTCCTGCGGCGAAGGCGGGGCGCTTTTGATCAACGATCCCGTTTTCAGCGAGCGGGCGGAGATCATTCGCGAAAAAGGCACCAATCGCAGCCGGTTTTTCCGTGGCCAGATCGATAAATACACCTGGGTGGATGTCGGCTCCAGCTACCTGCCTTCCGAGATCCTGGCAGGCGTGTTGTACGCGCATTTTGAAGAAGCCGATTTCATCCAAACCAAACGCCGGCAGATCTGGGAGACTTACCAAAAACATCTGCAAAGCTGGGCGGGTGAAAATGATGTCTACTTGCCGTTTGTGCCCGATTATTGCGAGCAGAGCTACCACATGTTCTATCTGCTCATGCCAAACCTGGATTCCCGCCAGGCTTTCATTCAACACCTGAAAGAACGCGACATCCTGTCTGTGTTTCATTATGTACCCTTGCACACCGCCGATATGGGCCAGTTTTACGGTTACCAGCGCGGCGACCTGCCCCTGACCGAGGAATACAGCGATCGGCTAGTGCGGCTGCCTTTCTATAACAGCTTGACTGAAGCAGAGCAGGCGCATGTCATTCAGGCGGTTTTGAGTTTCAAAGTGTAAGCGGCGGCTATGTTAGAATGAGCGATATGGAAGAGAAACGGCAATTCCAGCATAGGGAACCAACACAAAAACATCACAGCCAGACATTCTGGCAAATCTACCTGCCTCTAATAATTACAGGTGCGGTAGCCGCATTGGGTATATATCAGCTGCTGAACGGCAGCCGGGACGGCGCGCTCGATCTGCGCGTATGGGCGGATATCGCCGCCATCCTGGTGGTGCTGCCGCTATTTTTTATCCTACTGTTCCTGTTGATTTTCAGCCTGTTAGGTTCTTTCGGGCTATTAAAAATCTCCAGCGCCGCCCATGACAAGCTGCCCAAGGCGAATCAGTTGGCAGCCCGTCTGGCTGGATGGATGGGAGGTTTATTAGCGAATTTAGGGAAAACAGTAGTTGAGGCTGAGGTTTATTCCTCTTTACTTTCGCGTAAAAAGAAGAGTGACGCCAAAGAAGGGAAATATGGAAGAGAAGCATAACAAGATTCAGAACTA
>CAZDUN010000282.1:0-2741 GCA_964508615.1 uncultured Pelolinea sp. | reverse complement strand
CGCCTCCATATAAGCAGGCGTGGCATCGCTGGCGAACCATTCCAGCCAATTGGGGATGTCGGTGCGGTCGCCAATATATTCCGGGCCCCAGCCGTAGTTGGTATCGCTGACGAAATAGTTGTTCTCGCCCAATTCCCTGCCCAGGTTGCCGTAGCCATCCGTCAGCCAGTTTTCGCCGGTGGAATGGTGAATGAAAACCAGCTTGATGACCTCATCCGGAGGTTCGGGATCCATAGCCTGCGGGCGGGGCGCCGCGGCAGCGATCAGCAGAGCGGCGATGAAGAAACAGGGTAAAACCCAATAACTTTTTCCAAGCATGTCTTTCCTCCTCGCGTGAACACAGCTTATGTTTAGATTATAGGGATTATTGTATATTTTTCAATTCTTTTAATGAATCAACTGGAAGGCGCAGGTATGCGCATAAAAAGAAAAACCGCCCCTTCTGACTTGCGCGGGGCGGTTGGGTTTTTAAGCGCGGGTCAAGCGCTCTTTGATCAACTCCAGCACGCCCTGTGAATCCACCTCCAGGCAGACCTTCACCTGCGGGCGTTCCTCCCATTGATGTTTCCAATCCGCCACCGTCTGCCCCACGCAGCGCCCTTCGGTTTCAACAAAGAGCGGCACGGACTGGGTTTTGAATAATTCCGGGCGGATCACATACGCGACTGCTGAAGGATCATGGGTATAAATCGAGCCCTCCAACCCGTACATATCGTTGAAAAATTTCTGGTAACAGGGCAGGATCTTTTCAATCAACCTGACCGCAGGGTTTTCCGCGCGGAAGATCTCCTGCTGGAGCTGGGGCGTGATGACTGTCTTATGGGTCACGTCCAGCCCGACCAGCGTCAGCGGCCAGCCGGCGGCCATGACCAGGTCAGCTGCGTGCGGGTCATGGTAGATATTAGCTTCCGCCACGGGGGTCATGTTGCCCGGGCAGCTCACCGCGCCGCCCATGATCACTACCTCTTTGACCAGCCCGGCAATGCCGGGATCCAGGCGCAGCGCCAACCCCAGGTTGGTCAGCGGTCCAACCGGCACCAGCGTCACCTCGCCAGGATGGGCGCGCACGCATTCCACAATAAATTCCGCCGCGCTCTTTTCAACCGGTTTCCCGCGCGGCGCGGGAGGATGGGTATTGCCCATGCCGTCCTCGCCGTGCACCCAGGTGCCCAGCTTTTCAAGCGGAAAAACCAGCGGCACGTCGCTGCCGCGCGCCACCGGGATATCCCCGTGCCCCTCCAGCTCGACCAGGCGCAGCGCGTTTTGCGCGGTGACCGCGCCGGGCGCGTTGCCGAACACGCTGGTCAGGCCGATCACTTCCACCTCCGGCGAGCGCAGCGCCATGCAAATGGCGATGGTATCGTCCACGCCGGGGTCGGTATCGATGATGATTTTCTTGGGCATAGCCTTCTCCTTATTTTCTTTTTTTTGGAATTATGCTCAGTGTTATTGTAAACGCGCTGATGCAATCAGTACCGCTCAGCCGTCCTGGTTCAAGCGCTCAATCAAAGCCATCACGGCCAGCAGGTCTTTTTCGACCGCAAATGCTTTCTCCCTGACCTCACGATCAGGCTGAACCATATCCGGTACCATCACAGTAATGGCACCGGAAGCCGCGCCGCCCAGCACGCCGCGGATGGAATCCTCGATGACCATGCATTCGTGAATATCTTTTCCCAAAGCCCCCGCGGCTTTCCAATAGATCTCGGGGTGCGGTTTGCCGTTGGAAAGCGTATCGCCGGTCAGGATGGCAACGAAAAACTCGCTGAATCCCGCGCGCGCCAGGTAATTATCCACGATCGCGCGCGTGCTGGAAGTCGCTAAAGCAGCCGGGATGCCTTTTTCGCGCAGGTAAGCAAAAATCTCGCGCGCGCCCGGCTTGATGGGCATGCCCTCGCGGTCATATTTTTCCCAGATCAACTTGTGCCGCCATTCCAGAACTCGCTCCCATGTCTCTTGATCATTAAACAATCTATTGAAAATCGGAATGGCATCCTGGCGGTTGATGCCGATCAGACTCTCCAAAAATTCATCCGTGACAGGTATCCCGAATTCCTTTTCAGCCATCTTCCAGGCGTACCTGGATACGCTTTCGGTATCCAGAATCACCCCATCCATGTCAAAAATCACCGCATTCACTTTCATCCATACTCCAAAAGGTTATTCAGCCAAAAATGCCCGGATGTTTGCACCAAAGCAACAAACTGCCTCACCGGCTGAAACCAGATCAGGTTTTTAAAGAAGCGAATGGCTGCTGCCACCCTTGAGGGACAAGCGCCACTCGACCGCTATTATAAATCCTGCTGACGCAATTCGAGCAATAATCTCATCAAAAAATTTATATTCACAGAAACCATCATCCGTTGTCCGCTGCTCCATTCTGTGGTAATATTGCGCCTAATTCGCACCATTAACAGTACTCATCAAGAGAGGTGGAGGGACCGGCCCGCAGATACCTCGGCAACCGCGCCAAAGCGCTGGTGCCAAATCCGGCAGAACCGTAATCTGGATTCTGGAAGATGAGAGAAAGCCGCGCAAAACCTCTCTCTCCGGAGAGGTTTTTTTGTATATAACGAGGAAACATTTTGAGTAAATCACGAGCAACCCATTCAGCCTACCTGGAAGCCATCCAACAGCGCACCGTCATTTTCGACGGCGCCATGGGCACCAACCTGGCTGCGCAGAACCTCACACTTGAGGATTTCGGCGGCGAGCGCTACGGGGGCTGCAACGATCACCTT
>CAZDUN010000281.1:0-2785 GCA_964508615.1 uncultured Pelolinea sp. | reverse complement strand
CGCAGGATGCTGAATTGCTCGGCCGCCTGATCCTCAAGGCGCGCGACCTGGCCAGGGAACAGGGTGTGGACGAGCGCGGCTACCGCCTGGTAATCAACGTTGGCCTAGAGGGCGGGCAGAGCGTCTATCACCTGCACCTGCACCTGATCGCCGGCCGGCGCTTGCCGGTTTTTCACGATTGACGATGAAGTCATCCGGCCGGCGCGCGCTCATCCTCCTGGCATTGCTGATCGGGTTGGCGGGCTGTGTCCGGCCGGATAACAGCCCCTCCCCCTTCGCAGGATTTCAGCGCGCCACGCCTGCGCCGCAGCATCCCTCCGAACCGCAAACCGGCCCGGATTTCGGGATCATCCCCAACAGCGAGCTGGTCTATGGCCCGGCGCTTAAAGATTTCTCCCTGGCTGATTTCATTGCCTCGCATTTTCCTGAACTGGATGCCTACAGCGAAACAGTGGATGAGCGCCTGCTGACCGGCACGCTCATCCTCGAAAAGGTCAGCCGCGACTATTCGGTTAACCCGCGCTTGCTGCTGGCGCTGCTTCGTCACTTCGGCGGCGAGGAGCTGGAGCTTGAAGCGCCTTTCCTGGTGGACGAAGCCTTTCGCGGCCTGTACCGCCAGCTCTCCTGGGCGGCCGATCAACTCAACCGCGGCTATTACACCAGCCGCGTCAGCGCGCTCGATCAGCTCAGCCTGGCGGATGGCACGCTGGTGCTCATCCCCGATCAGGTCAACGCCGGCACGGCCGCGCTGCATTACTTTTTTAGTTTGTTGCTTGGCTATGATGATTGGCTGCTGGCGGTCAGCCCGCTGGGCCTGTATGCCGATTACGCGCTGTTGTTCGGCCCGCCCGCCGATTACGCGTTGGAGCCGCTCATTCCCGACCGCCTGACCCAGCCGGACATGCGCCTGCCCTATGCGGATGGCGAAAGCTGGTACTTCACCTCCGGCCCGCATTCCGCCTGGGGCAGCGGCGCGGCCTGGGCGGCGCTCGATTTCGCGCCCGTGCCTCCCGGCGATGACTTTTGGGGCTGCTATGAAAGCCCAGCCTGGGCGCGGGCGGCCGCGGATGGCCAGGTCGTGCGCGTCTCCGACGGCTTGCTGGTGCAGGACTTGGACGGCGACGGCTTCGAAGGCAGCGGTTGGACGGTGCTCTACATGCACGTGGCAGAGGAAGGCCGCGCCGCGCTGGGGAGCTGGCTGACCGCCGGCGACGCGCTCGGGCATCCCTCCTGCGAGGGTGGCCCTTCCAACGGCACGCACCTGCACATCGCCCGCCGCTACAACGGCGAGTGGATCCCGGCCGACCAGGAGCTGCCCTTCTTCCTGGGCGGTTGGGTATCTTCCGGCTTTGGGGTAGAATATGACGGCATTCTCACGAGGGATGGCAGACAAATCCATGCATCCGGTTATCCAACTGATGAAAACAAAATCTACTAGATCCATCCATACCACTGCCGGGACGCTGGCTTTAATTGGTGTTCTGATGCTGGCTGCCTGCGCGCCGTTGGTTCCCGCGCCGACAAGCGCGCCGACCCCCGCGCCCACCGCCACAGCCGCGCCTACCACTACCCCCACGCCCCTGCCGGAAGGTTACGTGGAATACATTTCCCAATCCGGTGATACGCTCGAGGCGATCGCTGCGCACTTCGGCGTAAAGGTGGGCGGCATCATTGATGATTCCGGCCGCCGCGCCAGCTTGCTGATTGACCCGGGCACGCGCTTCCTGGTCAAGGATGTTCTCGGCCAAACCACCCGCCCTGACATCCTCTTCCCGGATTCAGCCGTGGTTTACTCGCCGGCCGCGGCGCTGTTCGACCCGGCCGCTTTCACTGAAAGCCAGACCGGCTTTATCAAGACCTATACCGAAACCATGACCCGCGGCGCCACTTCAGCCGCCCAGATCGTTTACGAATTGGGCCTGGAGTATTCCATCAGCCCATACATCCTGTTGTCCTTGATGGAGTATGAGAGCGGCTGGCTGTCCACAGCCAAACCGGAGGGAGAGCAGTTCCTTTACCCGATGGGCTGGAAACAATCCGACCGCAGCGGCGTGTATTTCCAGACCGGTTGGGCGGTCAAGATGCTCATGAAAGGCTACTACGGCTGGCGCGATGGCACCCTCACCGGGCTAACCTTCGCGGATGGTTCCAGCCTGCGCCTGTCGCCCTACCTGAACGCCGGCACGGTGGCCGTGATGTACGCCCTGGCTGAAACGCACGACCGCGCCAGTTGGGAGAAAGCCTTGTATGGCGAACGGGATCTGGCTGATATTTACACGCAATATTTTGGCGATCCCTTTGCGCTGGGCAGCGGCATCGATCCGCTCTTCCCGGCCGGGATCGAGCAGCCGGAGTTGAACCTGCCCTTCCCGGTCAACGAGGTCTGGAACCTCACCGGCGGCCCGCATGCTGCCTGGGGTTCGGGCTGGGAGGAAGATGGCGCGCTGGCCGCGCTGGATTTCGCCCCGCCGCTCAGCAGCCCGGGCTGCGGCAATTCCACCCACTACACCACCGCCATGGCGGCCGGGCGCGTGGTGCGCGCCGGCAATGGCGTGGTGGTGCTCGACCTGGACATGGACGGCTACGAGCAGACCGGCTGGGCGCTGGTGTATATGCACGTGGCCAACAGCGACCGCGTGCAGCTGGATGACGTCCTGGCTGTGGATGACCCGCTCGGGCATCCCTCCTGCGAAGGCGGCAGTTCCTCCGGCATCCACGTGCATGTGGCGCGCAAATACAACGGCGAGTGGGTGCTGGCGGATGGCGGGCTGCCTTTCGTGCTGTC
>CAZDUN010000280.1:0-2828 GCA_964508615.1 uncultured Pelolinea sp. | reverse complement strand
ACTCGAGCTCGTTGAGTTCATTGACCATAATGGTGATGCGGATGTCTTTGTTGGTAATGAAATCGAAGCCGGCGCTGATCTTTTCCACCCAATCGCGGCCGATATCGATCACAAGCTTGCCATCCGCCACGTTGGTCGTGATGCGGCTGACCGCGATTTTATCGCCCTCGATCACCACCGATTGTTCCCTCCCCTGGGTGACGGATATTTTGCCGACACCGCGCATGGCGATGCGGGTGAATTCTCCCAATTCTCTTTTTTCAGAAATTAATTCAGCCATTTCAGCTCCTCATCTTGGTTTATCTATATGTTTTAATACGCAGCCCCGTTGATTTGGTTTCCTTTCAGGCAGTTGTAAAAAAAAGCAGCGTGATCAGAACACGCTGCTTTCGCACGTTTTTTTAGCCTGAAACAGGGTTGTCCTAACGGATAATGGAATAGATCCCCGCCCCAGCCAAACCTACCAAACTCAGGACAGCAAGCACTACCGCGGATGCCACCATCATCACTACCCAACCGATGATGACTGTGCCGATGGTCTGCGGCCATTCCAGGTCGAGGGCTTCCTTGGCGGCAAAAAACCACGCCGCCAATCCGGCGATAGCGGCCAGGAAGGTGAGCGGGCCGGTCACGCAGGTCAACCCGGGAGCAGCCAGGGCGATGATGCCCAAAAAGCTCACGGCATTCCAGACATATGCCAATCCGATGGTGCGCACCATTTCTTCGAAGGTGACTTCAGCATTGAAAAAGGTCTTGCCCGCCCAGCTCATGACAAAGGCGCCCAGGGCAAATGACCCGACACTGACCATCGTTCCTACCAGCGCGCTGGCGATCCAGCGGCCGCCCACCGTGTGGACTGTGGCCGCGTTTGTGCCCAGGCTGGAAAGCAGCGCTACCACCACAACGATCATCCAGGCCGTCGAAGTGAAGGTGGCATCGTCCTCGACTTCCTTGTAAACCCCGGTTTTAAACGTAAATGCACCAATTATTCTATCTATCATAATATCCTCCAATGATTTATATGCTATTCAGCATAACCCGATACGTATGTGATCGATGTATGAATTATATAATATGTGGTATCCGTAAAACTTTAATGTTGAGTTAACGTATATCATTATAGGAAATACGATTTTCATAAGGAGTAACCTATGCGAAAACTGATTGCCGTGTTATTCACCCTTTGCCTGGTTTTCCCGCTGCTGTTGGCCAGCCAGACAGCCATCAGCGCTGCCAGCTGGGCTTTGAACGAACAATTCTATATCGACGCCCTGGATAACGAAGACGTCTACCAGGCTTTATTGTCCGATGAAATCCTGGATGGGATTTTGCGGAGCCGGTTGGCGCTACCGGCTGAGGCCGATACCAGCGAACTGCGGGAAATCCTGCGCAGCATTCTGGATAGCGCTTATCTGAAAGAACAAACCACCGCCTTTGTCGCGGACTTATTCGATTACCTGCACGGAGAAACAACCGAATTCAATCCCACGCTCGACCTGAAACCGGTGAAAGCAGCGCTGGGCGGCGACAAGCAAGCTGAATTCATGGCTGCCCTGGTTGAAATTCTGCCAGTCTGCCAAGCTGGGCAAACCCCCGGCATCGGCGGCGAAGGGCAGAGTGCTTGCAAGCCTGAAGGAATCCCCGATGAAGTGCTGATTGAAAACTACATCCAGCCAGTTCTCCTGCCGGCCCTGGAGCAAATACCGGATGAAGTTACTCTGGGTCAAAATTGGCAGCGCTGGCAAAGCCAACAACCCTGGCGCCGCTTCCTGCCCGGCATGGCCGTTCCGGCCAGCCTGGTGCTAACTGTGCTGTCGCTGGCATTCCTAGCGGTCTGCGCGTGGTACCTGACAGCCCTGATCTCCAGCGCGAACTGGCGCGCGCGGCTGCAGTGGCTGGGCTGGATGCTGCTCATCCCATCCGGCTTTGTTTTTCTGCTGGGCGCGCTTTTGCAGGGCAACACAGCACTCTATTGGCTCAACTATGGGATGCAAAGAGCCGACTTCCGGTTCAATGCGAGTCTGTCCGGCCTGTCGGTGATCATTGAAGCGCTCAGCGCCAGCGCGCTGCCGCGTATTTCCACTTCCTTCCTGATGGTCGGCGGCATTTGCGGCGGTTTGGCATTAGGGCTGATCGTGTGGGGTCTGGCAACGCCAAAAAAAAACTGAGAATTAATTTCTTCAGGATCAAACAAAACGGGCAGAGTGATTTCTGCCCGTTTTTCATGAAACTCACGCCTTCCCGCGATTACATTATCACGCGAGAACTACCCGGCTTCCAGTATTTCGATCAAAATCCCGGCCGCCTTTGCGGTTAATTCTTTGCAGCTTGCCTGGCCCGGTTGGCCGACCCAATTATCCTTGAGCGCCTGGCAGGTTGTGTATCCGAATTCACGCAGGAACCTCTCTCTGAATTCAGCCGCGAGCGCCAGGCATTGGTCGTCGTTGGTTTTTCCATCCAAACGGCCGTATAGCGCTCCAATCAGCATGATCCCGCCGCTCAAAGCGCCGCAGACTTCCATATGCCCGCCGCCAATCCCGCCCGCGAATGGCGTGGAGATGCGCAGCGCCAGCGGATCGACTTCGGTCAGGTAGCCTTCGCCAACCGCCAGCAAAATCGCTTCCGAGCAATGATAGCCCTGCTCCATATAACGCCAGGCATTTTGTTGTATCTTTTTTGCAGTCTGTTTATCCATGCTTCTCCATATAAAAATTGGCGCAGAAACCTGCGCCAATTTTATCGCTGATATCAATTTGAGCAGCTATTCGGCAATCTCGCGCCCGCCCTTAAGCGAGCGGATCAAGTCGCGGCGTTTGAGCGCGCGTTTG
>CAZDUN010000279.1:0-2893 GCA_964508615.1 uncultured Pelolinea sp. | reverse complement strand
CAGCTCTGCTGGTTCTGGGCTGCATCACGTTATTCCTAGAGGTGGATATTACGGTCATTCTGAACAAAATATTCATCCTGCCGGTCGGCGAGGCTGCTGCCTGGCTGACTTTTCGAAGCATCGGAAAACAAGAACCCAACTGGAATTGGGCGCTCGCACTGATAAAGCTGCTGCCGGCAGCTAGCATCCTTTCCATCGTCAGCGGATTATGGGTTTATTAATAAATCGCTAATGCCCCCTGACAGCCGTGTTCAATATGATATAGGTCAGGAGGTCGTATGACACTAGCAGAAAAAACCAAAGCACCTGAATTTACGTTGGATGACGAGCAAGGCAATAAATTCAGCTTGTCCCAATTATTGGGCAAACCTGTGGTTTTGTATTTCTATCCCAAGGATGATACCCCGGGCTGCACGACCGAAGCCTGTAACTTCAGGGATGATTACAGTCAATACCAGCAAGCAGGCGCCGTGATCCTGGGCGTCAGCCCGGATACCGGGAAATCGCATGCCAAATTCGCTGACAAGCATCATCTGCCATTCACGCTGCTGGCGGATGTGGGTCACAAAGTATGCGAACTATACGGCGTATGGGGAAGAAAGAAATTTATGGGAAAAGTTTTCGATGGTGTTTTACGCACCACTTACCTGATCGATGCCAAGGGCATGATTGCCAAGGTTTTTGAAGGGGTAAAACCTGCTGAGCACAGCGCCGAGGTGCTGGCCGCTCTGGCCAGGCTGTAATTCAATTCCCTTATTTGACCCTCAGCAGCGTTTTACCGCCTGACCATAGTTCCTCAAGCTGGTAATAGTCGCGCTGCTGGGGAGAAAAAACATGCAGGACGATCCCGCCGAAATCCACGGCAATCCAGCCGTTGGATGCGGAGCCGATGATTCTTCCTTTCATGCCGTGAGAAATCGCCATGGCGTCATTGGCCGCCCGAACCAGGCTGCGGATCATGCGGTCGCTGGTGCCGGAACAAATAACGAAATAATCGGTAAAAATGGCCACCCCCTGCAAGTCGATCAGGACGATATCTTCTGCTTTTTTCTCTTCAAGCGCGCTGACCAAATCGCGCGCGACCTGTATCGGATCCAACTCTTTCAGTATTCACCTCGTTGATCAATGTTTCCGTTCATTTTAGCATGGAAGTTATTCAGGCGGAGAATGGCAGGTTGAACAATTCATGATAGCGCGGACCGGCGGGAGTTAGCTCGCTTTTAATGAAGTGCAAACTGGCGATCATTTGGCTGCCGATCACAACATCCTGCCTGGATTGAATTTCGTTTCTGAGATTGGCTAAATCAGTTGAAGATGCGTAAGGTTTTACCCTGCCCAGGGTGATGTGAGCCGAGAAAGGGCGTACTTCCGGAGGGTAACCCAACATTTTGGTGGTCTGCGTGACGATTTCGACCAACCTGAACAATGCCGGCTGCTGCTCAATGCCTAGCCAGACCACCTTTGGCCTGGCTGGCGAAGGAAACGCGCCAAGTTTCTGGATATTCAGGCTGAAAGGATGCATAACCGAGAGTGCCTGGTTTAGCTGTTTCTCCACGCCTGCGACATCCGTTTTACGAAATTCCCCCAGGAATTGCACAGTCAGATGCATATTCTTCGTATCGACCCATTTGACCTGCTGCGGCAGCCTGGCGCGCAGGTCTGCCAGAAGTTTATCAATTTTAGTCAGGTTCTCAGATGAGATCTTGCAAGCGAAAAATGTTCTGATCGTGGATGGCTGCATGGCTCCAGTATATGGAAGCTGAAGGCTGGTGTCAAGCGCTGCCTCCTCCCAGCCAACCTATGCACTTGCTTTGAATTATGGTATAAGATTAAAACCCTGCTGTGCTCGTGATGCGGCAATCATCGTTTTGAGCCAACACTTTAAAAAATGGGCTCTGTTCTTTCGGGTGCAACGCGATAGGCGCAAGCCAAGGCGAAGCTTACGAGGCAAAGCCCGTCCTGCATTTGCAGGTTCAAAACCTAGTCGCACACGACATGGCGGGGAGTTTTTAGGGATCGGGTCAAGACGTGTTTCAACGGCTTGACTTTTTTTCTTCCTTAGACTATTAATTGAAGTACAGGAGAACCAGCGCTATGGATGGAAAAATCATTTTTCAAGCCGGAGTTCAATCAGGAAAAGAAATTCCACTTGCCGAAGAAATTACCATCGGACGCGACCCGGACAATGTGGTTGTGCTGGATGACGTGCAAATCTCCCGGCAGCATTTAAGGATCTTCCAAAAAGACAATGACCTGTTTATCGAAGACCTGCGTTCCACCAATGGGACCATGTTGAATGGAAAAGCTGTCAAGAAAATCCAAAAGCTGAAGAACGGTGACCTGGTAACCCTTGGGGAGAACAATGTCCTCGAAATTCAAACTTCCGCTTTGCCGGAAACAAAAAGCGAAGGACAAAAGAATCTCTTTAAATTCGGGAAGCAGAAGAGATCCAACCAGAAAGAAAGCGCAGAACCAATCGAATACTTCGAAGATTTGCCGGAGGAAGTGGCGGAAGTAAAACCCAGGGAAAGCAAAGTCAGCAAATATCCAACCTGGGTGATTGTGGCGATGATCGTGATTGGATTCATTATTATCTTCTGCATTGTTCCAATTGTGATTATTGAAAGCACCGACCAGTGGTGCAACTTATTCGCGGGATTTTTCAACGCTATCAGCCCGGGCGTATGTCCATAAACTAACGAAAATAATAAGAATCCGCGTGGAGATAAGCGCGGATTCTTTTTTTATTTACGCTGGTTGGCCGGGGAGCAGGATGGAAAGCAGCGCGCTTTCACCCCATTTCATGGAAGTCTGCACAGTCCCGCCGGCTTGCAGGTAATCCCTCAGGATCTGCTCGTCGATGCCAAAGGGCTGCAGGACGGAGGAAGCCGCC
>CAZDUN010000278.1:0-2918 GCA_964508615.1 uncultured Pelolinea sp. | reverse complement strand
AGTCTTACGCGAAGTCCAAGTTATTCTGTCAGACTCGCGACCACCGGGTAGATTTTGTATGTTGTATATTGTTCACCGGCCATCTCAGCGATCATGATCAGGTAGGTGGATTTCTGGCCTGCCGGCAGGGGATTGATATCCGGGAAACCCACGCCAACTCCCACGATCTTTCCATTTTCGTCGAACAGGGCTGCGGAGATGGCCGCGTATTCTGCCGTTTTATTTCCGGTATTTTCGATCTCGCCGATGATTTCCACTACCCCACTGTATTGCTGCGCCGAAGCTGAATCAGAGAGAATCTTGAAATCCTGATAAGGCGTTTCCCAATCGACTGCCTGAGGCGAAATGCCAAGCTCGCAATTTGGGCATTCTTCCAGGTCATACAGGTAGATTTGGAATGGACTGACTGCGCCTGGCGGGAGGATCGATATCGTTGGCATGCCTGATTCTCGTAATGTCAGATTGCCTGATGTATCCCGCCCGGTCAGGATGATTTCGGTATAGATCGGGATTTCGCTGGTATTTTTTATCAATCCAATGCAGGTGATCTGATTGCTGTATTTGCTTTTTACCCAATTGAAATCAAGTATTTCGGCCTGCGCGACGGGTGCCTGGTTTTGCTGGATAGTTTTCTTTTCAGCGGTGGGAAAATCGGAAATTGGAACGCTTTCGGCTGCTTGATTTTGATCTGTGCTGCAAGCTGCCATGAGAATCAGGACCAGCCATACGAATGCTCTGGCTTTCATCTGAACCTCACTTTGACCTACTCTGATTATAAGATTTCTGTTGTGTTTATTCAATTGCCGGCTGGTGATTGACAATTAATGGTTAACAAATATAATAGTTGATTAAGGTAACTAATAATCGGAGATAAATGAACGATAACCAGTCGCACAGGCAGTTGGTCCAGGACACCACGAAATCGTTTTGGAAAACCATACCACCCATTTGGCATTTCATGCGCTCGCTCATCCATCGCATCGCGCGTGAGGATTACGGCATCACTTCCACGCAATTCCATGTATTGCGTAGAATAAAAGAAGAAAACAAAAAAACAGTCAGTGAGCTTTCGGATTGCATGTTTATCAGCCGGCCGGGAGTAAGCCGGGCTGTTGAGGAACTGGTGAAGGCTGGCCTGCTTGAACGGGAGGGCGGCTTAAATGACAGACGTGTGATTTATCTGTCCTTGAGCAAACGGGGTGAGGAGGTCATTACCCGGATTCATGAAAAGAATTCGATTTCCATGCGTGATTGGTTCTCAACACTGGATGACGCAGACCTGGAAAGCTTGAAGGCTGCTTTTCTTATCATGGAAAAACTGCTGAAAAATCGCTGCCTGGATTGAAACATATGAAGAACTTATCAAGAATTTTACGCTTCCTGAAACCATATCGCCTGAAAGCGCTCTTTTCAACAGTTTTTTTACTTTGCGTTGTTTTTCTGGATCTGGCAATTCCACGCCTGGTACAGCAGCTCATCGATTTTGGAATCACACCCGGGAATCTGCATGTGGTCCGGAATACGGCTTTACTTATGCTGGTGGTCTCGTTCCTGAACATGATTTTTGCGATAATTTACAACACACTTTCCGTGGATGTTTCTGAATCCTTCGCGCGCGACTTGCGTGATGCAATTTTCAAAAAGGTTCAAGAACTTTCTTATCGGAATCTAGATCAATTGCGGACGGGTAACCTGATCGTGCGATTGACCAGCGATGTGACTGTGCTGCAAAACACCATTCGCATGGCTTTGCGCTTTGGCATCCGGGCGCCTTTGATCATCGGCGGCAGCCTGGTTCTGATGTATTCAACGGATGCTAACCTGACATTCAAAATCGTGCCGCTTATGCTACTGACGCTATTGATCGTTTGGCTATTTATCGATAAATTGGGGCCGATATTTCTGCAAGTACAGAAAAAGTTGGATGGCTTGAATACGGTGCTGCAGGAAAATATTGCCGGAGTACGTGTGGTGAAAGCGTTTGCGCAGCGGCAGCATGAAGAAGAACGCTTTGAGGATGCCAATCAGGCCTTTACCAACATGCACGTCAAAATTATGCGATTCATGTCCACCTTTGGGCCCCTGCTGACCCTGACCATTAATATGGCGATTGTGGTGGTCATCTGGGGAGGGGGAATCGAGGTGATCGCAGGTTCGCTTTCCCTGGGCGCAATCGTGGCATTTACCGATTATCTGATGACGATCATGGCGCCGTTATCTTTCCTGTTGATGATGGCCAATGCGATTGCTGCAGGAACTGCTTCTGCAGACAGGGTGTACGAGGTGCTGGATACCAGCACGGACATACGCGAGCTCCCTGCGGCTATCCGTCTATCCGATAAAGCTGCAGGAGGAGTTGTATTCAATCATGTCAGCTTTCGTTATGATGGCGCGGAGAGCGAGAATGTTCTGGAGAATATCAATTTTGAGGCACAGCCGGGCCAAACCATTGCCATCCTGGGCGCCACCGGATCCGGCAAAACCACCATGGTTAATCTGATACCCAGGTTTTACGACGCCACATCCGGCAGCGTAAGCATCGATGGCGTTGATGTCTGCAAGATGGCCGAGGAATCACTCCTTTCCCTGATTGGCATCGCCCCCCAGGATACCATCCTGTTTTCCGGTTCAATCATGGAAAATATCCGCTACGGTTACTCTCAGGCGAGTGATGCGGACGTGCTTCTTGCATCCCGGGTTGCCCAGGCGCATGATTTTATTATGGGATTTCCTGATGGTTATGATACATGGATTGGCCAGCGGGGCGTCAACCTGTCCGGCGGGCAGAAGCAGCGTTTGGCCATTGCTCGCGCTTTATTAATCGATCCAAGTATTTTAATTCTTGATGACAGCACGAGTTCTGTGGATTTGGAAACAGAGGCAAAGCTGCACGAAGCATTAAAGGATTTTATGAAGAA
>CAZDUN010000277.1:0-2927 GCA_964508615.1 uncultured Pelolinea sp. | reverse complement strand
CAATTGATCTTGCCGGAAAAACAGCCATCGTAACCGGCGCCGGAAAAGGCATCGGCAAGGCGACCGCAAAATTACTCACCCAGGCCGGCGCCCAAGTAGTGATCGACGACATCGTCCCGGAAGAGACAATCAAACCGGTACTGGACGAGATCGAAAAAGAAGGCTTGCGTCCTTTTTACATCAGAAAAGATATTTCGCAGGATGAAAATTGCCGGGCTTTGGCGAATGAAGTATTGGCGCAATTCAAACGGATCGACATTCTGGTCAACAATGCCGGGGTGGTGGCAGATTGGGATAAAAGCTACGCGGTGCATGTCAAAGCGCTGCATTTTTGCTCAGAAGCCGTCAAGGATCACATGGCCGAGCGCGGCAGCGGGCGGATCGTGAACATCACTTCGACCTGCGTTTTGACCGGGGGCACGGGCATCCCGCAATACGTTGCCACCAAAGCAGGCGCATATTCGCTGACGCGTTACCAGGCGAAAACCTACGCGCCAATGGGCATACTGGTGAACGCGGTCATGCCGGCGGTGATCATGAGCGATATGATCATGACACGTTACGCCAGCGAGCAGGAAATGATCGAACACTATGTCCCCCAGATGCCGGTGCGACGGATCGGATACCCGGAAGACGTAGCCAACGTGGTGTTGTTTCTGTGTTCGGAATTGGCGAGTTTCATCAACGGCGAGATCATCGTCGCCGATGGCGGGCGCATGTATGTTGGATAAAATATATTAAGTTATTGAAGGAGCAAGAATGAAATCGATTGTTGAGGAATTAAGGCACCTGACCAGCATCCCGGCCCTATCCGGCATGGAAGATAACATGATCCGCGAGATGGTTGAGAGGCTGAAGCCGCTGGCGGATGAAATTGAAGTGGACCGGCTGGGCAACATCACTGCCACGTTCAAAGGCAGGGAGGAAAAAGAACCCAGCCTGCTGGTTTTCGCGCACATGGATGAACTCGGCCTGATGATTAAAAAGATCGAAAAGAACGGTTATCTGCGATTCGACCGAATCGGCGGCGTTCCCGAAAAAACGCTGATGGGCCAATTCATGGATGTCCATAGCATTGATGGAAAAAGTCACGTGGTCGGCATGGTGGGAACTTACGCGCACCATCTGACGCCCGCGGAGGCCAAGTTGGCTGTTCCGACCACTGACAAAATGTATCTCGACATTGGCGCAGCATCCGACCAGGAAGTGAAAGCCAGGGGCATCGAGATCGGCAGCGCGGTCACTTATCATCATCACTTCGAGCAAATTGGAGAACACCTGATTTCCGGCAAGACACTGGATAATCGCATCGGCTGCCTGCTGCTGATCGCACTGGCAGAGCATCTGAAACAGAACCGGCCGGCAGGCACGGTGTACGTGGTCGTTTCCACGCAGGAAGAATTCAACATTCGCGGCGTGCTGCCGGTATTCTATAAACTTGAACCGGATGCATCGATCTGCCTGGATATCACCATCGCCTGCGATACACCAGACCTCAATTTCAAGTACGATATGAGCCTGGGCAAGGGGCCGGCTGTGACGCAGATGAATTTCCATGGGCGCGGCACTCTGGCCGGCATTATTCCCAATCCTCCGCTGAGATTATTCATGGAAAAAACCCTGGATGAAATGGGAATCCCCTGGCAGCGCGACATCGTGCTAGGCGTGATCACGGATGACGCCTTTACCGTGGTGGCTGGTACGCAAGGCACAGCCATGGCCCATTTCGCAATCCCGATGCGTTATTCCCATTCACCGATAGAAACCGCTGATATCCGGGATATCGAAGCCGGTATTAAAGCTTTGAACACGATCGTCAGTAAATTCGACCATCATTTAGATCTGCGGCGTGGCGTATAATCATAATTTATTTCTATTTTGGAGCTGGAAGATATGACTTACTGGACAAAAGAAATATTCCATACAGAAAAACCAATTATCGCCATGTGCCACTTGCGGGCATTACCAGGCGATCCTGGATACGATAAAGCAGGCGGCATGAAAGCGGTGATCAAATCCGCCAGGGAAGACCTGCTGGCATTGCAGGAAGGCGGGGTGGATGGCGTGATGTTCTCCAATGAATTCAGCATGCCTTATCTTTTAAAGGTAAAAACTGAAACAACCGCTTCGATGGCCAGGATCATCGGCGAGCTGATGCCTGAAATCACCGTCCCCTATGGCGTGAACGTCCTCTGGGATCCTTACGCTTCTTTGGAACTGGCCGCCGCGGTGGATGGCAAGTTCGTGCGCGAGATCTTTTCAGGCGTGTATGCCAGCGACTTTGGTTTGTGGAACACCAATTGCGGCGAAATCATCCGCCATCAGCACGCCATAAGCGCGGAAAATGTAAAACTACTATTCAACATTGTCCCTGAAGCCGCCCGCTATTTAGCTGAGCGCGATATCGCGGAAGTCGCACGTTCAACGGTCTTTAATCATCTGCCAGACGCCCTGTGCGTTTCCGGATTGACCGCCGGCACGGAAACCGATTCCGCGACGCTGAAGCGAGTCAAGGATACCGTCCCGCAAACAGTCGTGTTCGCCAACACCGGCGTCCGCCTGGAAAATGTGGAGGAGCAATTAAGCATTGCGGATGGCGCGGTCGTGGCGACCACTTTTAAATATGAAGGCGTATTCCAGAACCAGGTCGATATGAAACGGGTCAAGTCATTCATGGATAAAGTGAAGGACTTCCGCAAGAACTATTAATGCTCAGGAATACATGATCAAAATCGCACCCTCCCTGGTTTCAGCGCCTTTCACACATCTCGCGGAAACAGTCAGGGAATTGGAAAAAGCCGGAGCGGACATGCTCCATTTTGACCTGGAAGACGGCAATTTCGTGCCGGTCATGTCGCTGGGTGTTAATATCATCAAGGCTTTGCGCCCGCTCACCAGGCTGCCAGTCGACGTTCATTTAATGATCA
>CAZDUN010000276.1:0-2932 GCA_964508615.1 uncultured Pelolinea sp. | reverse complement strand
GAAGAAAAACGCGGCTTGATGCTGCAATGGCATAATAACAAAGTTCAATTGACTACCGCTCCCTTCATGGGTGAACTAATCGAGAGTTTCCTGGGCGTTGAAGTTACCACCACCTTGACTCAGGCTGCGCTGGAAGCCCTGGCGATTGTAGCATACCGCCAACCCATCACGCGTCCGGAAATCGATGAAATCCGCGGCGTCAACAGCGATGGCGTGGTGCGCAATTTGCTCAGCAAGGGTTTGATCGAGGAGGTTGGCCGCAGGGAGGGTGTCGGTCGGCCTGTGCTCTATGCCACCACTGCTGACTTCCTAAGCTATTTTGGCCTTTCGTCTTTGGAAGATCTACCGCCATTTGAAATGCCTTCTCAAGAATCTCAAAACGGCACGGCTATTCTCAAGGATTAGCATCTTGGAAGAAATTCGCCTGCAGAAAATACTATCCGCCAGCGGCTACGGCTCCAGGCGGGATTGCGAGAAGCTGATCGAAGCCGGGCGCGTGAAAGTGAACGGCCAGGTGGCGCAATTGGGTCAGAAAGCCGACCCCCAAAAAGACAAGATCGAGATCGATCATAAGCTGATCAAAGCACAGCCGTCGGAAGATATATACATCGCGTTTTATAAACCCCGCAAGGTGCTCTCGGATATCAAGAAAACCGATGATCGCAAAATTGTCATGGATTACATTCCAATTCAGGCGCATTTGTTCATCGTTGGGCGCCTGGATTATGATAGCGAGGGATTGATCCTGTTGACCAACAACGGCGAGGTTGCCAACCTCCTGACCCATCCGCGCTTTGAGCATGAAAAAGAATATCATGTCATGACCGCCAAACCGGCTGACCTGGATCAATTGAAAGCATGGCGCCGCGGTGTGGTGTTGGAAGAGGGTTACCGAACCCGTCCCGCATCGGTGGAAATCCTCCCCGCGGGCGGCGGGAATTGGCTGAAAGTGGTCATGAGCGAGGGAAAAAAACGCCAGATACGAGAAATTGGCCTGGCGATTGGATTGCCAGTCCGGCGTATTATCCGAAAAAGAATAGCGACCATCCAATTGGGAAGCCTAAAGCCCGCAGAATGGCGCTATCTCAAACCGAATGAAGTGGATGCGCTGCTGAATGCGCTTAAACGCAGCCCTAAATGATCATTCGCTTTCTTCCGGCAATTGGTCAGTGATCTTTTTGATTTCCGCGTCGCTGAGCAGCGGTTTTTTGGCTGCCTGGCGTAAATAATCCTTGAATTTATCAGCCTGAATGTTCAATTCCGGTGCGTTACTCGTGCGCAGCGTTACTTTGTCTGAATAGAAAAAATTCACAATTTTAGGTTCCACGGAAATTTCGATGTTCTTGTCTTTCAGGTAAGCATGATAATTATTAATCACATGCTTGCTTTCACGTTCAATGGCCGGGATACCTTCCTGCGCGAACATTTTAGCCATGAATCCCGGGCCGCCCTTTTGTTCATAACGTTTCTTGTCAGGGTTGTATGAAATTTCTCCGGAATGGTAATAAAGCTTGATGATCCAAACACCGGCGGGGCCGATCAGCAAATGCGGCGCGCCTGTGTTGAAATTGTATAGCGAGTATTGATTGTTCAGGCCTTTTAGTGAGGATGCAAGTATCTCGTCGGGGCGGGGGGAGCGGCCCCATTTATTGGCCATCGCGATGGCGACCTGCACCAGGATATAAGCCGGGATCAGTATGACGTATGACGCCGTTGCCTGGTTCACATCCGTATTTTTCAATGACCACACAAAGCCCAGCACCAGTAAACCCAGCGCAGAATATAAAATAACCTGGGCGATTTTTTTATTGCGTTGGATGAATTTGATATTGTTGGAGATTCTCATTTCTTGTCCTTATTCTGATAAGTTGCTGGAAATTTTGTTGCGCAGGTGGCCAAGCAGATCATTTTTGATGGAGCCGCTGGCAAGCAGTAAAGCGCTCGTGATGGCTTTGGCATCCGAACGGCCGTGACCGACGAATACCAATCCATCGATACCCAACAGCGGCGCGGCGCCCACTTCACTGGGATCCACCAGGCTCTTGATCTTGGAGAAAGCCGGTTTGGCCAACAAGGCTCCCAATTTGGTGCTGAAAGAGCGCATCAATTCCTGCTTGAGGGTATCTGTGATCAACTTGGCAACCGCTTCACTGCCTTTAACCAGGATATTACCGGTAAAGCCATCGGTGACCACCACGTCTGCTTCGCCGGCGAATAGTTCCTTGCCTTCGATATTGCCGATAAAATTCAAACCGCTTTTCTCCAGCAATTTATAGGTTTCTTTAACCAGTTCATTGCCTTTGCCGGCTTCTTCACCATTGGAAAGCAGGCCAACGCGCGGTTTGGGATTATTCAAAGCCTTTTGCGCATAGATATCTCCCATAATTGCAAACTGCATCAGGAACTCCGGCCGGCAGTCTGCATTGGCGCCGATATCCAGCACAATGCATTTTCCAATCCGCGTGGGAAAAATCCCTGTCAGGGCAGGGCGCTGCACGCCTTTGATTCTGCCCAAGCCGCGCAGCGCATTGAACATAGCGCCGCCTGTGTTCCCGGCGGTAACAAAAGCCTGGCCTTTATTTTCTTTTACCAACTGAATTCCAACTGCCATGGAATTATTGGGTTTTGCGCGCGCGGATTCAACCGGTTTATCCCACATTTCCACTACTTCAGGAGCATGCATGATGGAGATAAAAGAATTATTGGGTGACGCTTGCTCTAATTTGGGACGGATGATTTCATCATTGCCGACCAAAATAATTTCTTCCTTCAAAATCTTTGCTGCTTCAATGGCGCCAAAAATCTCCGGGTCTGGATATTTATCGCTTCCCATTGCATCAAGAATGATCGTCATAATTACCTCGATTGATAAATTTTTCCTTCCAACTTGACATCCGTATATAGCCGATTATAATAGCTAAACTTCGCGCTG
>CAZDUN010000275.1:0-2947 GCA_964508615.1 uncultured Pelolinea sp. | reverse complement strand
CATGCTATAATTGGCTTTCCAGTACTTTTTGGTCGATTATACTCGATAAGGATTAATATAAAACTCATGCGAATTCTGATTACAGGCGCCGCGGGCTTCCTGGGGTCGCACTTGTGCGACCGGCTGATCGCTTCAGGACACGAAGTCATCGGAATGGATAATTTCATCACCGGCAGCGCTGACAACCTGGTGCACCTGGCGGGCAATCCCCAATTCAGCTTTATCCGCCATGACGTCGCCAATTTCATCTTCGTGCCGGGCAAGATCGACGCGGTGCTGCATTTCGCTTCACCCGCCAGCCCCAATCCGGCTTCGCCATTCGGCTACCCCAATTTGCCGATCCAAACCATGAAAGCCGGCGCCCTGGGAACGCATAACACGCTCGGCGTGGCGCGCGCGCACAACGCCCGCTACATTCTGGCTTCCACCAGTGAAATTTATGGCGATCCGCAAGTTCATCCACAAAGGGAAGATTATTGGGGGCATGTGGATCCCATCGGCCTGCGCTCCATGTACGATGAATCCAAGCGCTTCGCGGAAGCTTTAACCATGGCCTATCACCGCTACCATAACATCAATAGCGGCATTGTGCGTATCTTTAACACCTACGGCCCGCGCATGCGACTGGATGATGGACGCGTGATCCCCAACTTTATCCAGCAGGCCTTGCGCGGAGAACGCCTGACTATTTATGGAGAAGGCAATCAAACGCGCAGTTTTTGTTACGTCGATGACCTGATCGACGGCATCGAAAAGTTGATCTATTCAGACGAGAAAATGCCTGTGAATATCGGCAACCCGGATGAATTCACGATCATCGAATTGGCCAACCTGATCAATGAAATCCTGCAAAATTCTTCCGAGAACATCTATCAAGTCGGAAAAGTGGCTGGAGATGACCCCATGCGCCGTCAGCCCGATATCACGCGCGCACGCGAGATTCTCGGTTGGGAACCGAAATTCGACCTGAAAAGCGGTTTGCTGAAAACCATCCCATTTTTCAAAGATAAACTGGGTCTGCATGAACGCTGATATTGCCATCGAAAAAAAGCGGTTTATTAAATTCGCTTTAGTGGGTATCAGCGGTACCGTAGTGGATTTTGGCATCTTCAACCTGTTATCCAGCTGGCTGGGTTTCGCCACGATCCCCTCCAGCGTGGTTTCTTTCATAGCCGCGGTAATTAATAATTTCCACTGGAATCGCCAATGGACCTACCCGGAATCCAAAGAACGCCCCTTCTCGGAGCAATTCGGCAAGTTCGCGGTAGTCAGCGTGGCAGGGCTGGTCATCCGCACGCTCATCTTCTCCAGCATTGAAACACCGCTGATCCAGGCCAGCCAGCCTGTGGCTTCCGCTACCGGCCTCAGCGCTGAGATTATCGGCCATAACCTGGCATTGGCGTTCGTGATCATCATCGTACTGTTTTGGAATTATTTCGCCAACAAAATCTGGACCTATAAAGGAATCTAGTTGATGGTGAAAAAGCTGGACCACCGCGAACGCATGCAAGCGTTGATTGAACATCAAGCGATCGATCAAATTCCGGTCGCGTTCTGGCGGCATTTCCCAGTGGACGACCAGCAGCCTGGGCAATTAGCCGCAGCTACCATCCAATTCCAGGATGCTTTCGATTTCGATTTCATTAAAGTGTCACCGGCCTCATCATTCTGCCTCAAAGATTGGGGCGTCAGGGATAAATGGAAAGGAAATGCTGAAGGCACGCGCGAATACCAGGGGGGGATTATCACCCACCCGGAAGAATGGAATACTCTGCGAAAGCTGGATCCTGCCAAGGGCACCTTGGGGGGGCAACTGGAATGCCTGCGGCTGTTGAAAAAACACTTCAGCGCGAATGTGCCGATCATCCAAACCATCTTCAGCCCGTTGGCGCAAGCCAAGCACCTGGTAGAGAATGGTACTTTACTGGCTCATCTTCGCCAAAATCCGCAGGAATTGCAGGCCGGCCTGGAGGTCATCACCCAAACCACTCTGGATTTCATGAGTGCTTGCCGTGAAACCGGCATCGATGGATTCTATTACGCCATCCAATTTGGTTCCTATGATTTACTAAGCAAGTCAGAATTTGATACATTTCAGGCCGCGTACGACCAAAAGCTCTTCCCTCAATTTCATGAAATGTGGTTGAACGTGCTGCACATCCACGGAAAAGCGATCATGGCCGCGGAAATCGCGGCTGTTGAATACCCGCTGCAGATTTTCAATTGGCATGACCGCGAAACAGCGCCCGATCTTAAAGAAGGCCAGCATCTCTTCAAGCGCGTGGTCAGCGGCGGCTTGGGCAGGCTGGAGCCGATGTTGTTGGGGAACGCGCAGCAGGTCAAAGAAAAAATTGATGATGCCGTTCAGCAAACCGGGGGCAGGGATTTCGTGCTCGGCACCGGCTGTGTGCTGATGCAGGCCACACCGTATGGAAACATTCGCGCCGCGCTGGACCACGCGCGCTCAATCCCAATTTAATCCATGTCAAGTCCCAGGATCATCGCCGGTAAAGCCAGGGGTATGCGCTTGAAGACACTGCCCGGCACGATCACGCGCCCGATCACGGACAGGGTCAAGGAAGCTCTTTTTAACATCATTGGCAGCGATATCATCGGCGCTGCTTTCCTCGACCTGTTCAGCGGTTCCGGCAGCGTGGGCATCGAGGCGCTCAGCCGCGGCGCCCGGCATGCTGTTTTTATTGAAATCAATGCCAAGGCATACGCGATTTTGAAGGAAAACCTTGAAAAATCGAAGCTGGAAGAAAGCGCTCGCATTATAAAGGGCAATGCCTTTAAATTCATCCCTGCAGAAACCGCATCGCATTATGATTACATTTTTATCGCGCCGCCCCAGTATCACGGGTTATGGAAAGACACGCTGCTGCTGCTGGATCAACATCCCACCCTGCTGGCAGAGGGCGGCTGGATCATTGCGCAGATCGACCCG
>CAZDUN010000274.1:0-2962 GCA_964508615.1 uncultured Pelolinea sp. | reverse complement strand
TGGTCAGGGCAGCTTCCAGCTTGTTGGTGGTCTTGGTTACGTCGTTCTCTCCATCCTGCATATCGAGCACAATGCCGCCCATTTTATCGGCTTCGCCCTGCATGATGATGCGGAATCCGGACTGATACTGGTCGTCAAAGGCTCTCCAGATTACCGTCGCGTTGGTTTCGGTACTCTCAGCTGCTTCCGGTGCGCTTTCGGCAGGTGCCGCGGCTTCCGCGGCCGGTTCTGCGGCTGCGGCCGGGCTGGCGCATGCGGCTACGGAAATGGACAATGCTGCCACAACTAAAATCGTGATGATTTGATAAGCTTTTTTCATTTTTCTCTCCTAATTATTTGTTTTACTCCTTGCTTGTTGCTTTCAAACAAAAACATTCTGTTTACTCCACTTTCTCCTTTCTTAAAAAGTTTTTTTCGATAATTTCTGTCAAGAAATTGATATGGTAATACTCACCTTAATTTTCAAAACGGAATTGCCGCATCTTGTCTATAATCAACGCCTTCATGGCATCCTTCACCTTGAGATAAACAGCAGTATTGTATTTAAAGCCCTGTTCCCGAGTGAGGGTAACGTATTCATTGATCATGGCTGTGAGCACATCTGTTGCGACGTTGATCTTACGAATACCGTGGCGGATAGCTTCCTGTACCTGATCAGTGGGCGTGCCCGAGCCGCCGTGCAAGACAAGCGGAACGTTCACAACTTCATGGATCGCTTTCAGTCTTTCGATGTTCAATTTTGGCGCAGCGATGTAATGGCCGTGCTGCGTTCCGATGGCGACCGCCAGGCAGTCGACCCCGGTCCTTTCAACGAATTCTTTTGCTTCGGCCGGGTCGGTTTGCGCGGCCTCGGGGCCTTTGACAATCAGGTCGCCCTCTTCTCCAACTAGTTTTCCCAGTTCGCCTTCCACGGTGATACCCAGCGGATGCGCGAAGTCCACCACTTTCCTGGTAATGGCGATATTTTCCTCGAATGGCAGAGAAGACCCGTCGATCATCACGGAGGAATAACCGGCATTGATTGCCTGGGCGCAGTGTTCAAAGGACCTGGAATGATCCAGGTGCAGCGCAACCGGAACGGTAGCGTTGGCTGCGGCGCGTTTGATGGTTTCAACCGTACCTTCAAAGCCGCCCATTAATTCAACGCAATCGTAACCGGTGATAAAAATCACCGGGACATTCAATTCAGAGCCAGCTTCAATCGCCGCCAGAGCGCTATCATACGAGACTGCAACATAAGCGCCATAAGCGATTTGTTTCTCCTCAGCCAGCTTGAGGATTTCTTTCATCGTTGCGAATTTCAATTCTTCTCTCCTTGTTCTTGCTTTTCTTGGATGTGTTTATAGAAATGTAGAGCTGTTTCGTAATCTGGAACTCCAGCGGTTCCCCCGATCGCGCCGATATTCAGCGCGGCAACTGCGTTGGCAAATGCGGCGCTTTCAAACGCGTCATGCTGATGCAATAATGCGCAAATCAGCCCGGCCATGAATGAATCGCCCGCCCCGGTTGTATCCCGTACCGGTAAATTTTTGATGCCAGGCAGGTATTTTTCTTCTTTGAAATCAGTTACATAGCAGCCCTGGCCGCCCAGTTTGATTCCAAAAATTTTCATCCCGAATTGACTAAAGGCTTCCGCAATTTTTTCCGGTTCTTCTCTGCGGCTGATCAATTTCGCCTCATCCAAGCTCGGAAAGAAAATGTCGGTTTCAGAGAAAGCAGGCGAAAGCCATTCCAGCCAATTGCTGTTTTTGTTTTTTTCATCAATGGCCGCGTCCATCACGGTGGTCTTTCCATGCGCGTGAGCAGACTGGAACAAACGGGCGATCCCGCCATCGTTCATGCCCTGCATCGCCATGGCGCTGCCAAAATAAATGAAATTGGAGGATTTGATCAATTGGGGGTGAATATCTTCGGAAACTGTTTGGGAGAAAATGCTGTTTTCAGACAGAAAATGCCGTTCACCGTTTGTATCGATCAAGGCAAAAGATGTAGCTGTCGAATACGCTTCATCACGAATTACATTGGTATGATCGATATGGTTTTTTTCACACTCCGCCAGGATATAGTTGCCATTCGAGTCGTTCCCAATTCTCCCCGCAATGGAAACATCCAAACCCAGTTTTGATAATGAGATCGCAACATTTAATGCATCACCGCCGCACGAAATAATGGGTTTGTCAATCTTAATGCTGTCCTTTTTCATGATATCCGCCGGAACCGGGGATATCAGAACGTCGCATACCATCATTCCAACACACAGTACTCTCATTTTCAAAGCCTTTATCTTCTTTTAGTTTTATTGCTTTGTACGTACAATGGTATGTACGTATTATTCCATGTTTATTATAATTAGTCAATATGGCAATCGAACCTTTTTGCGTTTTAGTTATTATTAAACTAAAATTGCAGTAGAAAAGGATTCATAAACTTGAAGGTTGACAATGGCAAAATATCCTGAACTGTACGAACTGGACAAATCCATACCGGTACCGCTCTATTACCAATTAAAGAGCTATTTCCTAAAAGAGATCGAATCAGGAAATCTTTGCCTGGGCGACCGCATTCCAACCGAAGAGGAACTGCATGAAAATCTGCGCTTGAGCCGATCGACCATTCGGCATGCCATCACGGAGCTGGTTCAGGAAGGCTGGCTGGAAAGAAGAAAAAGCAAGGGCACCTACGTCATCCGTACATCCAAATCACCGGTCATTTTTCGCTCGTTCGAACCATTTTATCAAAGCGTCAAGCTTTATGGGAAAACGCCGCGCACTGAAGTGATCGACTTAAGCGTGATCACCGCCAATAACAAGCTCGCGGAAAGTATGAATCTGGCAGTCGGCGAGAAAGTCATCACCATGTTCCGGCGGCGTTTTATCAATGAAGAGCCGGTGGTTACCATTCAGAATGATCTGCCCTTCTCGCTTTGCGAATTTGTGCTCGAGCGCGATTTCAGCACTGCCTC
>CAZDUN010000273.1:2015-2999 GCA_964508615.1 uncultured Pelolinea sp. | reverse complement strand
GCCCAAATGCGCGCCGCAGGCTGCGCAGGTGATTTCCACGCGGCGACCATCTGCATCCAGGCTGCGAACCACTGCACCCGGAATTTCATCATCGAAGCTCGGCCAACCGCAGCCGGAGTGAAATTTATCCTCCGAGCGATATAGGGGAGCATTGCAACGGCGGCAGATATACGTGCCGGCTTCGAAAAAATTATCATATTCCCCGCGAAAAGGCGCTTCGGTACCTTTTTGTTCGATCACGTATGCTTCTTGCGGAGTAAGTTTATTCCAGAACATTCGAACTCCTTCTTCTAACAGAAACAGTATAGTGAAAAAGCAGCCCAGCCGGTATTATAGATTTATTAATCAGAAATCACCAAAATCAAAGAGCGTCATACCCCCGCTTCAGCGCTTGGTCCTACAGGATGATCCTTTCAATCGTGGCCTTTGGATGGTGGCCGAAATTTACCAGCAAACCCAGGCGCAGTTTCGTTGCCTTAAGATAATTGAACAATTGCGCGCGGTGGTCATCTCCAATTTCTTTTACGCTTTTCGTTCTACAATGATCTTCTCATAGCAGACAAAATCAGGTTTATACATCTGGATCAGCGGAATTCCTTTATAAGACAGGTCCAACACGACCTGCGCTTGATAGGGTATATTTTGCAGCTTGAATTCTTTTTCCAGGCATTCCTGGTAAACCGCTTCCAGGAACCAGGAGCCTATCGTGCGATAGACCTCAAACACCGCCCCCTGAATTGCAAAACACTCTTCTTTGTAAAGAATCTTTTCTTCCACAATGCTCTCCCTCTCATATTTTTCTTTGCTGATTCATTGCGACTAAATTACTTCACATTGCATGTCGTTTACTATAAAAAAGTATTTTTCGTGTATTTTGTGCCTTTCGTGGTTTATGCATTTCGTATTTCGTGTATTTCGTGCCTTTCGTGGTTTATGTAATTTCTATTTCGTGTATTTCGTGCCTTTCGTGGTATATGCAATTTC
>CAZDUN010000273.1:0-1915 GCA_964508615.1 uncultured Pelolinea sp. | reverse complement strand
TATTTCGTGTGTTTCGTGTATTTCGTGGTTTGCATAATTCGTGTTTCGTGTATTTCGTGCCTTTCGTGGTATATGCAATTTCTATTTCGTGTGTTTCGTGTATTTCGTGGTTTGCATAATTCGTGTTTCGTGTATTTTGTGCCTTTCGTGGTTCATATTTCCGCAGCATGCAAGGTATTCTTCATCAGCATCGCGATCGTCATCGGCCCCACGCCGCCCGGCACCGGCGTAATTGCCCCGGCCACCTGGGCAGCTTCCTCGAAAGCCACATCCCCCACCAGGCGGTAGCCCTTCTTCTGGCTGCTATCTTCCACGCGATTGATGCCCACGTCGATCACCACCGCGCCGGGCTTGACCCAGTCGCCGCGCACCATCTCGGCCCTGCCGATGGCAGCCACCAGGATATCCGCGCCGCGCGCAACGGCGGGCAGGTCGCGCGTGCGCGAGTGGCAGATGGTCACTGTCGCGTTGGCGCGCACCAACAGCAGCGCCACCGGCATCCCCACGATGTTCGAGCGCCCCAACACCACCGCGTTCAGTCCATCCAGCGAGGGCAGCACTTCACTCAGCAGCACCATGATTCCCGCGGGAGTGCAGGATATAAACAACGGCTCCGGCCCTTTTTGCGCCAGGCGGCCGATATTGACCGGATGAAAACCATCCACGTCTTTGCTTATGGATAGCACGCTTAACGCTTTCTGTTCATCCAATCCCTTCGGCAGGGGTGATTGCAGCAGGATGCCATGCACGCGCGCATCCTGGTTCAATTCCAAAATCAACGCCTCCAGCTTCTCCTGCGGCGTATCTGCCGGAAGGGTAAAACCGAACGAGTGAATGCCGGCTTCCTCGCAGGCATGCTGTTTGGAGCGCACGTAAGTTTGCGAGGCAGGATCATCCCCGACCAGCACGGTTGCCAAGCCTGGAATGGACTGGCCAGATGCCTTGCGCTGCGTGACTTTTAACGCCACCTCCGCGCGGATGCGCGCCGCGATCTCTGTTCCGTTAATAATTCTTGCTGTCATTTCCTGGATTCCCTTTCTCCATAAGTACATTTTTATTCTAAACGAAAAGAACAGGAGATTCGGAATAAAATAAAGGTATGGAAATCACATTCAATCCCATTGGGGTCATTCACTCTCCGTTTAGAAAATTGGAAGAAACGCCCATCCAGCCGGCCGGCGCGCAGGGCATCACTGGCTTAATCGAAGTATACCCGCCTTATGCTCCTGCGTTGCAAGACCTGGATGGTTTTTCGCATATTTATGTGCTTTACTTTTTCCATGAATCGCATGGCTGGAAACCCAAAGTGATCCCATTTTTGGATCAGCAAGAGCGCGGCTTGTTCGCCACGCGCGCGCCGCATCGCCCCAACCCGATCGGTTTGTCGGTATTGAAGATCCTAGCAATCAGCAGCAATCAGATACAGGTCAGCAATGTGGATATCCTTGATGGCACGCCGCTTTTGGATATCAAGCCCTATGTCCCCCAATTCGATAGCGCCGAGAATATCCGCATCGGCTGGATTGAGCAAAACATCCGGCAAGTAGAAAAGGTCAGGACTGACCGCCGTTTTGCTAAATGAATTACAATGCCGGGAAGGCTGAAAAACAAAAGGCTAATTAGATAGCCATCATAGTGTACAATCTTCATTAACAAACACAGGAAACTATGCTGCTGACGATTGATTTGGGAAACACCAATCTAACCATCGGTTTATTTGAAGGGGTGGAATTGCGCGCTCATTGGCGGCTGGCTACCGATCACCAGCGCATGCCGGATGAATACGGGCTGCAATTGCACAGCCTGCTCCAGACTTGCCAATGCACGAAAGACCAGTTGGACGGGATCATCCTGTCCTCGGTTGTCCCGCCTTTGACCGAGCGGTTGGAACAAGCCTGCAACGATCATCTGGGCA
>CAZDUN010000272.1:0-3023 GCA_964508615.1 uncultured Pelolinea sp. | reverse complement strand
GGTAACCAGAACACAATTTATTTTCCGCTCACGAGAGCCGCAAAGGATGATGCGAAGCGCATGAAGAAATTGATCAATCATTGGTGGGATTTCCTGAATACTCCAAAAGGAGCCGCGGTTTTTCTGTGCCTGGCTTATCTGTTTGGCGCTTTTCTGACCCTGATGCTCGTAAACAGCAACACGCACGGCCCAACCCACTTCAATGATGAAATGATCTATTGGGAAACAGCCAAAAGCCTGCATGAGGGCAATTTCTCCATTGATGCTTATCATCATTATCCCCCGTTCTATCCCTTGTTCCTTCTGCCGGCGTTTGCCTTTTTTTCTCCATACAAGACCTACGCGATCATCAAGCTCCTCAACGTCCTGTCGGTTTCAAGCGTGATCTTTCCGGCTTACCTGCTGCTGAGAAAGTTCCTCGACCGGCGGGAAAGCCTGATCGGCGCAGCCCTCCTACTGTTCTACCCCATTCAGATCGTGATGCCGCGCCTGATGCTCAGCGAGAATCTCTTTTACCCTCTTTTAATGTGGTCATTCCTTTTCGCTTTCACGGACGTTCTTCCGGATAGATTTAAGATGGCTGAAACGCTGATCCTGGGTTTGCTCAGCGGGCTGCTGATCCTGACCCGCTATATCGCGCTGGCTGTTTTCCCGGCAATCCTGTTGATCTGGTGGCTGAAACCTTTCGCAGGTGTGGAGCGCCTTTTCAAGCCATCCTGGAAGAAAATTTATCATTTTTGCCTGGTGATCGCGGGTATGCTGCTGCCGCTGGCAGGTTGGCTGATCCCGGGCGTTAACGCATCCGTCGCGCTGCCGGAGCTGCTGGGATTCTCGATCACGGCTGCCAGCAACCCCGAGCAATTAACCATGGGGCGCTTGTGGATGTGGGCGGCTTTTTACCTTTCATATACTATTCTGCTTGCCGCGCCTTATCTATTCCTGCTTTTATTATCGCTCAAGCAATTCGGCCATCGTTATGGGCCAGACGAGCGCCGCCGTTGGTTCCTGTCGATTTTAGCGCTCGTCGCGTTTTTCCTGGTCGCCTGCATCCGGCATTCCTGGCGGGCTTATTACAATTACCCCGACCCTGCCAAGCTGCAGGGCAGGTACATCATGTATTTTGGACCTCTCTTCCTCCTTTCCGCCCTGATCCAACTTGAAAAAATGAAGCCGGCCGGCATCAGGCAGAGCGCGGCTGCCTTCCTGGGAAGCATAACGATGGCGGTTCTTTCCTATTTTGTTCTATTCGGCGGTATTTTTTCATTCGATTCTGCGCTGGATATTTCGCGCAGCTCACCGTTCGGTTACTTCATCCTGACCATGGATGAAGGCTTCCTGCTGGCGGCGGCAATTTTGAGCGCGATTTTCCTGATCGGCGTGTTGTGGCAGCCCAGATGGCTGTTTCACATTTTCATTGCGGCTATCATTATTTTCTTCTGTTTTGGCGACTTTCTTGTATTTAAGATCGCCTTATCGCCCAAGCAGATCTACAACAACCAGATTGTGCAAGTCATCCAGGCGATTGGAAAATCAGAACAGAGACTGGCTGAATTCCAGAGTTCGGAAAAAGAAATCACTGCCAATGCCTCCAGCACCAGCAACCAGGTTCATAAATGGGAGTATGCCCTGCAGGTGTTGGGTTATTCGAATTATCAAATGTCCGTGGATCAGCAGAACAGTCTGGCTGCCACGGAGATGCTGCGTTTTGATTTCGGCTCCAACACGGTGAGCTTGCACCAGGTGAATGAATTCAATTTCGAGCGCTGCGACTGTACCAAATTCACCATCGATTCGAATTACTACACCATCCCTGAAATCCAATGATTTTTCTATCGAATTTATTAATTGATCAAAAAAAAGCAGCAAGTGTTTTGGATTGCGTTTTTCTCACCCAATCATCATTAATATGGAATGTGGAACACAGCGCTTGCGGCGCGGGTACCCGTAGATTAGAATAATTCATCAAAGGACTGGATCAATAACTCATGCTCTTTCCTTCTCTGGCTTTCTTATACATCTTCCTGCCGATTTTTATCACTCTGTATTTTGTTAATAATTCCAGCAGATATCGAAATATTTTGGTGCTAGCTGCCTCGTTATTTTTCTACGCCTGGGGCGAGCCGCTGTTTGTGCTCTTGCTAATTTTGATGATCCTGGTCAATTGGCAAGCCGCATTGCTGATCGAAAAGGGCAGGGACAAGGAGCGATCCAACAGCTCGCTGATCAGCGCGCTGGCGGTGGCGTTCAACCTGCTGCCGCTGGTGTTCCTGAAGATGCTCACGACCGCGCAGTGGAATTTCACCTGGCTGGCGGGCTTGCGCTCCGCCTTCCCGGAATTGACTTTCCCCCTGGGTATTTCCTTCTTTACTTTCTCGGCGATTTCATACATCGTGGATGTCAAACGCGGCGAGATTGGCGCGCAGCGCAGCCTGCTGCGCGTGGCCAATTACCTGGCCTTTTTCCCCAAGCTGCTGCAAGGCCCCATCACGCGCTACGCGGAGATGCAGTCCGACCTGGAAAACCCGCGCAGCGATGCGGATGGAGCAGCTGAGGGCGCGCGGCGCTTCATCATGGGACTGGCCAAGAAAGTCATCATTGCGGATAACTTGGCGGTGGTGGCGGACAAGGTCTTCGCGCTTGATTTCCGTGAACTTCCGGCGGATTTGGCCTGGTATGGACTGCTGGCTTTTGCCATCCAGATTTACATGGATTTTTCCGGCTATACCGATATGGCCATCGGGCTGGGGCGCGTGCTGGGATTCAAATTGCCGGAAAATTTCAATTACCCGTATCTGAGCCGCAGCATCGCGGATTTTTGGCGGCGCTGGCACATGACCCTGATGAACTTTTTCCGCACATACATCTTCATGCCGCTGGAAATCGCGCGCCGCAAGGAAAAGTATTTCCGCCAGCCATCCAACCTGCTGATCGTCTTCCTGGCGACCGGCTTCTGGCACGGCATCAGCCCAAATTTCATCCTGTGGGGCTTGTACTTCGGCATCTTCATCGTGCTGGAATCCACC
>CAZDUN010000271.1:0-3028 GCA_964508615.1 uncultured Pelolinea sp. | reverse complement strand
AAAAGTGCAGGTCAGTCCGCCGATCTGGAAGCTGACCGTCCCTGGAAATTCTTTCCCCGCTCCCAACCTCCCCAGAGCCCAAACGATAAAACCGGCGGCGACAAACCCGATTCCGATGAATACCAGCCAGCGGCTGATTTGATTGAACTCCATGATGTCTGTTTTCTGTCAATTTTTCTTTTCGAATTGTCCGGATGGATAATACCGGGATACTGCAAATATTGTACAATCTTTTTAAGGTTTGTAAGAAAAAG
The DNA here is from genome assembly GCA_964508615.1 of uncultured Pelolinea sp. Lineage (GTDB taxonomy): Bacteria > Chloroflexota > Anaerolineae > Anaerolineales > Anaerolineaceae > Pelolinea. The sequence continues at coordinate 2,774 of CAZDUN010000271.1, read as the reverse complement.
CACGGGAGGCTTATGCAGGAAAATAAAACTGGAATGGGTATCTGGCTGGTTTGGGTGATCCTGCCCTTGCTGGCCGGCATGCTGGCCGCGTCTTTCATTCCGCAGCCGAAGATCGGCCTGATCGAAATCACGGAAGTGCTGGATAGCGCCAACGGAGCGCAGATCATCCAGCAGATTCAATACGCCTATGAGCAGCCGGATATCCGCGCCATCGTGCTGATCCTCGATTGCCCCGGCGGGACCATCAATGATACTGAACTGGTTTTTCTGGAATTGAACCACTTCCGTGCCCGTAAACCGGTGGTGGCTATGGTGCAGGGTTTTTCGGCCAGTGGTTATTATTACATTTCCATGGCCGCCGATCTGATCATGTCCAACCCTTCCGCCATGATCGGCAATGTTGGTGTGATCGCCCAGCTTCCCTCGGTGCCAATCATCTATGAAGAGACTTATTCCACCGGCCCATATAAATTTTGGGGTTCCTCGCGCGAAACCTACGTGCGCCAAATCGATATGATGAAAGAAAATTTCCTGCAGGCTGTGACTCTGTCCAGGGGTGAAAAACTTAATATTTCGGATGTGGTCATCCTGCGCGGTGAAGTCTACCCTGCCAGCGAAGCCCTGCAATATGGTTTGATCGATGCTCTGGGTTCGCAATCCGAAGCCATTCAGACCGCCGCCCGGCTGGCAAAGATCGCCCATTATGACACCCTGGATCTTTTGGAAGCGATTGAAGCAGAGCAAAGCCCTGTAGCAAACTCCTTTTTCGCTCTGGATGAGCATGGTCAATCCACCGGCTATCCCAGGGAATCCGGGATTTATTATCTCTATATCCCGGACATGAAAGGCGGCTTGCAATGAAAAAACAGCGTATCCTGCTCGCCCTGGCCTGCCTGCTGCTGCCCGTCCTGCTAAGGGGAATATGGTTTTATCAGGGTTTCTATTTCGGCAACTCCGATATTTACATGCCGGATTTTTCTTCACTGGCGCCCGCGCAGCCCGAGTTATCCACGGCGGCGCCGCTCAGCCTTTCTCAAACGGCGCAGCGGCTCACCGTACTGGTTGACCAAGCCCATAACAATCAATTCAGCCTGGCTGAAATCGAGCCTTTGCGCGCTGAACTGCTGACATTGGGTGCTGAATTGCTCACGCTATCCGCGAAAAATGATCTGGATAACCAGCTTGGGAAAGCGGATGCCCTCATCATCATCGCGCCGGTCAAGGACTTCATCGAATCTGAGATCGAATCCATTGAAGAATTCGTCCATCGCGGCGGGCGCTTGCTGGTCATCGCTGACCCCACCCGTTCTTTTTCCGAGTATGACACCGAACGCGCCGAGAGCGTTATCCTGGTCAACGAATTGCTGCAGCCCTATCAAATGACTTTCAGGAATGATTATGCCTACAACCTCACCCATAACGAAGGCAACTACCGCAAAGATTACGTTTACCCCTCCACACGTGACCCGCTCACCGCTTCTGTAACGGAATTGGTTTTCTACGCCGCCCACTCCCTGGAACTCTACGACCGCGCCATGCTGGCCAGCGAAGAAAACACGCTTTCCTCGCTGGATGATCTGCAAAACGACCTGGTTATGGCAGCCCTCGATGCCAGCGGGAATGTGCTGGCTGTGGGTGACCTGACCTTCATGGTCAACCCGTATGACCGGGTGCTGGATAACCATCGCCTGATTCAGAACATCGCTGGATTCCTGTTGAATGGCAGCCGAATCCGCGACCTGTATGATTTTCCCAACTTGTTTAACCAGGATATCGCCATCCGCTTGTTATCAGGTATTTCCTTTGATCAGGACCTCATGGCGGCAATTGCCGACGTAAAAGCGCTGTATAGCCTGGATGACCTCGCGGTTGAAATCCAAACCCAGCCGGACGCCGGGTATGACCGCATCGTGCTGGGTATCTATCCACCAGATGACCAATTGGATACGGAAATCGCTTCCTTCGGGATCTCTTTCAATGGCTCCCTCCCGGCTGCGTCGGTTACGCCCGTGCCAACGTCGCAATCCACGCCCGCCGCCGAAAAAACGATAGCCGCCGCGAATGGGAACGGCCGCTATTTCCAGGTTCCCGGTTTTGGGGATATCCCCGCCAAGGGATTCGGTTTTATCCTGCTGAAGCATGAGCAGGATGTCGATACGCTCTACCTGCTGGCTGACAGCCAGCCGAATGCCGTCCTGTTGCTCGGTCAAATCCTTAAGGGGTCTTTGGAAAATTGCTTGTTTACAGATACCATCGCGGTTTGCGAGCAAGCCGCCCTGGCGAAAAATGATATTTTTCCATCTCCAGAACTGACCGCGACCCCGCCGGATGTTGAGGCCGAAACAACCCCCACTTCTTCCGTGACGTTCACCCCCGAATCCACAGTTTCTCCTCTCCCGGATTTAACGCCTACGGCGACTACTGGCGCCAATTAAATACAAGTTGTAGGGCAGGTCGCCTGCCCTCAGCGAAGCGTGAGGAAGCAATCTCGTAGCCTGCCGCAAGAGCGGCAGGTGGAGATACTCCTTCCGAGACAGCGTCAAGCTGTCATCGGAAGGGTTACAGAGTAATGTAGGGCAAGCTTCCACCTGTACTCAGTTTATGAGCATACCCGCCCACTTCTTTATTGTCATTGCGAGACCCGTTCCCTGAGCTCGTCGAAGGGCGGGTCGCCTGCCCTCAGCGAAGCGTGGGGAAGCAATCTCGTAGCCTGCCGCAAGAGCGGCAGGCGGAGATACTCCTTCCGAGACAGCGTCAAGCTGTCATCGGAAGGG
>CAZDUN010000270.1:0-3065 GCA_964508615.1 uncultured Pelolinea sp. | reverse complement strand
TTGCCTTTTACGGTTCTTCTCTCCTCCAGAAACGATGCGGTCAGGGATGGTGACCATCAGCAGCTCGTTGGAAGCGTAAATCTTCTTAATCAGGTCCTCACCCAGCATGGAAAAAAGATTATCGTCCAATGCCAGCAGAACCTCCTCTTTTTTCCGCAGCCAGGAATTAATCAGGTTTTCCACAGTTTCGATTTCATCCACGCCAATCGCGTCCACACCCGCCAGCCGAAATCCATCCACCTGGTCTGATTTGGTGATCACAATCATTTTATTCATGGAACGCGCTCCAGGTTGGCTTTGATATCGGCCGGCTCGAAACAAGATTGGACACCTTTGGCAATCCAGCGGATATTGCGGATTTCGCTTCTCTTGATGGCCGCATACCCCAGCGGAATCCCGATTCCCAACGGGAATGTGCGCGGCAGGCTGGAAAGCCAATTGAGCATGAATATGCGCATTTGCGCTTCGAATTCGCTCAAGTAACCGTTATCCTTGAAATTCTTCAACGCCTGCTTTAGGTAAGACCCGTATTTCCCGCCAGCCAGGTGATGAACGATCGATTCGACATCCTCCAGTTTGGCCAGCGATAAAAGGGTCTTCTTTGAAATGTTGCCGGCTTCCACCAGGTAATCCTGGAGATCACCGCCCAGTTCTTTAAAATCCCGGCTGGCGTTGACCAGCCGCAGGAGGTTGTTTAAATTCGTAATATCCGCCTCGATGGCATAATATTCGCGCAGGATTCGGTCTTCTTCAGCGCGGCGGTTCAGCTCACCCTGAACCTGGGTAAAATACCATTTTTCCAGAGCCAATTCGATTTGCGAAGAGGTCAGCGGTTGGCGGCCGGCTTTCAGAGCCATGAGGGGTTTTGCTTCCGGCAATTGATAAACGACAATCCGGCCGATGGCTTCATCCACATCCTTGGATTTGGCAATCTGCAGAAGCACCGCTTCCGGTATGGTCCCTAAAGGCGAGAAGGCCGCCGTGATATCTTCCAGGCGGGCTTCATGCGATAAACCGCGCAAAATGGATTTGATGTTCAAAAGGTCATTGCGCCTGAAAAGCTCATCGATTTTTTGGCGCGCCACACCCTCATAAAAACGGTTGAGGTCGCTGACAATGTTATGAAGCTCCTTGCGCATGGCCTCCGCCACGCAGGTATAACCATGCGCGTAAGTCAGGGCATATTCAATCGATTCTTGATAGGGGGTTTTTGTCAGGGCGGATATCAGGCTGTCTATGGAAGTCAGTTCCGCAAAACCTTCCAAAACCTCAATAGGCAGGATTTGCGACAGCCGAGCCCTTAAACGTGTATTCCCATAATCGTACAGAGCCATTATTCATCTCGGATTCATCTTACTCTCAAAGAAAATCGATAAATTCTGCTTGATGTAGGGAAAAGCGTGTTCGAATCGCGATTCCAGGGTGTTCATAGCCAGGATCTTGCCATCCTCGGATTCGGCACAGCAGCCGCCTGAACAGTTCAGGTCATAGCGCACCGAAATCGGCAGATTGTATTTTTTGATGAGATGTTCAGCCCGCTTCTTATCGCGCGGGTCGAAGCGCAGCACTACTTTTTGACCTTTGAATAATGAAGGAGTGATGGAATGTACTGCTTCATCGGCCAGATTTTCCAAAATGGCTTCGTAATCTTTTTGATTCCTCATCTCGGGAAAGCGATCCTGTACCTTCTGCAGCACTTCCTCGATCAGGACTTGGCGCGCATCCGCGTGAACCTGCAATGCCTGGATCAGGGATTGCTGCTCGATCAGGGCTTGTTCACGGTTCAGGCGCGCTTTACCGTCGGCCAATATGCGGTTTTTCTGGACATTGGCATCCGCTTGAGCTTTGGAAAGTATTTCAGAAGACTGGCGATCAGCGTCCTGTTCAATCAACTCGACTTGCTGCTTGCCGGCTTTGCGGATGCCTTCCAGAATGGCTTCCAGGTCCATGCGTTATCCCAACAAAATGATCGCGGCGACCGCGAACCCAAGGATGACCAGGGTTTCCGGAATGGCGACCAGGATGATGATCGAACCGATCAATTCCGGTTTCTCCGCGATCGCGCCGACACCCGCCGAACCAATGGCGCGCTGCGCCATCGCGGTCGCGAAGGCGGTCGCGCTGATTGCCAATGCGGCTGCTACTGCCATAATTGCTTGTTCCATTCTACATACTCCTTAATAAATCATTTTTTAAAGGTTGATGGTGCGAAAACCACGCTGATCCGCTTTCTGAAGGGAGTGAAAGAGGATTGGCCGCCTTCGTAGAACTTTCTGAAGAATTCCACGTACTGAAGGCGCAGGCTTTGGATGGTGGGGCTAAGCATTCCCATGATGAGGTTCAGGGCATGGATCAGTACGGCAATGATCAGACCCGCCACCGCGCTCCCGCCGATGTTGCTTAGATCATTGGCGACCTTCGCCAGGAACACCGAAGCCAGGCCCAGCGCCGCCAGCCGAAGGTATGACAAAATATTCCCGATAACCCCCACGAATTCAATCGGCCCCATGATAATCCCGGTTCCGCCCATCGATAATGACATTGAAATCAGGCCTACGGCCAGCACGATCCATCCCGCCAGGTAGAAACCGTGCGGCAGGATGCGGGTCAGCGAACCGGCCAGGAACAGGATGCCCAACAATCCAACGAAAGTCCCTGCTTTCTCCATAAAGTGGCTGCGGCTTTTATGCACCAACGCATTCCAGGCGCCGATCAGCAGCCCCAGCAGGATATGGCCTACTCCCACCGCCAACGCCATCACCAACAGCGTAGTGAAGTTGCTGGCATCCGAGCGGTTGATCCATAACGCCCTTAGACCAATCCCCTCGCCCAGCGTCCCAAACAATTCGCCGTAAAGAAAACCGAACAGGATCGACCAGATTGATCCGATTTTCAATGCTTTGAGGAAGTCGCCAACCAGTCCCTTTTTCACCTTACCGGAAAAAAGCAGCGCCAAGCCCAACATCAACGCGCCGTAACCAATATCACCAACCATAATGCCAAAAAAAAGCGGAAAAAAAAACAAAACAAATTTCTGGGATAGAAAAACCATGTTTTAGGAACCC
>CAZDUN010000269.1:0-3074 GCA_964508615.1 uncultured Pelolinea sp. | reverse complement strand
ATGACTCACAATACTTGCTGGAGCCGGTGGCGGTGGAGATTCCCGGCAGGTTGGGAAAAGACCTGGCAGCCCAAATCGAGACCCTGAATCAGGTCGGTTTTAAAATTGAGGATTTCGGACCGGGAGCTTACCGCATCCATGCCATACCTGTAGTGATCAGCCACATGGATGCGCGCCAGGCATTTCTCAGCGCCCTCGAGGAAGATGAAGAGGATGGTTCGCTGGTGGCGGAAGCGCTGGAACACAAGTTGATCTCCCGTATCTGCAAGCGGGCTGCCATCAAAGGCGGCCAGGTTTTATCCATCGAGGAGCAAGAGAAATTGATCCGCAGCCTGGAAGCCTGCCAGACGCCGCGCACCTGCCCGCACGGCCGGCCAACCATGATCCACTTGTCAGTGGATATGCTGGAGCGCCAGTTCGGGCGGCGCGGCAGTCGTTGATATTACTTTCTCAAAACCAAACGGCAGATCTGCGGAATAGCCTGGATCAAGTCGGCATGGATGACCACATCGGCCAACCTGTCCATATGCGTATTGGTGATGGTGTTGATGATCAGTTTTGCCCCGTGCCGCAGAGCGGTTTCAGGCAGGGAATTGGCCGGGTAAACCTCCAGCGCGGAACCCACCACCAGAACCAGGTCAGTGTTTTCGCATAATTGCTGGGCTTCGCTCCAGGCATCGACCGGCAGCATTTCTTCAAACAAGACCACATCCGGTTTTAATATTCCGCCGCAGTCCGCGCAGCGCGGGTAAATACCTTTCTCTAATAAGTCCTCAAAAAGCCAATCGTTTTTATAATGTTTTCCGCAGGCCTGGCATGTGGCGGTTCGCGCGCTGCCATGCAACTCGATCACCTTGCTTGTACCGGCTTTCTGATGCAGGCCGTCGATGTTCTGGGTAATGACTGCTTCAAACTTGCCGGCTTTTTCCATTTCGGCCAGGCAGGTATGCGCCAGGTTGGGCTGCGCGGCCTTGGCGGCGGCCGCCAACGGGCTGATCCAGGCATAGAACTTTTCAGGATGTTGGCGGAAAGCGCTGAGAGAAGCCACTTCGAAAGGATCGTAGCGCTCCCATAAACCGGAATTGGGTGAGCGGAAATCGGGTATGCCTGAAGGAGTGGAAATACCCGCACCGGTGAACACAACCGCCCGGCGGGAGCTTTTAATCAAGGCTGCCGCTTGCTGAAATAGATCTTCGGACATCACGCTCTCCTTGGTAAAACACCGCATGGGTATGACCGCGATGCTATAATTTTCGCATGCTTTTGGAAAAAGTGAAAGTAAAGCTGCTGGAAGAGTGCCACCTGCAACCCTCCGCTTTAATTGTGCTGGGTGTCTCAGGCGGCGCGGATTCGATGGCGCTGCTGGATATCCTGATCAAATGTGGTTTTCGACCTTTGGCGGCTCATTTTAATCACCAGATCAGGCCTTCCGCGCAGGAGGACGCTGATTTCGTCCAAAGAGCCGCTGAACGTTATGGGCTGGATTTCATTCTGGGCAGCCAGGATGTTCCGGATCTGGCTGAACGGGAAGGACAATCGCTGGAGGAGGCTGCTCGCAATGCGCGTTACCGATTTCTGTTCAGCCTGGCCAATGCGAGAAAAGCAGCCGCCGTGGCTGTGGCGCACCAGGCGGATGACCAGGTGGAAACCATCCTGATGAACTTTCTGCGCGGCAGCGGGTTGAATGGGTTGGGCGGCATGCGCCTGGCAAGCATCAGCGCCTATCATGCCACTATTCCGTTGATCCGGCCACTGTTGGATTGCTGGCGTGAAGAGATCATTGAATACTGCCGGCAGGAGGGCCTGGAATATGTCAGCGACGAGACCAATCAGGACCCCGCTTACCGGCGCAACCGCATCCGCCTGGAGCTTCTGCCGCAATTGGAAACCTACAATCCCCAAATTAAAAATTCCCTGTTGCAATTGAGTAAGCTGGCCGCTGCCGACCTGGATTTACTGGATGGCGTTATTGAGGATGCTAAAAGCGCATGCGCTTTGAAATTAGAGAGGGGCTATGCGGCAATCGACCTGACCGCTTTCCAAAAACAGCCGGCAGCTACCCAGCGCTACCTGATCAGATATTTTCTGGAAACCTGCTTCCCGGATGTGCGCGATTTCGGCAGCCGGCATTTTGAAGAAGCCCGCCGAATTTTCACACGCGAGGCCAGGTCATTGAATTTGAAACTTAATGATAATGTCCTCTTGCGCGTGGAGCAGGGGAAAGGTATCGTGATGTCCCCTGAACGCGCGCAAAAACCGGAGGCGGAATGGCCGCAGATCACGGGCAGGTTGAAAATCAAAACGCAAACCGCCGAGATCAAGCTGGCCGCCGGCTGGAAGCTGGGCATCGCGCTGCTTGAAAGGGATGCGGTTGGCGAAGATTACCGCAACAATCAAGATCTCTACCAGGCTTACCTGGATGCCGGCAAGTTAGCCGGTGAATTGACCGTGCGCGCCTGGAAGGCGGGCGACCGATACCAACCGCTGGGCATGGGCGGTGCAAGCCAGAAAATCTCGGATATCTGGATCAACAAAAAAATCCCGCTGCGCGCCAAAAAATTCTGGCCACTGCTTTGTTCATCCAATGAAATCGTCTGGATTCCGGGCAGCCCGCCGGCTGAATCCGCCAAGATCAGCGCGGCAACAACAAGTGTTTTGTATTTACGTGTCTACCGCGCTTAGCTTTCAGGTGCGTCGTAAACCTTTGCCAGCTCTTTCAGCTTCAAACTGATTTCGCGCCATTGGATCTTCGAAATCCCCAATTTCTGGCGAATGGCATCCTGCTCCATGCCGCTGCGGCGGTCTTGCAGCGCGCAATTCCAGCGGCACATGGAGAATGACAGATGTTTTTCCAGGCCGGCAGCCTTGCCGATATCCTCCAGGATGTATTCAAGACGGCGCGGCGACCAGGGGAATACCGCGTCTTCGGGTTTGTATTGCTGCAGGTAATTTTGGTAAGACTCCATCCATGCCTGGGTGACCGCGATTTTTCTTTCTTTGTTGCGATCTTTCTGGTCGGGGTAGCGCACGAACAGGTAATTTCCGGATTCCTCGCTGAACACATGCGCCAGCTT
>CAZDUN010000268.1:0-3074 GCA_964508615.1 uncultured Pelolinea sp. | reverse complement strand
CTTGCCTGGTCACTTCAAAAATCACGCATGCAGTCGGATTGATCAGGGTTACAATCGCATTTTCATCCACGACCAGGATGCCATCATTCATATTAGTCAGGATCGAAGAAAAAATCGCTTGCTCGGAACGGAATGCATCATGGTCCTTTTTTAGCTCTGAAAGCGATTCAAGCGCTTTCTTATAGAGTTCCTGCAATTCACGGGGCATCCAGCGGGTTTTGAAAAAAAGATCCGACAAGCCCTGCGGATCGTTGATATGGCGGCAAAGCTGCCTCAACGGCTGAATGTAGATATTGCTAATGAGAAAGGCGAGCACAATCACGCCACAAAACGCGAGCAGGACCAGCGCAAGGTTCTCGCCAACCAGGGCTTTAAAATTCAAGCCGCTCGTTTCGGGCAGGAAAAAATAGAGAATCAGAAAGGGAAGGACCCCGACCAACAGAATGCGCCAGAACAATGAACTGCGCATCGCGGATCAACCCTCGAAGCGGTAACCAGCACTGCGGCTGGTAACGATGCGCTGGGGTTTGGCTGGATCGCTTTCGATCTTTTCACGCAGCCAGCGCACGTGCACATCCACTGTGCGGCTGTCGCCGAAATAATCCCAGCCCCAGACTTTCTCCAGGATCATTTCACGCGAGAGTACCTGGCCTTTATGTTGACCCAGGAAGAGGAGCAAGTCATATTCCTTGGGTTTCAGATTCAAAGGCTGATCGTTCAAAGTCACCTCACGGCGGTTCTCATCGATTACCAAATTCCCGAAGGTATAGATTTTACGGCTGGGCGATTCCCCGGTATCGATTTTTTGCATGATCTTCGCGCGGCGCAGCAGGGCTTTGATGCGCGCGATTAATTCGCGCATGCTGAAGGGTTTGGTTAGGTAATCATCCGCACCCACTTCCAGACCTACCACGCGATCGATTTCATCATCCCGGGCAGTCAGCATCAGGATCGGCACCAGCATATCTTTCCTGAGAATTTTGCAGACTTCGAAACCATCCATCCCGGGCAGCATGATATCCAGCATGATCAGGTCTGGCTGGTATTGCCGGGCTTTTTCAATAGCGGAGGGACCATCATTGGCGCAATCGACCTGGTATCCCTGCTTTTTCAGATTGTAAGCCAGCGTTTCCTGCAAGGTCAACTCATCTTCAACGATCAGAATTTTTCCTGCCATTAGCATTCACCATCTCTTCAAACAATTTAATAAAATCCCGGGCGATGTGAGCGCGATTGAAATGCCGCTCCAGGTATTCACGCCCGTTCCGGCCCATGCCGCGGGCATCAGCGGGATGCCGATACAGCTTAAGTATAGCCTTACTCATTTTTTGCGCGTCACCGGGAGGACAGAAAATCCCGCAATGCGATTCTTCAACCACTTCGCGAATGACGCCATCGATGGCCAGAATGACCGGTTTCGCGCAGGCCATATAGTCAAAGACTTTGTTTGGGTATGTTGTTTTATACATTTCTATAGGTTTGAGGATGGCGATGCAGGCATCCACAGCGGAAATCACCGCCGGCATGTCTGTTTTCGGGAGCGGATCGCGGAACTCCAGGTTCTTCAAACCCATGCGGTTGGCAGCTTCTTTCAAAGCCGGCTTTTCTTTGCCATCTCCCAACAGAACGAAATGAATAGCGGAATGGGGGTATAAAATCTGCGCAGCCTGCAGAATAACATCCAGGTCATTGGACATGCCATGCGCGCCGGTATAGAGGACGATGAATTTCCCCTTCCATTCAGGGAACGCACTTTCGCGCGGTTGTACATTCATCGAAAAGAAGGCTGGATCAGCGCCATTGGGCACCAGGTGGATATCCCTGCCACCTCGGGATTTGACATGATCAATAAAACCCGGAGAGTTCACCACAATGCGATCGGCATGTTGATACAAGAATTTTTCAAGCCACAACGACATGCGGATCAGGGTTTTATTTCGCAAAACACCAACCGCGATGGCGAAATCCGGCCAAAGATCGCGGATCTCGAGAATGAAGGGTTTACGCTTCAGGCGAGCTACCAGCCAGGCGGTAAAACTCTGGAAGATCGGGGGGGAGGTACCCCAAACCGCATCCACATTGCGGATGGCAAGGCTTTTAAAGAAAGATGAAAGCATAAATGAAACAAAACTGAGAATCCGGTGGACGAAGCTCTTATGCAGCGCCGGGTAGGTATAAACACGATGGATGGCGATACGGCCATCAGCGTCGAGGGACAAATTGCGTTTTTCTTCAGGTTTACCGGTGAGATAACTGACCGGGCTGGCAACGATGCTGACGCGATGCCCGTCGGCCGCGAAACAGCGCGCCAATTCATGATGGCGGGTTCCACCGGGTTCGTCCAGCGCCGCGAAAGCCTGATGAATCAACAGGATATGCATAAGTTGATTTTACCTGCATTAATCTGGCAGGCGGAAAACACTGCGGAACATCACGGGCAGTATACCGGAAACCGCGCAGCGGATGGACAGCGCGGGTTGTTTAACCCCATAGGTGGGGGAGTACCATCCCAGGCAGGCAACGCGTCCACCATTCAACAGCGATTCCCCGCTCCTGAATAAATCCAAAATTGCCTGATCTTGATGCGAGGGAGAAGAAATCACGATCAAGGTTTCGCCTAAAGGGCTTTCCAGGCTTATGCGCTCCGCATGGAATTCATACGGCCAATCAGGCACCAGCCAATTCAACTCAGCTTTTATTTCCTGGGAGGGCACGCCAACCGGCAGCAGTTCGTCGGTGATCACCCATTCCGCGCCCTGCGCTTTATCCAACCGGCGGCGGTGCAGCACACCGCATCTTTTATACCCGAAATGAACGGCGGAAAGCGACAAGGGGGAGATTTCTTCGACTTCGGCTTGGGCCCAATCCAGCCAAAGGAATTTACTGACACGGGTCATTTGATCGCGGCCATTGACGGTAACGGTGTTGTGCACGCGCGTGGCAGCCAGCGCGTTCTCCCAGGGAGGGGGGGCGTTATATTGGAAGGTGCCAGCGTCCAGGGCGAAATTGATGCCTTTGTGCCAGATATCCACGTGCAACTGGTCGGCATGCGCGGGGCGGGAGGAAAAGGTTAC
>CAZDUN010000267.1:0-3099 GCA_964508615.1 uncultured Pelolinea sp. | reverse complement strand
GTCCACATCCTTGGCCAGCCAAGCATTGGCGTCTTCGATCTGGTAACCCTGCGCTTTGGCTTTATCCTTGTCGATCGAGCCGTATTGGTCAGTGATGCCCATCAAGAAGTGCGGATCGATGCCCTTGGGGTGGCTGACGGTGTAACTGGTGCGATCGTCGCGATCCCAGTAAGAAACAGCCATCACTTTGCCCTTGAGCAATTCAAGGAACCCGATGGCCGCGTATTGGGCAACGTTGCCGAAGCCTTGAATGGACGCGCTGCATTTGGCGGGGTCTATTTTCAGGCGCAGCATGGCTTCGCGCAGGTTGTAGATCACGCCGTAACCGGTGGCTTCGGTGCGGCCCAGCGAACCGCCGCCGCCGACCGGTTTGCCGGTAATCACGCCGGGCGTGTACTGGCCGGCCAGTTTGGAATATTCGTCCATCATCCAGCCCATCATCTGCGGGGTGGTGCCCACGTCCGGGGCAGGCACGTCCAGGCGCGGGCCGATGTTGCGCCAGATCTGTTGAACGTAGCCGCGGCACAACCTTTCTTTCTCACTGTTGGTCAGGGTGGCCGGATCGACCACCACGCCGCCCTTGCCGCCGCCCAGCGGGATGTTTGCCACCGCGCATTTCCAGGTCATCCAGGTGGCCAGGGCGCGCACGGTATCGATGGTTTCGGATGGATGGAAGCGGATGCCGCCTTTGCAGGGGCCGATGGCGTCGTTGTGCTGCACGCGGAAACCGTTGAACACGCGGATGAGCCCGTTATCCATGCGCACCGGGATGCGGAAATGGAATTCGCGCAGCGGCCAGCGCAGATATTCGCGCACTTGCTGATCCAGATTCAGTTGATTGGCGACTTGATCGAATTGCTGCTGCGCCATTTGAAACGCGTTGGTCGTGGCATTCATCTTATGCTCTCCTCGAAAATGAAAATCTTCCGGAAATATTCGCTATACAAATGCTATCAGATTGTTGCATGGTCTGACTATAGTTTAAGATTTCTTAATACACCGTCAAGATGATGAATGTCCTTAACTGATAAATTATCGGCAAGTATTTATTGCAATTTATTCGTGAATTTGCTATAGTGAGATTGGCTGGTGGTTATACCAGAGAATATTATGGCAATGTCTAATCATTCAGGTTTGGGGCCTTTGAAAGTCGCCAGCGTGCGGGATGCCTGCGTCCAATTGCTGGAAAACAGAATCCTTTCCGGCGAATGGAAGATCGGCATGCGCCTGCCTTCAGAACGCAATCTGGCGCATTCGCTGCAGGTCAGCCGCATCATCTTGCATGAAGCCCTGGTCGATCTGGCTTCCAAGGGCCTGGTTACCATCCAGCCCCGCCGCGGCATCTTCGTGAGCGATTACCGAAAAAATGGCTCCTGCGGGCTGCTTTCTTCGCTGATGTCTTTTCAGAACGAGGCGCTCGACCCCGATTTTGTGCGCAGCCTGGTGGAGATGCGCCAGCTATTGGAAGTCGAGACTGCCCGCCTGGCAGCCAGATGGCATTCCCGCGAACACCTGCTGGAATTGAAAAAGATCTTTTCCGATGAAGAGCATACCGATGCCGCAGATTTTCACAAACTGACCGAGCTGGATTTTGCCTTCCACCAGCAGATTGCCAGCGCCTCCGGCAACCTGATGTACTCGCTCATCATCAATTCATTCCGCAATGTCTATACCCACCTGACTGGGCGCTTCTTTCAATACTACCAGGGCCGACCTGAACTCCGCCGCGTTCTGGATTTCCACCGCGACCTCATTCAAGCCATCCAGGCGGGCGAGGAAAACCGGGCAGCGGTCATCATGCTGTCTTTGCTGGAACACGGCACTGCCCTGCTGTATGAACAGATGGAAAGGAACAAGTAATGGAAACCCAAACGATCACCCCGGCGCGTTTCAAGATCAAGCAGCCGCAAAATCTCTCCCCGCGCATCCAATGGCTGCGGGATTACTATTTTCAGGGTGTGAAACGTCAATGGAACAACGAGTTCACCGCCTGGACTACCGGAACGCCCTGGGATTTCCAGTACGAAGAACTCAGTTTTTATATCGTGCCGGAAACCTACGCTTTTTTCCCGACCTTCCGTTCATCTTTCCGTCAGGTTGCCAAACCTGTGCCGCTGCATGCAGATTTCTGGAAGTGGAGCCTGCCCGAGCGCAAAGCCTGGTTCAACCGCGAGGTCATGGCGCGCTGCCTGCCCAAAGAGATCCTGCCGGGCGACCTGATCGCCGGGGCGCGCTTCAACGTGGCCACCTCCTGCTGCCTGAATAAAAAGGAAGCGGCGGCTTATGAAAAACTGGTCTTCAGCAAGCATGGCACGCGCCAGGCTACCAAGTGGTTCCATAATCACGGCTTCGGCAATGCCGGCGCCACCAGCGGGCACCTCATCCCGGATTATGCGCGAGTATTGAACGAAGGCTGGAAAGCCATTCATGCGGAAATACAAAGAAAATACGATGCGTTGAATCCCAAAGAGAAGAATGGACATACCGGCGCACAGCTGCGCGCCATGCTGACCGCTGCCACGATGGCGCGCGACCTGGCCGCGGAATACAGCAAGTTGTGTTCCGAAATGGCCGCGCGCGAGGTTGACCCGCTGCGTAAAAGCGAATTGCAGCGCATGGCGGACATGCTGCAGCGCGTCCCCTGGGAACCTGCCCGTGATTTCTGGGAAGCCGTTCAATCCTTGTGGATCACGCATATGCTGGTGATGAGCGACGAGAACTATCCCGGCCCGGGCGTATCGTTCGGCCGCCTGGACCAGTTACTGTATCCGTTATGGCTGAAAAGCGCGAAAAGTGAAAGGGACAGGGAGTTTTGCAAGGAGATCCTTAAATGCTTCTGGATGCATGCCAACACGGCCTACGATGCTATGATCCGCACCGGCGGCAACCAGGGCATCACCGCCGGTTACGGACAGCTCTTCACCATCTCCGGTTTGGGGACCGATTACCAGGATGCCAGCAACGATCTGACCTACGCGCTACTGGAAGTGATCGACGAGATGTCGCCCATCCTGGAACCTAAACCGAACGTGCGACTGCACCGGCGCTCGCCCGACCAGCTTCTGGATAAAGTTGTAGATTCCATTGCCAGCTCGCAGG
>CAZDUN010000266.1:0-3101 GCA_964508615.1 uncultured Pelolinea sp. | reverse complement strand
ACCCAGGATAATGGCGGCAATGATACCAGAGCGGGCAGCGGGAAGAACGACGGATACGATGGTTTGCCAGCGCGTTGCACCCATGGCAAGGGAGGCGTGGCGGTAAGAATCAGGCACGGAACGGATGGCATCTTCTGTAACATTGGTGATGGTTGGCAGGATCATAATGGCCAGGATGATGGAAGCGTTCAGAATGCCAAAACCACTATTGCCGGCGATCTCGAAATTGCGAATCAGCGGGGCAAGAACGACCATGCCAAAGAGGCCAAAAATCACTGAAGGGATGCCGGCAAGCAGTTCGATGGCAGGGCGGAAGATTTCCCTCACAACTGGGGGCGCGATTTCAGCAAGGAGAATTGCGGTAAGAATGGCAAGCGGAACACCCAGGATGACTGCGCCGATCGTACTATAGATTGAACCCAGCAGCATCGGCACCAAACCGAATTGGCCGGATTGATCGCCGATGATGTAACCTGGCCGCCAGACTGTTCCCGTGAGTAATTCCCCCAAACCGATGTTGAGTATGGCATCGCCGGATTCAATAAAGGTAAAGATAAAAATCAGGAAGACCACCAGGATCGAGGAGGAACCCACAAATACCAAGGCGCGCTGGATAAATTTATCCACAATAAAGCGTTGGGTTTCACTTTCCAGGAAGATTTCATCAACAAATTTCAAGCCAATTATCAAAAGTAGCGGAATCCCGCAATTGAGCAGCAGATTAACAATCGATTTTCCAAACGTGCTGACAATCACTGATAATGGCGTGATCGACTCACCGGCAAACACGATGGTGGAAAAACTAAAAATTTCGGATACCGCAAATATGATAATTAAAAGGATGGATATCAGACTAATGGCTGTTTTGGTCCAGTTCTTAAACCGCCATAATCCAACAGCCAGAGCGCCTGAAAAGAGCGACAGGATAATTGCGAATATGGCATGTGGCTGGCTGAGAGCCAATGACACAGGTAAATCGACACTGATTATTTTCCCGAATCCCGAATAGAGCAGATAGAAAGAAACTGCTGCGAAAAGGACAGCCAGGACACGGATGGAATTCTTCTTAATCTCTTTCATGGTCATTCAACCTTGCTTTACCCCTGATTTAATAGTAAGGGGCACTACCCAGGGAGGCGTGCCCCTTTTTTAGCATATTACGGGTTATTATTCTACAGTGATGTAATCTTCTGCGACCAAGGTCTGTCCGTCACTCAGGATGTAATCCAGGAAAGCCTGGGCCAATTCTGAGGGAGCACCGTTGGTGAGCATGTTCAACGGGCGGAAGATGGCATAAGTGCCATTCTTGACGTTCTCAACAGTGGGTTCGACGCCGTCGATAGCGACTGCCGTGACGGAATCATCCAGGAAACCGAAGGAAACGTAAGCGATGGTATTGGGGGTGGTGGAAACCACGGTCATCACCTGGCCATTGGACTGTTGCAGCAGAGCGGATTCGACGATCGGTTTGACCTGCTTTTCACCAGCTTCGTCTTTGTATTCCATGACCAATTCTTCAAATGCGCCGCGGGTACCAGAACCTTCTTCGCGGGAAACAACGGTGATGGGAGCATCCGGACCGCCAACTTCGGAGAAGTTGGTGATTTCGCCAGCGAAAATAGCCTGGACCTGGTCCTTGGTCAAACCGGCAGCCAATTCAACGCCGGGATTCACGATGACAGCGATGCCGTCATAAGCGATGGTGAAGATCTGCAGGTTGGGGAATTGCTCCAATTCAGAATCCTTGATCTCACGGGAAGCGTTGCCGATATCGACAGTGCCTTCGCCAGCTGAGGTAACGCCAACGCTGGAACCGCCACCCTGAATGTCGATGGAGACTTCGGGATTGGCAGCCATGAACTCAGCAGCCAGTTCCTCAGCCAAAGGCTGAACGGTGGTGGAGCCGGCGAGCTGGAGCTGGCCAGAGAGCGCTGCAGCTTCTTCAGCGGGAGCGGCTTCTTCAGCGGGAGCAGCTTCTTCTGCCGGAGCTGCTTCTTCGGCCGGGGCAGCTTCTTCAGCCGCGGGTGCTGCAGGCTGGCAGGCGGCGAAGAACAGGGCGGCCGCAAGCATGACAGCGGTTAAAACCAAAACTTTGCTTTTCATCTTTTTTTCTCCTATATCGTTTAGATTCACCACGAATACTATCAAGCGAAAATTAACGAACAGGGGAAAGAATGTTAATGGCAGGTTAAAGGTTGTTTAATAATCAGGATATGGGGATTCTGAAACTAAAGGTGCTTCCGCGCTCCACCTGGCTTTCCGCCCAAATTTGGCCGCCGTGCGCTTCAACCAGATGCTTTGAGATGGAAAGGCCCAAACCCGTACCGCGTTCGGAACGCGACCGGTCGGATTTATAAAATCTTTCAAAAATACGTTCCAGGTCGCGCGGTTGAATGCCGACGCCGGTATCACGAACGCTGAAAACAATCGAATCCGCTTCGCGCGCGGCTGAAAGCCGGATACTGCCGCCGGGGAGAGTAAATTTGATGGCGTTATGCAGCAGATTCATCAAAACGCGTTCCAGCCTGGATTTATCCACAAATATCCTGGGCAGGTCACCGGAGCAATCCTGAGAAAAATCCAAACCGGCGCGCTGCGCCTGAAGCGCCATTCGTTCGGAGGCTGAAGCGATCAATTCACAAGGTTCAACCCAGCGTTTTTCCAGCGGTACCAGACCGGATTCAATGCGGGAAAGCTCCAAAAGTTCCTCGACCATCTGGGTGAGGTTATCGATCTCGGCGGCCATGCGGTCGAGGAATCGACGAGCTTCCTGGGGATCATCCTGGATGTTCTCCTGGAGGGTTTCGGTGATCAGTTTCAACGAGGTCAAGGGCGTGCGGAGTTCATGCGAGACATTGCTGACAAAATCGCGGCGGATAATTTCCAATTGGCGGATGCGGGTCAGGTCCTGCATCAGGAACAAGATGCTGCCGGGCATTTCTTTTTCCAATGGGGTGGCGATGCAACGGATGAAGGATTTATAGGCAGTTTCGAAGTTGTCCATCTGCGGACTATGGGACGCAAGCGTTTTTTCCAGAAGCTCATTGATCTTGTGATGGCGAATGACTTCGACCAGGGAATGCCCCAGCGCCTCTTGCCTG
>CAZDUN010000265.1:0-3116 GCA_964508615.1 uncultured Pelolinea sp. | reverse complement strand
TGGGGAATTCTTTAGAATATATTTATTACGGAATGGAATTAATCACTTCTATATGGAATTGCCAAATCCCCAGCATATTACTCTTTTTAGAAAAGCCATGGAAGGTAAAAAACCATTTCACGATTCTAGTGGAGATGGTGGTGGATATCGGGATGCTTTAATATGGGAATCTGTTAAAGATCTTCTTTCGCGCGATGATGTTGAAAAAGTCTATTTTATATCTGAGAATCGTAATGACTTTGAGGACCCGAAAAACAAAGGTTCTTTGCATCCTGATTTAGTACACGAATTAACCTCGGATCAACTTGAAACCGAAAAATTGTCTTTTTTCAATAACTTCGGTACTTTTATCAAAGAAAAAATTTATCCGTCACTTGATTACCTGAATTCTATACAAACTGACCTAAAAAATGGTTTGTACAAACCACTTAACCTAGATAATTTTATTAATGAAAAATTGAATGAGGAGTTATCTTATAAAAGACTGAATTTCGTTGAATAATTCTTATATCAATCATATTATGATGATACCTCGATAGTAAATATCGAGGAAATACATGACATTGATGAAGTAGAAGTAAGAAAATTGTTTACATCAAATTTATTAATTTTATTTACAATCTCAGGTAAGGTGTTAATAGATTTTTATATAGCAAAAAGCGATTTCTATGCATATGAATATGAAAGAAAAGAAAAGTTTGTTGATGTAGATGAAGATTGGAATGATTGGGTTGTAAGTGTAAATAAATATTTCAATGCAGATCTACGAATCAGTATTATTTTTAATCCGAGTACATCTGTTGTAGAAAATATTAACATCGAATCGATAAAGATAAATGATTCGAATGTTTAAAGATAGGCCGATTTTTGAAAATTAAATGGCTGGGCAACGCCGGCTTTGAATTCCGGATTGACAGAACCACGCTGCTGGTCGATCCATTCCTGACGCGTCCCAAAGCGTACCAGACCTATTTCGGGCGGATAGCGCCGGACCAGGCCGCCCTGCAGCGATACATTCCGGTTTGCGACCACATCTTGGTCACGCACGCGCATTTCGACCACTGCATGGACGCGCCCGCCATCGCAATGCGCACCGGTGCGCGCGTGCACGGCTCGGCCAATACCTGCCGACTGATGGAGGCGGCCGGATTACCGGCCGCTCAGATTCACGAAGTCGCTGCCGGAGATGTGTTTAAAACCGGAGACGTGCGCATCCGCGTGCTGCCGGCCGCGCACCCCTGGATTCCGGGATATTCGCGCGGGAAACTCAAGAAGAAATTAAAATTCCCGTTGCGCCTTCCGGATTACCGCATGGATGCCTGCTTTAGCTTTTTGTTGGAAGCAAATGGCGCGCGTATTCTCGTCTGGAGCAGCACGCACAGCGTAGGCGCGCCGGCAGCGGACCTGCTCACCTGCCGCGCGGTCTCCAGCCCGCGTTGGTACGCTAAACTGCTCGGCCAGGTGCGCCCGCGCGTGGCCGTTCCGCAGCATTGGGACGATTTTTTTCAGCCGCTTACGCTTCACCCGCGCCCGTTCTTCGGCACGCCGCGCCCGGCTATCCCGCCCATAAGACGCATCGATTTGCAGGATTTCCAGGAAAAAGTTGATCGCGCCCACCCAAACTGCCGCGTGCTGCTGCCTGAGATTTTTCAAACTTATTCCATAGAAGTCTCCTGATTCCAACCTATTGCGTGTTTTTCTTTTTTACCCCCCAAGAGAGATAAGGGACATTTTTCAGTACCCCGATGCTCCATCCTGTTGTACAATCTATACAAAATCTCCCCGGGAGGGCCGCTTGAAAGAAACTTATACCATCGCGATTCCCATGGCAGGCCTGGGCACGCGCATGCGCCCGCAAACCTGGAGCAAACCCAAACCGCTCATCCACCTGGCCGGGCGTACCGTGCTGGATTATGTGTTGGAACAGTTCAGTTCGCTGCCGCGTTTCGCGGACGCCCAATTTGTGCTGATTCTCGGCCCCAACCAGGAAGAGCAAGTGGCTGAATATATCCGCGAAAAACACGCCGGGAAAAAGATCCACTACGTCATTCAGGAAGAGATGCGCGGCCAGTCGCACGCGCTCTACCTGGCGCGTGAATATCTGCATGGGCCGATGCTGATGGCATTTTCGGACACGCTGATCGAGGCCGACCTGGCCTTTCTGGATGACGAACAGCAGGACGGTGTGGCCTGGGTTAAAGCCGTGCCCGATCCGCGCCGTTTCGGCGTGGCTGAAATCGGGAAAGACGGAGAGGTATTGCGCCTGGTTGAGAAACCCAAGGACGTCAAGAACAACCTGGCGGTGGTGGGCTTTTATTATTTCCGTGAAGGCGCCAGTCTGATGGAGGCCATCGCGGAGCAAATCGAAAATAACATTTCGCTCAACGGCGAGTTCTTCCTGGTGGACGCCATCAACATCATGATCCGGAAAGGCGCCAGGATGCGCGTGCAGCCAGTGGAGGTATGGCTGGACGCCGGCAAGCCGGATGCACTGTTGGAAACCAATCGCTATCTGCTGGAGCACGGGCGCGACAACAGCCCGGACGCGCTGCGGCGCGAGGGCATCACGGTCATCCCGCCGGTGTACATTCATCCGGAAGCCGAGGTGAGCGCCAGCGTGATCGGCCCGCATGCCTCGATCGGCAAGGGGGCGACCATCCAGAACGCCATCATCCGCAATGCCATCGTCGAGCAGGGCGCCTGCATCAGCAACATGATCCTGGAAAGCTCGCTGATCGGCCGCCAGGCGGAAGTACAGGGCCGCCCGGAAAGATTGAATATCGGAGATGATTCTTGGATCGAAATCTAGCTCCCGAGGTCAGCGCCCGCGCCGGTTACTCAGGCTGCGATTACCCGCGCGAGGTGCGCTGGCAGGGCAGCTGCCTGCCGGTCGCGCGTGTGATCAAGGAATGGCGTGAGCCCGGCAGCAAGCATTACCTGGTGGAAACGGAAAACGGATTATGTTTTCGGTTGACGCTTTCAGAAATTAACGCGCAGTGGCTGGTCAGCCCTGTGCGTATCAAAACCAGACCACAAGGATGAAGTCAGCATGGCAAGAAACTACTTATCGCAACGCGTCACAGAATTGAAACCCTCCGGCATCCGCAAATTTTTCG
>CAZDUN010000264.1:0-3125 GCA_964508615.1 uncultured Pelolinea sp. | reverse complement strand
CGATGAAGCGCATGATTTCTCAAAAAAATGCTTTTTCGTCGAAGATTATGCCCAATACTTTACAGAAAACCAATGCAAAGCATTGGGGATTCCGCAGAAATGAATTGGGTAACTTGTCTTCAAATTCCAGGCGGGATTGCATTAATTCATCGAAGCAGAAAAATTCATCATAAATGGACGCTTTTTAAATAGCATGACATAAATCTGAAGATCATTCTGATCAGCCATAAGTGTTTTATCGAATTAAAGGGAAATTTCTTTAAACGTCCCTCACAATTTAATACTTACATAATACTTTGGTCGCATGACAACTGCAAGCGCTGAAAAAATGCTGAATGTAAACAAACCGCGGTAGGCTTTGTCATGCAAATCACCTGATATGGAATTGTAAAAATTCCTGTTTTTTTTCACTATAATGGATTATAGGAATTAATCAGGAGGTTAGCATGTCAGTAGCAAAGATCAGCGAAATCAAGGCATCCTCTACCGAAAGCTTCGATGCCGCCATCCGCGAGGGTGTCGCCCGGGCAAACAAAACCTTGAAAAACGTCAGATCCGCCTGGATCCAGGACTTCGAAGTGATCACGGATCGCAGCGGCGAAATTTCTGAATACCGCGTTACGATGAAGGTCACCTTTGTCTTGACCGATTAGCCAAGGGCAAATCATCCGATCGCCTCTCCGCGGACTGGCGCAATTACCATTAATAATAAATAATCAATCAACGGGGCTTGCTTTCACGCAGTTTGCGCGGCCTCATCGAAGCATATGATCTGCACTGTGGATCAACTTAATTGATCGCATGAGATTTTTATGAAAGAAGAATTCACAAAAATCCGTTATCCATCCGTCAGGTTATTCACCACCGATACCGGCCGCATCAGCCGGGACAAGCATTATGTCCGTTCGCTGCTGGAAGTGGATGTTACAACCGCGCTGGAAAAACTGAAGCGGTTGCGCACGCCCGGCAGGAAAGTATCTTTCATGGCCTGGTTCATCAAGCTTTTGGCGAATACCGTTCAAAAGCATCCGCCTATCAATGGCATCCGCAAGGGACGCACTGCGGTTTGGGTTCCAAAAACTGTGAACGTTTCGACCGTTGTGGAAAAAACAGTTGACGGGAATGCGGTCCCGCTGCCGTTGGTGCTTAGGCAGGTGAACGAAAAATCATATTTTCAACTCAACGATGAAATCCAGGCCGCGATTGACCAGCCTATCGAGGATGCAGGCAACTATGTTTTGGGAAGCGGGGCCAGCCGCTTCCTGCTCGAACTGGCCGCCCTTCTGCCGCAATGGCTGCGCCTGCTTCTCATGCGCGCCTTCATCCTGGGCAGCCCGCAGCGTGTTCAGGAGATGATGGGCACCGTAATGATCACCTCGCTGGGGACAACCGGCCGGGTTTCCGGTTGGATCCTGCCCACCAGCATGCATCCATTGAGCCTGGGCCTCGGCTCGCTTAACAAAAAGGAATTGATCATTAAAGGCCAAATTCAACAACGCGCGATTTTACGTCTGACGGTTGCCTTTGACCACGATATCATCGATGGCATGCCCGCGTTTAAATTTGTCGATGATTTGGTATCCGCAATGGAATCAGGTGCAGGCCTGGAATAATCAACCAGATTTCGCGTATGATCTGGTAGTAAATCTTCTTTTCGATAAGTGATCTACTCTCTGAAAAAGGTCAATGACGGGGAAAGGGGAATGCCATGAGAACTTCACCTCCACCGAAAAACTGATTTCGATGTTAAGTCTTGGAAAAAATTTAGACCAGTCAGAATAAACTCACATGATATATAATAATTAAGGTGATTCTGTAAAATAATCACCGCATTTAAGCAGTTTCATGAACCGGGTTGTCTGCAGGGTTGGTAAAAGCGGGATCGAAAGTAGGCATTGTATGTCTCTTCGCAAGAAACTCCTGGCATTGTATTCCCTTACTGGACTGGTCATCCTGGCTGTGGTGGGGTTTTGGACGTTTCACGCGTTCCAGGTCAAACAGCTTGCAAGCATTCAAATCAACATACAAAATCAGCTTGAATTATTCGATTTCGCGTTGACCAACTTTCTGGTTGAGGCGGAAAGTGACGTCCAGGCGCTTTCCGAAAATGAATTGATCCAATCCAGTGAAGATAACCAGTTCACCAGCTTTCTGACCGCCGATGAGGAAACATTCGAATATCACATCTCCGAAGATGAGCAGAATATTATCGATGTATTAAATGCCTACCGCACCAGCCGGTCATACGTCAATTCGGTATATATCGGATATGAGAATGGCAGCTTTGTGCGTTCCCATCCGCGCAGCGCCCCAACCCAATATGATCCGCGCCAAAGGCCTTGGTATATCCTTGCCATGGAAAATCCCGGCAAGATCATGACCACCGCGCCTTACCAATCCGTGACCAATCCCGATATCAATATCGGCATCGTCAAGGCACTCCTGGATCAGGAAGGCAAGCTCTTCGGTGTCATTGGCGCGGATATCACTTTAGTGGACCTCACTGAATATGTTTCGGGATTTGAAATCGGCTACTCCGGCCATATTTCCATCATCGATCAGGATGGCCTCATCCTGGCTTCCAGTAACCAGGACAATTTATTCAAGGAATTCGCAGCTGTGTTACCGGATGTATCAATTGAACAGCTGGCAGGTGAAAGCGGCATGTTCACAGGAGGCGATTTCTACTTCATCTTCCAAACCTGCCGGAAATCCGGCTGGAAAATTGTGGCCGAAATTCCCATCAAAATTGTAGAGAGCGAGGTGAGAAGGTCAGCTTTCAACCCGCCAATGATCAGCCTCGCCATCACGATCGTACTGTTTGCCCTGCTTTCGCTGCTCGGGCTGGATGCTTTTATTTCGAAACCATTGATCGAGATGAACAGGGTAACGAAGCATAATGCGCATTCAGAAAACCAGTACCAATTGGTAGATGTCCGCTCCCATGACGAGATCGGTGAATTGGGATCAGCCTACAACCAAATGATCGGGGTGCGCAGGCAGATTGAAAGCGCATTGAAACAGGAACGCGATCTGGCCAGGACGCTGGCCCAATCCATCGCGGTCTTGGTGAGAACTCTGGATTTCGACCTGGTGCTCGATTTCATCCTTGAACAGGTCAGCCA
>CAZDUN010000263.1:0-3198 GCA_964508615.1 uncultured Pelolinea sp. | reverse complement strand
ATCCGGTTTTTCCCTATGCTAAAATAATCCCACATAAAGGCATAATATCGTATTTACCCCCTACCTATGGGGGTTTTAATTCCCATAATGCAGTGCCGTCGCTGCCTTCCACGGACTGCATGTTTGAATGGGTCAGAAGGAGTATTTTATGCTTTGTCCACAATGTCAGAGTGAAAATAATCGGGTGATCGATACCACCCATGACGCCCACGGCGGTATCCGTCGCCGGCGGGTCTGCGAAGACTGCAATCACCGCTTCAGCACCTATGAACGCGCCATCAGTTCCACGCCCATGATCGTCAAACGCGATAACACCCGCGAAGAATTCGACCGCGAGAAATTGATCCAGGGTATCCGCATCTCCTGCGCCAAGCGCCCCGTGCCGGCCGCTGAAATTGAAAGGCTAGCGGGCGAGGTGGAAGCCAAACTGCAGCAGATGAACAAGCTCGAGGTGCCTTCGCGCCTGATCGGCGACCTGGTGATCGATGGTCTTAGAAATCTCGACCAGATTGCCTATATCCGCTATGCGATCGTCTATTTACCGCTGAATAACCTGAAGGATATCCAGGTTGAAATTAATCATTTACTGGAAAATAAAGGAGAATGAAGCCATGCCCAGCGCCAAACCTGCCGGAAACACCCTGCCCACCCCTCCCATGCCTGAAAACCTGCCGCTGGCGGAACTGAGCGAGAATGCCTATCAGGTATTGAGCCGCCGTTACATCCGCAAAGGGGATAACGGCGAGCTTTCCGAGACGGTCGAGGAGATGTTCTGGCGGGTTGCTTATCACATTGCCAAGGTCGAACAAGCCTGGGGAGTGGATGTCCAGCAGCGCGCGATTGAATTCTACAACCTGTTAATCTCGCGCCGCTTTTTCCCCAACTCGCCCACTTTCACGGGCGCGGGCACACCGCTCGGCCAGTTGGCAGCCTGCTTTGTGCTGCCCATCTCGGATGATATGGGCCGCCGCTCGGATGGCATTTTCCAGTCCCTGCGCGACGCGGCCTTGATCCAGCAAACCGGCGGCGGCAACGGTTTCTCTTTTTCCAGCTTGCGCCCCGGCGGTTCGTTGGTTAAATCCTCCGCCGGCAAGGCCACCGGCCCGGTTGGGTTTTTGCGCGTGTACGACCACGCCTTCGGCGAGATCGCCCAGGGTGGCACGCGCCGCGGCGCCAATATGGCTGTGCTGCGCGTCGATCATCCGGATGTGGAAGAATTCATCCAGTGCAAGACCAACGAAAACCACATTACCAATTTCAATATCTCCGTCGGCATCACCGATGCTTTCATGCGCGCGGTTGAGGCGGATGAGGATTGGCCGCTGCGCTTCCCGGACGTGCATCACCCGGCTTACCGCAGTTTCAGCGGCACGCTGGAAGAAGCTGAAGCCGCCGGCATCCCCATTGAAACCTACAAGGTGGTCAATGCCCGCCAGCTTTTCAATCTGATCGTCACCCAGGCGCACCACAATGGCGAACCGGGTTTGCTCTTCCTGGATGCCGCCAACCGCGGCAACCCGCTGCCCCATCTCTATATGCTGCAATCCACCAATCCCTGCGGCGAACAGTGGCTGGGTCCGTATGAAAACTGCTGCCTGGGATCCATCAACCTGGCGCTTTATGACCTGCCGGACGGCAAGGTCGATTGGGTATCGCTTGAAAAAGATACCCGGCTGGCCGCGCGTTTCCTCGATGATGTGGTGGATGCCAACCAGTACGTCCCGGCCGTCCCGCAGTTGAAAGAAGCCGCCATGCGCGCCCGCCGCCTCGGCCTGGGCATCATGGGCCTGGCGGATATCATGTTCCACGCCGGCATCCGCTACGGCTCTCCTGAAGGAGAGGAATTCGCCGCGCAGATCATCGAGTTCGTCCGCTACCATGCCATGCAGGCCAGCATCCTGATGGCCGCCGAACGCGGGCCCTTCACCGCCATCCAGGGCAGCATTTATGATCCCGCCGACCTGCGCTGGCAGCCGCCCGTGCCGCTCACGCCCTATTCCCGCGATTTCGGCCGTCCGAGGCTGGACTGGGAACAGATCGTAACCGGCATACGCGCGCATGGCATCCGCAATGCCGCCCAAACCACCATCGCCCCCACCGGCACCACCGGCACGGTGGCCGGCTGCGAGGGCTACGGCTGCGAACCGGTCTTCGCGCTGGCGTATGTGCGCCATGTTAACGACAACGGCAAAGACCTGCAGCTCAACTACGCCTCGCCGCTCTTCGAACAGGCGCTGGTGAACTGCGGACTGGATGAAGAAACCCGCCAGCGAGTGGTCGATCAGGTCATGGCCGCCGGCAGCTGTCAGGAAATACACGAAATCCCCGAGGATGTGCGCCACGTGTTCGTGGTTTCATCGGATATCAGCGCCGAAGAGCACGTGCGCATGCAGGCCGCCCTGCAAGCCTTTGTGGATAACTCCATCTCCAAGACCATCAACTTCTCCAGCGACGCGCGTGAAGAGGATGTGGCCACTGCCTATCTGCAGGCCTGGAAACTCGGCTGCAAAGGCATCACTGTCTATGTATCAGGTTCGCGCGAGCGCGAAGTGCTCGAGACCCACACCCGGGATTCCACCAGCGTTGAAGAGGTGCGCCAAATGATACAGCCATCCGGCCCGGAATCCATCCCGATCTGGATCAAGGAAAGCGATTCCCTGCAACCCATGCTCTGGCAGCAGACCAAGAAGCCGCGCCCGCGCTACCTGCCCGGTTTCACCTTCGGCGTCGAGACGCCCGTCGGCAAGACCTTCGTGACCATCAATGAGAATGGTGATTCGCAGCCCTTCGAGGTGTTCATCAACACCGCCAAGGCCGGTTCAGACGTAGCCGCCGACTCGGAAGCCATCGGGCGCCTGATCTCTTATGTCTTACGCCTGTCATCTCCGGTGGAGCCCTCCCAGCGCCTGCAGGAAATCTGGCGCCAGATCATCGGGTTGGGCGGCGGGCGGCCGATGGGCTTCGGCCCCAACCGCGTGCGCTCCCTACCGGATGGCGTGGCCCAGGTGCTGGCGGAGTACATCGAAGGCCGCAGCGCGCGCGGCGGCCAGGACGGCACCCCCAGCGTGCGCGAGCTGCTGGGCGGCGAGGAAGCCCCAGAGCCGCTCGGCGAAAGCGTGGATTGGCAGGCCAAACCCGAGCAGTCCGCCATGCGCATCGGCGACCTGTGCCCCGAGTGCGGCCAGGCCGCCCTGATCA
>CAZDUN010000262.1:0-3206 GCA_964508615.1 uncultured Pelolinea sp. | reverse complement strand
TGACGATGAATCCCGCGCCGATGCCGGTGCCGATGGTGATATAGACCAAGTTTTGAATGGTCTGGGCGGCTTTAAAAGAATATTCACCCAGCGCGGCCGCGTTGACGTCCGTATCAATTTCCACATGCACATCCAGCGCGGATTCAATTTTCCCCTTGATATCGAAAAATTCCCAGCCCAGTTTGGGTGTGGTGGTGATGAAGCCATAGGTCTTGGAATCCGGATGCAGGTCCAATGGGCCGAAGCTGCCGATGCCGATGGACTGCAAATGGATGCCTTCCGCGGAAAGCGCGGCCTTAAAAAAAGCACTGATATCCGCCACAGTCTCAACGGGTGAAAGGGTTGGAAAGACTTTCTTCGCGAGCGGATTGTTTTGGTCATCCGCAACCAGGACATTTGTTTTGGTTCCGCCGAGTTCAATGGCACCGTAGTATTGTTTAGACATTTATTCAAACCAATGCGATATAATAGGGCAATTATTTTGACAGTAACTTTATTATATATCTCCTGTTTTATATTGAGAACAGAACTTCAACCATAATAAGGAAATAGATCATGGATATCTTTGAAAAATGTCGCAAATACACGCAAGCCAGGGAGGCAATGGAAAGCGGCACTTACCCATATTTCATCCCCCTGGATGAAAATGAAGGCACGGAAGTCGAATACAAAGGCCAGCGCCTGATCATGTGCGGATCGAATAATTACCTGGGCTTGACCACTCATCCCAAGGTCAAGGAAGCCGCGCAGCAGGCCATCCAGCGCTATGGCACCTCCTGCACCGGTTCGCGCTTCTTGAACGGAACGCTGGCCATGCACGAACAGCTTGAGCGGGAACTGGCGGAGTTCGTCGGCAAGGAAGAGGCTTTGATTTTCTCCACCGGCATGCAGGTCAACCTGGGCACGATCAGCGCGTTGATCACGCGCGATGACGTTGTGATCCTGGATAAGGACGACCACGCCAGCATCGTGGACGGCGCGCGGCTGGGTTATGGCAAGATCGAGCGTTTCCGCCACAACGATGTCGAACACCTGGAGCGCGTGCTGCAATCCCTGCCGGAGAACGTTGGCAAGTTGATCGTGGTGGATGGCGTTTTCAGTATGGGCGGCGACCTGGCCGACATGCCGGGCATCCTGCCGGTGGCGCAAAAATATGGCGCGCGCATCATGGTGGATGACGCGCACGGCATGGGCGTGATGGGCCGGGGGCATGGCACCGCGGCCGAATTTGGGATGACCGACCAGGTGGACTTGATCATGTCCACTTTCAGCAAATCATTCGCCTCGCTGGGCGGTTTTGTGGCAGGTGATGATGAGGTGATCCATTACATCAAACACAACGCGCGTTCGTTGATCTTCAGCGCCAGCATCCCGGCTGCCAACGCAGCCGCGGCTTTGGCGGCGCTGCATGTGATCCGCGACGAACCCGAATTGGCAGCGCGCGTCATCCAAATCGGTACGCGCGTGAAAACGGAACTGGCCGGCATGGGTTACAACGTGGGTGATTCAGTGACCCCGATAGTGCCAGTGATCATCGGCGATGACCAAAAAACCTTTCTGTCCTGGAAAACCTTGTTCGAAAATGGCGTTTTTGTGAATCCGGTCATCTCGCCGGCAGTGCCGCCAGGCATGCAATTGCTGCGCACGAGTTACATGGCTTCGCACACGGATGCGCAAATCGACCGGGTGCTGGAAACTTTCGAGAAAGTCGGCAAACAGGTCGGTATCATTTAGCGGGTAAAAGAAGATCCAGATTTGGGATCCTCTTCTTTTTGATATAACGATTCCCTGACTGGATGGTTAATTATTTCGGGAAATTAAAAAAATCCAGGAGTAAGTTCCAATCCAGATGGGTATCTCCTTTTTGGAACATCTTTCCCATGCGCAGGGAAGCCAAAAGAAAGATATATTTTTATCGTTTTACTTTTTCCTAGAGCTGTTTCTTTACCAGTTTAAGCTTCTCTTTCAATGAGTCACCCTGCTTGGCAGTGCCGGAACCCAAGGCCATGTGCAGCGGTATTTGGGCGTGTTTTTGGTTATACAGCGACATTTGTTTTTCGATGCGATTCAGCACTATCTTCAACACTGCTTCATCAGAATTTGGCAGCAAAACCGCGAATTCATCTTTGCTATAGCGGGTAACGATGTCCTCCTGTCGAAAGACTTTCGTAAACAGCCGGGCGGCGCCGATGAGCAATTGATCCCCGGCGCTGGTCCCGTGATTTTCTTCAACCACCTTCAATTGATTAACTTTCGCCATGATGATGCTGATAGGGTATTGGCGGCTTTTTTCAAGGCGGGTGAATTCGGTTTCGAAGAACAGGCGGTTATACAAACCAGTCAAGTCATCATGCGTGCTCAGATACGAGATGTCAGTTTGGGGGAGGACGGTCGCAGCGGATTGCGACAGACTCTGCTGCAGGATCTGCGGTTCGCGGCGCATGGCGCCCATGGCGGCCATTAACAGCAGGCCAATGATGATGCTGACAGAAAACCAGATGAACAGCGCGAACATAATCTTTCCGGAGGGTGTGAGCGTGATGGTTGGCAGGATCATGCCTGATGTGGAGAGCAGGTTCAACCCCACAAAAACCGCCACCACCAAAATGAGGGCGATCCAGCGGTCGCGGCGATCCAGCAGCAGGACAGCCAGGATGGCGAAAAGCTGCAAGCCCATGGCCGCGCCGACGTCGTTGGCCGGATTGCCGATGAAGTAGGCTTGCAGCGCCACCGCGAAGAACATGCCAGCCATAATTAAGCGGCTGGCAGCCTGCATGCGGTCAGCGCGGATGAATAAAAGCGTGATGATCCCCACCAGGAAAATGGAGGATTCGATCAATACATCCGTCCAATGCGCGTCCGGAAAAGCGGGTGAGATCGTCATGACCAAACGCACGCCCAAAAATACGATGCCAAAAATGATATAAAGCAGACACAAAATGGTGATGATTCGGGCAATCAACCCTTTATTAAATGCTTCCTGAATACCCAAAAGTCCAAGTAACTTTTTCATCATCTTCCCTTATGCAAAAAAAGTTTGTGATGCGTTGCTTATTTACAAAAAAATAAATGTCCACCACTGGCGACAGTATTGATTATACATAAGAAAAACCGGTTGCCAAGCTGAATAATCAAAAATTGGAAAAGAAGATTTAGATCAAGTATTGCGAAAGGCAGAATTTGATGAAGCTCAAGATAGAGAAAAG
>CAZDUN010000261.1:0-3223 GCA_964508615.1 uncultured Pelolinea sp. | reverse complement strand
ACGGCTATAACCTGCTTCCTTACATAGACGAAATGAGCGGGCAGACCGAAAAACCCTCCCGCCTGGGCGCCAGCACCGGCGATCCGCGCGCGTTTGAAACCTGGGATGAATTTTGGGCGGCTTACCAGGCCCAAACCCGTCATATCATCAAACGCATCGTCGATCAATACGAGCTATCTGAAAGCGTGCGCGCGCGTTTTTCACCCACGCCGTATGTTTCCTGTCTGGTGCGCGGCTGCGCGGATTCCGGCCGCGACGTGACCGAGGGCGGCGCTGAACTCAACTTTGTGACCATCGAAGGCGTGACCTTCGCCACCACCGTGGATTCGCTGCTGGCGGTGAAATACCTGGTGTACGACCGCAAAATTTGCAGCATGGATGAGTTGATCGCTGCGCTGCGCGATAACTGGGCCGGGCACGAGGTACTGCAAGCCCAAGCGCTCAACAAGGCGCCCAAGTACGGGCGCGACGAGGATCCAGCGGACGACATGGCATATAAAGTCATGGAATTCTGGGCGGAAGAAACCTGGCAATACCGCACGCGTTCTACCGGGCGGCAGTTCCGCCCGGGCATGTTGAGCTGGAATTACTGGATCGCCGACAGCTTCATCCTGCCAGCCAGCCCGGACGGGCGTCCGCAGGGCAAGTTCCTTTCCAACGCGCTGTGCCCCTGCAACGGCGCCGATACGCACGGGCCGACCGCCAACGCCAATTCGGTCGGCAAAGCCCTGGGCGGCAAGGCGCTGGACGGCAAGGGCATCTGGCAGGATTATTTCAACCTGTTGCCCAATGGCGGCAGCCATACCATCACCTTCAGCCCGGCTTTCCTGCGCGATCGCGAGCATCGCGACAAATTCAAAGCCTTCCTGCGCGGGTATGCCGAAAACGGCGGCACCGCGCTGCAGATCAACATCCTGGACGCGGATATGCTGCGCGACGCACAGCGCCACCCGGAAAACTACCGCCACCTATTGGTGCGCGTGACCGGTTACAACGCTTACTTCACCCAGATCGGCAAGGAACTGCAGGACGAGATCATCGCCCGCCAGAGCCACGAGATGTGCTAGTGGATGGGCTGATCCTGCACTTGCAGCGTTTCTCCACCGAGGACGGCCCGGGCATCCGCACCACCGTGTTCTTCAAGGGCTGCCCGCTGCGCTGCGCCTGGTGCCACAACCCCGAAAGCATCTCACCCAGTAAACAGGTGCAATGGATCGAAACGCGCTGCATCGGCTGCCGCACCTGCCTGGAGGTGTGCCCGCGCGATGCTTTATCCGCTGATGATGACGAGATGCGCATCGATCGGGAAAAATGCGATGCCTGCGGGGATTGCGTGCTGACCTGCCCGGGTGGGGCTTTGGAGATGTTGGGCACAGTCATGAGCGTGCCGGCGCTGGCCGCCGAATTGGAAAAAGACCGCGCTTACTTCCAGCAATCCGCCGGCGGAGTGACCCTCTCAGGCGGCGAACCGCTGCAGCAGGAGGAATTCAGCCTGGCCTTGCTGGCCGAGCTGCGCGCCCGCGGCTTGCCCGTGGCGCTGGATACCTGCGCGGTTTGCGCCCCGCAGGTCTTCCGGGCGGCGCTGGAGCTGATCGATATTCTGCTGTTGGATATTAAACTGCTGGATGCCGATCTGCACAGGAAATACACCAGCGGTGACAACCGCGTGGTTTTGCATAATATGGAAATCGCGGCGGATCACTTCCGTTCTCATCCACAGAAACGCTGGTGGATCCGCACGCCGCTCATCCCGGGCGCCACAGCTGTGGAACACAACCTGACCGCGATTGGAGAATGTATAAAGGAAAACGCGGCTGATGCACTGGAGCGCTGGGAACTGTGCGCCTTCAACAACCTGTGCCGCGATAAATACCGCCGGCTCGGCCTGGATTGGGATTTCAGCCGGGAGCGCCTGATGACCAAAGACGAGCTGGAGCAATGCCGGCGCTGGGCCTGCGCATCCGGGCTCGAAGCGCGCCTGGTGCAAACTAGCGGGGCGACCCTGCTGGAAGATCGTGAAGCAAGCAAGGAGGAAGCATGACTGTTTACCCATCATTTCAACCGGACGAGCTGCGCAGGCTGTCGGTTCCCATGAAACTGGGGCTGCTGGCGACGGTCAACCCGCAGGGGCTGCCGCACATGACCCTGCTTTCCACCCTGCAGCCCTTTGAACCGCGCAGGATGATCTGGGGCCAGTTCGTGGAGGGCCTTAGTAAAGAGTTCATCCGCCGGAATCCCAAGTCGGGTTTCATGATCATGACCCTGGATAAATGCATGTGGCGCGGAAAAGCGGCTTTTACGGAAACCAAGCGCTGCGGCCCTGAATACGATATGTATAACAATATCCCCATGTTCCGCTACAACGCCTATTTCGGCGTGCACACGGTCTTCTACATGGACCTGATCGAGCAATATGGCGCGCAGCCGCTGCCGATGGGACAGGTGATCGCCGGAGCCGTGCTGACCATGCTGGCCAAAGCTCTGCGCCGCAAGAGCGCCAAACAGGTGCTCAACCGCTGGTCATTCGACTTTATAAACGTGCTGGATAACCTGAAATTCCTTTCGTACGTGGATACCGACGGCTACCCGCGTATCATCCCGGCCATCCAGACCCAGGCGCTGGACCGCGAACGCCTGATTTTCGCCGGTTTGCCTTTCGCTGATGAGCTGCGCGCGATCCCCGCGGGCGTGCCGCTGGCAGTTTTTGGTATGTCGCTGAACATGGAAGCGGTGCTGATGCGCGGCGAGTATTTGGGTATGCGCCGCGCGGCGGGCATCCCCTGCGGCGAAGTGCGCCTGGATTGGGTGTATAACTGCATGCCGCCCGTGCCGGGGCAGATTTACCCGCAGGTGAATCTACTACCTATAGAAGATTTTTCATAAAGGAAAAATGATTTTTTGATAGTACTCAGATGATTTTATTGAATCAATGAAATCTTGGTAACTATTTTTAATTTTCTTTATTTCATTATTTTTATGGAAATCACCAGTGCAGATTAACCAGAAGGTTATATCAATAGCATAAGGTGTTTCGGATGAACTCTTCGCGATTCTAAGTATGGTTTTAAAAACCTCAAATTCTTTTGCTTGACCATCGCATAGATTTAGTTCTTTAAATATTCTTTGTATCCATAGATCAGGATTTCCAAACCCTATAAACCCTAGTTCTTTTAGGAAATCACATCCTAAAGCAAACCCAAATCCATAAATCTCATAATCAATA
>CAZDUN010000260.1:0-3252 GCA_964508615.1 uncultured Pelolinea sp. | reverse complement strand
CTTTCTCAACCGCCAATGGTGATTCCCAACCACGGTAAGCCCCCAGGAAATCCTGACGTTGGGTCTCAAAACCGCTGACTTTTTCAGAGCAGGTGAAATAGGCGAAATGGTCGCGCCGTTCGCGGTATTCGCTTTTGTGGTAGATCACGTTATCTACCACTTCCACTTCGCCGATGGAAAAATTGCGCTGGAAGTTGCTGGCGTCATCCCAGGCATCCCACAAGCAGAATTCGACTGACGCGAACAGAGAAAGTTCAGCCGGTTGATCGCGCCGGTTGGTGACGGTGGTCTGCCAGATCTCCAGGTTCTGCCCCAGCGGGACGAAATAGCGCGTTTGCGCAGTGATTCCCTGAAAACGGGAGGAGATAACGGTATAGCCCAACCCATGGCGGCATTCGTATTCGTCCAGCGCGCGCTGCACCGGCTGCCAGCTCGGCGACCAGAACAGCGAGTTGTCAGCCGGTGATTGGTCATCGCGCATATAAATATAGCGCCCGCCGCTATCCAACGGCACATTATTGTAGCGATAGCGCGTCAGGCGGCGCAAGCGCGCGTCTTTGAAAAATGAATATCCCCCTGCGGTGTTTGAAATGATGCCGAAGTAATCTTCGCAGCCCAGGTAATTGATCCAGGGCAGCGGTGTATCGGGATGCGTGATGACATATTCACGCCGCGCGTCATCGAAGTACCCATATTTCATGAACGATCCTCCAATAAGCCCGGATTATTGTGGTCCGGGAGAATTTTTCATTTTCGGCAGCAGCAAGCTACCAGATGATCCGGTTCCACCTCGACCAAGCGCGGTACAGCCGCCAGGCATTGCTCGCCTTTTTCCGGTAACGGGCAGCGCGGGTAATACGTGCAGCCCGCCTGGCTGCCATCGGATTTGCCGGTCAGCTCGACCGCTTTCTTCCCCCATTTTTTGTCCAGGTGGGGGACGGAAGCCATCAGCATTTGCGTGTAGGGATGCAGGGGATGGCTATAGATCCTGGCGGTCGATCCAAATTCCACCACCGTGCCCTTATACAGGATCACAGATCTCTCGCTGATGTAGTACCCCAGGGAAAGATCGTGGGTGATAAACAAAATGGATAATCCGCTTGATTTCAGGTCCGCCAGCAGGTTCAGCACGTCAATGCGCGTGGACGCATCCAGCATGCTGATGATCTCGTCCGCCACCAGGAATTTGACATCCAATAGCAGCGCGCGGGCAATCAGGAAGCGCTGCAGCTGGCCGCCGCTTAACTGGTGGGGGAACTTATTCAGGATGTGCTGCGGGTTCAGCCCAACATCACACAGCGTGTCTTCCAGTTTTTGATTCCACTCTTCGCGCTCCATCCGCGGGAAAAATTCCTCACGCATGGTCTGGAAGATACGGTCAGCTTTAAAGATCGGGTTGCAGGAACTGAACGGGTCTTGAAAAACACCCTGCACTTCGCGATAGTAATCCTTCAAATCCGCTTTGCGGATGGCGGAAATATCGGTGCCGTTATATTCGATCGTGCCCGAACTGACCGGCGAGAGTTTCAGGATCATGCGGCCGATGGTGGTCTTTCCGCTGCCGCTCTCACCGATCAGGGAAATCACCTCCCCATCGCGGATTTCAAATGATACATTCCGCACAGCGTGCAGGAGCTGCCCGCCAAAGGTGCCCACGCGGTACGTTTTGGTTACATCATTTAGCTTGAGCATGGCTTTCGAACTCCTTCCAGCAGGCTACGTAGTGGTCTTTTTGGATCTCCAGAAAGGGCGGAACCTGCAGGCATTTCTCAAAAGCTACCGGGCAGCGATCCCTGAAGCGGCAGCCAGCCGGCGGATCCAGCAGCAGCGGCGGTTTGCCCGGTATCCCGGAAAGCACCTGCTCGGTGTGCCGCACGCCGATTTTCGGCAGGGAGGATATCAGCATTTTGGTGTATGGGTGGCGCGGATTCTTGATGATGACATCCGCCGGCGCTTTTTCAGATAACTGACCTGCGTACATGACCATGATCGAATCCGCCACCTGATACAAAACCGAAATATCATGGGTGATGACCATCACGCTCTTGACGAACTCCCGGTCGCGGAATTCCGCCAGCATCTTCACGACGGCTTTCTGGGTGGAGACGTCCAGCGCGGAGGTGATTTCATCCGCGATCAGCAGCGAAGGATTCAACAAAGTTGAAAGCACCATAACCATGCGCTGTTTCATGCCCCCGGAGAGTTCAATTGGGTACATATCCAGCACCTTTTCAGACAGTTCGACCAACTCCAGGCGGCGCTTCAGCTCTGACAAAACCACCCTGAAATCCACGCTGCGGGATTCAATCAGCTCGCGCGTCATGCGCCCGATCTTGCGGGTGGGATTCAAGGCGCTCATGGCGTATTGCGGGATGAGCGATATTTTCTTGTAACGGAAGGCGTTCATGGCCTGGTTATCCCAAACCGGCAGTTCCTGCCCGTCCAGTTCGAGCTTGCCGCGAATATAGCGCATGCGCCCCGATAACTGGATCAGGCTGGTGCCCAACGTGGTCTTTCCGCAGCCAGATTCTCCCGCCAGGCCCATGATTTCGCCGTCGCCCAGGCTGAAACTCGCGTCTTCCAGAGCCTGCACGACGCCTTTCAGCGTCTGGTAATACACCGTCAGATTTTCAACTCTCAGGCTCATGGTTACATCTCCCGCAGCTTGGGGTTGAACACTTCATCCAGCCCGACATTCATGATATAAAGCGCGCCGACGATGGCCGTGATAGCCAGGCCCGGCGGCACAAACCACCACCAATATCCCAACAGAAGTGCACTGCCGATGGTAGCCCAGTTCATCATCAGCCCCAAGGACGCGCCCTGGGTGGGGCCGAGACCGACAAAGTCGAGCGTAGCCGCGTTCAGAATGGCGCCGCCGAATTGCAGGATGAAGGTCATGAACAGATACGACATCATATTGGGGGCGATTTCGCGGAAGATAATCTTGAGCGTGCCCATGCCGCTCAACTTAGCCAGATCCACGAATTCCCTGGAAACCAGCGAAAACGTCTGCGCACGGATGGCGCGCGCCGCCCACGGCCAACAGGTCAAGCCGATAAAAATGCTCTCGAGCAGAATACCCCTTAGTTTCAAATACGCCACCATGATCAGCAGCAGCGCGAAGGTGGGGATTACCAGGATGATGTTGGTGACGCCATTCAGCAGCTCGTCCACCCATCCGCCTTTGTAGCCCCCGAAAAACCCCACCAGATCGGAAGAGCGTCGTGTAGGGAACGGGGGTGGGGGTGG
>CAZDUN010000259.1:0-3284 GCA_964508615.1 uncultured Pelolinea sp. | reverse complement strand
TAACCGTTGGGGTTGGTTTATAAGGTTTGATCACTAATTCCGGCAGCCACAAGCCTGAAGTTACCATTTCCTCCGCGTCGCGCGGCATCAGGTACAGGTACAAATCGGCGTTCTCGCTGGCTTCCAGCGCGATCAACATTTCAACCACATTGACACTGCGCAGCTGCGTGCCCAATTCCGGTTCGACATCCTTGAATTCATAGATGATCGTTTCTGCCACGATCGGCACTGCCAACACCAGGGCGCCTTCGCTCTTGCGCTCGGTGGTCACTGTGGAGGTGGTGTTGTCCGTCTCGGTGGTGACCACATTGCTGGTTTCGTCAGTGGCCTGGAATTCGGGCGAGAGATATAACACACGCAGATTCTCGATGGCCGCCTTGCTATACGTGCCGCTTTCGCCCATGTTGCCAGAGTCGATCACTGCGGTTACGCCCACCAGGTCGCCCGCGCGCAGCAGGCCGGCCAGACCGGAGGCATTGTTCACCGTGATGGCCACCGCGCGTTCATTGGGCGCCAGCGCCATCGGCTCGGTACCGATGTTGGATTTGCGGATGATGTCACCTTTGGAACGGCCGGTCATCAACGTCAGGCCCATGATCTCAACCGGTTCATAAACGGCATCCTCAGGCACCATTTCCTTGGGGAAGGTCGCGTACATCACGTCACCTTCGGCCATAATGTGGCCCGTGTTGAGGTCATAAGCCGCCACCAGCACGCTTTCTTCCGGCGCAGGAGACAGGATCAACAGCACCACAATGAATGCCACTGCCGCCAGCAAGATTGGTAATATTTTCTTCATTCCATTAGCTCCATCATCTTCCCAAGATTTTTACAGCTAACCGAAAGCAATCCGGTTGTTATTGCGTCATAGCGGTGTTATCCAACAGGAACACACTGAACTCGCCAGCCGTGATCTCGAAACTGCGTGCCGGTGAGACGCGCGTTCCGGCGGTCTGGCCGCTGAGTTTGATGTCATACCAGCCTGGATCCAGCACGGGGATCTTGGCTGTGAAAGTCCAGGTGCACAGGTCGCCATTCCATGCGCAGGTTGGATCTTGCGCGATACCCCAATCGGGGTGCTGCAGCCTGGCGCCCGGGTAGGCGCTGGCCAATTCACCATTGATCCAGGCGCGCGAATCCAGCGTCAGGGAGGCGCCTGCCACCAACTGGTCGATGCCTTCTTTATAAGTCTTGGTCGTTACCGTGCAAGCCCAAATGTGCTCGATCACCTGGTGCCAGCCATGCGGGCAGGGATCGTCATGATCCTTATTATTGTTTCCATTTTTACGATCGTCTTCCACGCAAGCCACATGACGGTGGCCGATGATCTTCCATTTTTCATAGCTTACCGTGGTGGGGGCGATGCTGATGTGCCATTCAATGGTTACACCGTTCTCATCCGGGTCCTGATTCAATACAACCGCATATTTCGGCGCGATTTGTTGCGCAGTAGCCGAAATCGAGCCGGGCGTCACCCAAACATCGCCGCAGTTGCCGCTATCCAGCGGCCCGCCGCCGTTGCCATTCCCGTTGCCATTGCCATTATTATCGTCATCACAAGTGCAGCTGCAATGACCGCGGCCGTTGCCGCTGCCGCAGGAACTGCCGGAATTGTAGCTGTCATCGTCGCTGTCGCCGCCGATGCCAATGAAACTGACGCTGCCGTTGCCGACCTCACGCTCGGAAGTGATGTTCAGGCTCTCCCAATCCAGGACGATATTGACCTCTTCGCCATCGATGATGAAAGTGTCGCCATGCGGCAGCACCCATTTGATGGTGGATGTTTTGGTATCATCCTGACCGCTGCTCACGCCCGGGTCAGGCGCGGCGCTATCGGTGGTGGAACTATCTCCCGTGTCGTCATCGGAACCGGTTTTCTTTTCCGCCAGCACCGGGCTGGTGGAAGCCAATAACATGATGAAGGCCAGAATGATCGAGAAGTGTTTTTTATTCATGGTTACCTCTGCTCTCCTCCAACTACTCTTCCGTTTCCATCGCGTCGATGGAAAGGTAAAAAGCGACTTCGTCGCTCGTCAAGACACGATTCAAATTCCAGTTGCTGTTTTCTTCTGCCACCTGCAGCCAATACTCGCGGTTCTTGCTGCCTTCCGACCAGCCTTTGGTGCCTTGCAGATTGACCTGCCAATATTGCACGCGCATGCCAAATTGCTGGCCTTCATCGAGAAAACGGCTGGTGGCGGGTGTGCACTCCAGTTCGTCTGAAGCATACGCGCGCTTCAAATCCGCCCAGGCTTGCTCAACCTGATTGGTGAAAAACTCGCAGCCCAGGACAGTCGCGGATGCGCATATCTGCTGCACGTAAGCATCCGATCCGGCATCGAAATCGATATTGCACAAAGCCATCGCCCCATTTTCGGCGGCTTGCATGGCAGTGGTCATATATTCAGTTGAATAGGCTGTAGCGGTCGCCCGTTGGGAATAGATCGAAACCGGCTGGCAGCTTGCCAGGAGAGTCAGGGCTGAAAGGGCAAAAATCATGGAAAGGCAGTGATTCTTCATCATCTTATCCACCTGCTAAAATGCCTTCGAAATTGACCGGGCCAAGCTTGCATTCCGCGGCCAGGTAATCGATGCTGACCAGCGCGCGCCAATAGGCCCGTTCGAAGTACGACCAGAACGCGTCGGGGGCTTCGGACAGGTTGATCGCGCGCAGGCTGGGGAGCACTTCATCCGGTTTCTGCTCTTCCCAATACTTGAATGCGTAAGCCAGCTTGGAATCCGGAGTCAGGCTGGCGTAGGTGTAATTGAATGATCCGCGTAAATTGAGGGGTAAATAATAGAGGATGTCATTGCGGCAGCCGAGGTATTGCGGCAAGGCGCTGACGCGCGCGTCGGCTGCTTTGGAAGCCGACCAGCGATCCTGGATAAACTGCCAGAAAGTGATGCCGCGCGCTTCGGGGATATCCATCGGCTGAGCGCCGCGATAATATACCCAGACGCCGAAAGTGAGCGCCAGCAGCAAGGCTGCCGCCAGGATAATCTTGAGCAATTCGAGTAAAAATCTTCCCATATTTTTCCTCTGGTTGCTCGATAAACAAAAAGCGGATTTGGGCCTGTGCCAAATCCGCCGGTGTATGCCAAAAACAATCCTGAACCAGGATCTGCGTTGATAGCATCGAATATGATGAAACTACTATGTCGTCTTGTGCGTTTAAAACGCAATCAGACTTTCGGCGGCTTGGCGATCTTAGCTGATTTTCATCAGCCGTAGACCCAGAGCTTTGCGCCCCTGCCTTTCAGCAGGTTTGCCTTTATCGAGTCTT
>CAZDUN010000258.1:951-3328 GCA_964508615.1 uncultured Pelolinea sp. | reverse complement strand
TTCAACCCCCAATTCAGCCGCTTTGGATTGAACAGCGGCTGTCAGCTCATTGGTAAATGCGTTGGTCTGGTGGCTGATGAAAAAGGCAAAGGGCAGATCGCTCGCAGGTGCTTCTTCCTCCACCGGGGCTTCTTCCGCAGCTTCTTCCGCGGGTGCAGCTTCCGCAGGCGCAGCCGCAGCGGGCGCGCAGGAAGCCAGCAGCAAGCCGCCAATCAACAGAGCGATCAAAAACACTGGTTTGTTTTTCATTTCTTTTCTCCTATATTTTTATTTTGTTCGCCGAATCGCGAACGGCTTTCGAACCTACCTCATTATTTTCTCTACTATTGTCTTCTCTACACCTCCTTAACTCAGACTAATTCCTAGCCGATAATAGCGGGCCGGTTGAATTTCGAACAACGATTTCTACGTCAAGAATCCGCGTAGATGGTTTTTCGCCATCAACCAGGTAATCAATTAATTCTTCAGCCGCGATCGCGCCCTTTTCCACCGCGGGCTGCCGGATGGTTGTTAAGGGAGGCGACATATTGCGCGATAATAAAATGTCGTCGAATCCGATTATGGATATATCCTCCGGCACCCGCATGCCCCGATCCTGGATGGCTTTGATGGCGCCAAACGCCATAATATCGCAGGATGAAAATACGGCTGTCGGCGGGTTTTTTAAATCCAGCAGCTTCACCATCATATGGTAGCCGCTTTCAAAAGAGGAGTTCTCGATCGTTTGAATATACTTCTCCTCGATCGCGATCCCGTTATCTTCCAAAGTCTGTTTGTAGCCAATCAGCCGGTCATAATTGCTGGTGAGAGCGGGTTTTCCGGCAAAAGCGATCTTGCGATGACCCAAAGAAAGCAGATGCTGCAGTGCGATCTTGGCTCCCTTGAAATTATCCACTTCGACAAAAGGAATTTCGGGTCTTTCCAGAACTTTGGCAGTAGAAACAAAAGGGATATCCGCGGTCTGCAATTCATGAATGATCGAGTGATGCAGCGATCCAGGGCTGAGCAGGATGAATCCCTCCACCCGCTTTTGTTTATATATTTCAACGTAATTAGTCTTATGGACGTAACAGAACAGCAGAAAAAAGCCCCTTTGTTCGACTTTATTGAGGATGCCTTGCAAAACATCGATATAGTATTGATTGGAAAGAATGCTGCGCGTTGAATACGGAACAATCAACCCGATATGGTTGATCTTCTGCGAGGTTTTGCCGATCGCGAACAGATTCGGGTGATAATTTTTCTTTTCGATGATATTGAGGATGCGTTCGCGCGTTTCCGGGTGAACGTCCGGTTTTTTATTAATCACGCGTGAAACCGTGGCTTTTGAAACCCCCGCCAGGTGAGCGATTTCTCCAATCGTAAGTCGCGTTTCTTCGGCCATAATTGTAACTGGTTTCGGTACCAGTTACAATTATACGCCAATTTAAGACGTTGTCAAGCAAGCTGCCACCCGATTCTTCACCAACCGCGCGCTTTTTACCAAATAAATATTTCCAGAGAATTTTCCCAATATATAAGATAAAACCGGCACCCTGAAGGATGCCGGTTTATGTTGAATCTCAGTAACCGGGATGCGTTTTCGCGCAGTTCAGCAATAATGAATATTGCTTGTTTTTCCCTTTCATATCCAGCAGGACAGCGATGATGATGATGGCGCCTTTGATCAACAGCTGGAAATGGGAAGACACATTCAAGATATCCAGGCCATTCCCGATCACGGCGATGAACAAGGCTCCAATGACAGTGCCGTACCATTTCCCCGATCCACCGGACATGCTCACCCCGCCGATGATCACGGCCGCAATCGCGTCTAATTCATAGGATTGTCCTGAGGTCGGGTTTCCTGAAACAATTCTGGAAGCGAGCAGCAAACCGGCCAAACCAGCCAGGAAACCGGAAATTGAATAGACCGCGACCTTGATTCCGGGAACGTATATGCCGGATACTTTCGCGGCAATTTCATTTCCACCAATGGCATACACCCTGCGGCCAAACACTGTTTTGGTCAGGATAAACGCGCTGATGGCCGCCACGGCCAAAAAATAGACCACCAGA
Organism: uncultured Pelolinea sp.; assembly: GCA_964508615.1. GTDB lineage: Bacteria > Chloroflexota > Anaerolineae > Anaerolineales > Anaerolineaceae > Pelolinea. The sequence continues at coordinate 1,270 of CAZDUN010000258.1, read as the reverse complement.
TACGGAATGGTATCGAGGATGAAGCCGCCAGCCAAACGCTCGAACTCTTTCGTTACGCCAAAAATCGGCTGGCCGTTGCTGTAAATCAACGCCAAACCCCGGATAATGGTCATCGATCCCAACGTCACGATGAACGGCGGGATATTGCCGTAGGCAACCCCGATGCCATTCATGACGCCCGCCAACAACCCGGCGAGAATTGAAAGCGCGATTGGCACGACCAGCGGGTATTCGCCCGGATGGGCGAAACTGGCCGCGATGACCCCGGCCAGTCCGCTCATGATCTTGTTGTGTCGGGGGCCGCGGCCTCCCAGGCTGC
>CAZDUN010000258.1:0-941 GCA_964508615.1 uncultured Pelolinea sp. | reverse complement strand
GTATTCGCCCGGATGGCCGTAACTTCCCGCGATGCCCCCCGCCAGGGCGACGATCGAACCGACCGAAAGGTCAATGCCCCCTGAAATGATCACGAACATCATCCCGGTGGCCAGGATGCCGTTGATGGAAGCCTGCTTTAGAATATTGATCAAATTCGCTGGCCGGGCAAAAGCGTTGGGCGAAAGGATCATTAATACCAATAGGACAAAAATAAATGCCAATAGTATGCCAAGTTCCCTGAGAGAGTTAAAATGGAACGTTTTTTTCATGGTGGTCTTATTCATTCTCTACCTCGAATTTGGACGCATAGCGCATAATTTCTTCTTGTGAAAACCGCTCCCGGCGAATCTCGCCGGTCATCCTGCCCCCGGCCAAAGCGATGATGCGGTCCGACAAGCCCATCAACTCCGGGATTTCAGAGGATATGATCAGAATGGCTTTGCCGGCTTGCGCCAATTCGCCGATCAATAGATAAATATCCCGTTTCGCGCCCACGTCGATTCCCCGGGTGGGTTCATCCAAAATAATGATGTCTGGTTCCGTGAGCAGCCACTTGGCCAGCACGACTTTCTGCTGGTTGCCGCCGCTCAGCGAATGGATCATGCTTTCACGGGAGTGGGTCTTGATGCGCAGTTTGCTGATCTGCTCATCGACCACGCCCGATTCAATTTTGCGGTTAATGACCCCGTAGCGCGCAAGTTTGCTCAGATTCACGAATGAGACGTTGTATTCAACGGTCGTTTTTAAATTCAAACCTTTAAAATTCCGGTCTTCGGTAATGAGCGCGATGCGGTTATCGATGGCGTTTTTGGGGTGATTTATTTTTATGGGCTTGCCCCTGACCAGGATCTCGCCCTGGTCGGGTTTGTGGATCCCGAAAATGCTCTCGACTAATTCGCTGCGGCCCGCCCCCACCAGCCCGGCGATTCCCAGGATCTCG
>CAZDUN010000257.1:0-3333 GCA_964508615.1 uncultured Pelolinea sp. | reverse complement strand
CGATTTTACCTTATGCATGGGGGGATTTAATTCACATTAAATTGATAACGTCAATGTAAAACGTCCTGCGGAGGTGTAGCCCACCTCTGCCAGGCGCATGTCCGGGTCGTGCAGCTCTGCCTGGATCAGCCGGGTGCTTTCGGCGGCGTCGATATCGGGATGGAGATCGAGCGCGCGGCAGAAGATGCCCTGCCATTCCTGGCGCAGTGTTTTCGCCAGTCCGGCGTAACCGCCGGGCAGCGGGTCGGCCGCAACGCCGGCGTTCAATCCGAAATTCCCGTCCATGCGGCTGACGGTCAGGAAAGTCGGGCGGCAGCTCTTTGCTGCGGCCGCCAACGGTTTTTTCAGATGGCGCGCGATCAGGAAGACTGCTTTCAGGATGGCCGCTTTTTGCGGCGCGACCGATAGCAGGCTCTTGCCTGGTGTGCCCGTTTCAGCATCCAGGTGAATGAAAGCCGCCAGGCTGCCGTGCTGCGCGAAGATGGCTTCCATCTGGGCGCGGATTTCTTCCTCGCTGGTTTCCTCGACGCGGAACTGCAGCAAGCCTTTTGGCAGCTTGCGGGCTTTGCCATCCTTCAGACCGGCGAATTGCAGCAAGCCCACCTTTTGGCCGTTTTGAATGAAGCTTTCAGCCAACAGGCGCGCCCGCTCGCTGCCATCATCCGTGATCAGCACCAGGCTTTCTTTTGGGAAATCGAAATCCAGGTAATCCGGTTGGGGGATGGGCTGCAGTGCGGCCGCGAAGCGCCCGATGGGCGCCGGGGCGGATGAAGTCTCGGCTGTAATTTCAACTGCGGTTTCAACAGGGATTTCAGCCTTGGTTTCAATGGACGCTGCCTGCGCGGCAGGTATGGCCTGGCTTGCAGATACTTCCACAGAATCCGAACCATTGTATTTCTCGATGATCTGCGCCAGCGTGCGCAAATTGACCAATTCTTCAGCCCCGATGAGGGGCAGATGCGGGAATTGCGCCTGCATGGCGCCCAGGATCTCCACGCGCTTGATGGAATCGATGCCCAGGTCGGCTTCCATGTCCATGCCCAGTTCGAGCATATCGGCCGGGTAACCGGTCTTTTCGCTGACGATTTCAAGAAAGGCATGCTGCAAGCCATCTGGAGCGCTGCCCGGTGCGGATTGCACAGCCGGGTTAACCGGCGTGGTTGCAGCAGCCGAGGCGGATGATTCCGGCGGGTGCGGGGCTGCGGCCGGCGCAGGCGCGCTGTTGTAAGCAGAAATGATTTCCTGCAAGGTACGCAAAGAAACCAACTGTTCCGCCCCGAGAGCGGGCAGCGCGGGGAATTGCGCCTGCATGGCGCCCAGGATCTCCACGCGCTTGATCGAGTCGATGCCCAGGTCAGCTTCCATATCCATGGAAAGCTCGAGCATATCAGCCGGATAGCCGGTCTTTTCGCTGACGATGGCCAAAAAGGCATTGTTTAATTCCTCCGGCGCGGGAGCGTCGGATGGAGCCGAGGGAGCCGCGGGGGTCACAGCGGATGGTATGGGCATGTTTTCTGCAGGAACAACAGCCGCAGGGGATGCCCCTGGCGCCGCGCTGCCGAATGCGGCGCTGATCTGCTGCAGAGTGCGCAGGGTTGATAGCTCCTCCGCGCTGATGGCGGGCAGATACGGGAATTGCGCCTGCATAGCGCCCAGGATTTCCACGCGCTTGATCGAATCGATGCCCAGGTCGGCTTCCATATCCATGGAAAGCTCGAGCATATCGGCCGGGTAACCGGTTTTTTCGCTGACGATCTGCAGGAACGCGGCGGTCAAATTGCCGTTGTCCGCGCTGGGCGCGGGCGCGGCAGCCGGAACGGCGGCTGCCGCTGGCTGCGGCGGCTGGGCAGCCGGCTCTGCCAAAATTTCCGCAACAAGCGCTTGCGCGGGCGAGGGTGCTGTCAATGGCGCCCGGTTATCCGCCAGCGGTTTATGGCCGTTGCTGCCATTGCTGCGGTTGGCGCTTATCCAGGAAGTGATCAGCGCGCTGAATTGCTCCGAAAAAGCCGCCTGCGACTGGATATATTCCAGGTGGGCTTGCGAAGCCTGGTTCTGCTGTTCACTGATCAGTTCCGCGCGCCTGGCGATCGTGGAAAGGGATTGCTCGATATAGGCTGGGTGGGGGCTGCCGTTCAGTTTGGACAGCATGGTGATCTCCGTGTTGGCGATCTCCTGGATGATTTTTTTGGAATACTGGTCATTCTGCAGGAATAACGCGTGCGTCTTGACCAGCTCTTTTTGGTGTTCCTGGAATTGCTGCATCAGCACAGCGATGTGTTGGGTATCTGCGTGCATGGGATGGCTCTCATTTGAAAATGGCGAGATCGAAACAGGCAAAGCGGAACGCGCCTGGCTATCGCAATTGGGCGCTGAAATCGCGGCCGGCACTGCGGCTGCGGCGCGGCGCGGTTTTTCGCGCAGCGCCGTTTCAAACGCCGCGCGCGTCTTTTCGGTCAGGTACAAACCGCCGTTCAGCGTGACGGCCACCTTGCTGGCAGCTTTCTGTTCAGGTTGAGCATACTGCCGGTAAGGATCGACGTTCCCCAGCGCGAAACCCAGCACGCGCATTTGCAGCACAGCCTGGCGGAATTGCGCGTCGCTGTCGCCGCGCGCGTTGGCGTTCAGCGTGATGGTTTCGTGTTGCTTGTCTTTCAAGATGTCCTTGACCAGGTTGGTCAGCACGTTCTTGGGTCCGATCTCCACGAAGATGCGCCCGCCATCCTGATAAATATTCTCAATTTCCTCTTTAAACTTGACTGGGTTTAAAATGTGATCGGCCAGCACCGCGCGCATCTGCTCCGTTTCCTGCGGATAGGGCAGGGCGCTGCTGTTGTTATATACCTTTCCCTTGGGCGCAGAGAATTTTTCTTTCTGAATGGCTGCGCGGAAGGGCGCCTGGGCATGGCCCACAAAGGCAGTGTGGAAAGCGGCGGAAACGGGCAGCGGATACACCGACAAGCCCAGGCTTTCCAATTCGGGCTGGATGGCTTTCACTGCTGAGGTCGCGCCGGCCAACACCACCTGTTCGGGCGAATTGAAGTTGGCGATGCTCACATCCGGATATTTTTCCAGCAGCCCCTTTATCTTTTCCAAATCGCCTTTCACGGCCGCCATGCTGCCAGCGTCCTTGTCAGAAGAAACCGGCAGGCTCATGGCTGCGCCGCGCGCGGCGGCCAGCCTGAGAAAGCTTTTCTCATCATACGCCCCAGCCGCCCACAGGGCGGTCAATTCGCCGAAGCTGTGCCCGGCGAAGAAATCCGCCGCGAAACCGGCCGCGCGCAGCAGCTGGTAGAGCGCGGCGCTACAAGCGCCGATAGCCGGCTGGGCGTTTTC
>CAZDUN010000256.1:1346-3338 GCA_964508615.1 uncultured Pelolinea sp. | reverse complement strand
ATCCATATTCACGCGATGGGTCGAAATGGCGTGCGCCACCTGGCAGGCAGCATCCAAATTGGTTTCAGGCCGATCTGCTAGCATGCGTCCAAAAAGGGCAATATCTGGCGCGCTCGGCCGTTCAGGATTCTTTTTCGCAAATTCTTCGGCATACTTTTTGATTTGCTCTTCATCTTGCATATCTTTGATTTCTTGAGCAATTTCTTTCATTTCTTGTTGGCTCATAAAAAGCAGCACTGTGGTGCGGTCATCATCCATATTTCCTTTTTTACTGCTATAGAATTTTGCAAAAACATCCGCTTTATGTTCCGCTTCTTCCTGGATGCTATCGGCTGACAACAAACGCTCAAGTTCGCCTTTTATCAAGCGCGTGCGTTGGCTGTTGGGAATGCCAGTCGTTTTTTGAAAAATTGGCTCCATCCGTATAGCCCGTTTGATGCACTGTGACGAAATGCGCGCGCGCCGCACTCCGCCGAACTCGCAATCCTTGGGATTGTTGGTGTCATCGCGGTTCAAATTGGATGGTGCAAAATTTTGGATCATGTGAATTTCGATAAACATTTTTTCCTCCTTTTGGTCTAATATGGGTTTGGATTGTATGTTGCGCCCCAAAAAGCATTCGCCCAATGCCGCTGGATAAAGCGCTCTGGATGATCCCAGCTGCGCAGGTCTTTGAACAGCTGCCGCCAGTTGATTTCTGTATCTTTTGATTTGAGGTAGCTGATCGTCTGGCGCAGATATAGAGGCAGGTCATCCGCATGCGAAGCCAGCAGTGCAACAAAACGCCGGCTGATGGCTTCTTCAGTGTTTTGGTCGCAAACCCTGCGCAGATGGCTGCCCATGTTGCCCGTTTGGGTGTCCTTGGGATGGAACGCAAAAAGGCTGGCGATCAAGTAATGGCGCTGTTCATCGCGATAAGAGCAGTTGCTCGGCAGCCAGGGTGCAATGACCGGATACATGGCTGGGCAGTTCGCCGGCGGCTGCCCCAGGCCGCGCCGCAGGGCAGCCAGTCTGCCGCGATCTTGAATCATTTCGGTCAGGTAGTCAATAAAATCTTTTCTGTCGTTCATTCTTCCTCCTTTCCTGAGTTTTGATTTGCCTGCTCGTTTTCTTCCATTAATTTTGCCAATCCCCCATTCAAGGCACGCGCTGCCTGGGCGCCGGCCATCAGCGCGCTGGTGGATACGCCCAGGGTTTGCTGTGCATGCTCGAGTGCCTTGCGGGCAACTTTTTGGAGCGTCTCTTTCCAACCTTCAATTGCGCATGCGGTGTTTTCAGGCAGAGCTTCTAATAATTGATAAAAAGGAATTTCAAGTTGGTCATAATAGATCTGTTCGGCGGCGATATGCTGCCTCAGTGCCTCTCTGTTAGGCTTGTCAGCCTTTTTCTCTTCGCTGGAACTGAAACTGGCTGCCAAGAAGCGGTCAACCAGTATAGAAATTGCGAACCACAGCTTTTTTTCAACTTCAATAACCAAATTCAAACACTGCTGGCGAAGAATATCTCGCAGCAGGTTGTTGGTGAGATAAACCGCCGGGTAGGAAACATATTCTTCACGATAGAATAGTGCCTTCTTCTTCCCTGGCTCGCTGCACATCCCATAAGCTGACAAATGAATTGGTATATGAATCACCTCATCTATCAGCAGCTGGTTGATCCAATCTAAGGCTTTGAAGCGTTTGTGATTCTTGTGGGTCTGTTCTAACAACGCAGTGCTGTCGCGCCACAAAGCTCTGTTTTCGTTGAAACGCATAATGAATTTCTTTAATGAACCTTTCGATTCTTCTCGATAATTAATGTTGAAGAATGGGTTTTCCCATTCTTCTGCTAGTTTCAAGCCTGGGGCGATATAAACGTTCTTGATAATAGTCTTTCCATCCAATTCTTCTGGCAGCAATTTGATGCGGCGGCTCTGCCAGGTGAGAATATCCTTGATCCCGCTTGGCGCACTTCGCATCGCAGCAAAGGGGGCATCTTTTTCCCATACTGCTT
>CAZDUN010000256.1:0-1336 GCA_964508615.1 uncultured Pelolinea sp. | reverse complement strand
TTGATCGTCTTCATCTGTCACAAATCCAAATTCCTGCGGATTGATAAAATTCAGCATCAGGGTTTCAAACAGGCTGCCGCCCTGCAGCAAAAAGGCGATTCCGCGTGCATGGGGCGCATCGCTGTAATACTTGTCCACTGAAATGCTGGCGCTGGTCATTCCGCCTAAGCTGAAAGGCTGAATCAGCATCAACAGTCGCGTGATTTGAGCGGGTGTAAATAGAGTTTCCTGGTCATCCACATGATGATCGAAAAGCGTTGCCATGCTGCCTGTGGCAGAATGCAGAATGAGGCTCTTGATACACTTTTCCTCTAGATTTTTATCTCCTAGGTTTTCTATGTCTTTTGACCGCTGGCCAATGCGTGCATCTTGATAGAAAGGGTGGTCTGGGTCGAACAGATCGAAGCGCGCATGCCAGGCATGCAGGTATTTTTCCAGCCGCGGCAGATTAAAGGCTTTTTGCTGCCACATGCTGGCCCAAGCTTCTTCATCCTGGGGCGCCTGGCTGCTGTATAAAAGCGCTAATAGGAAAAAGGTAATGCCGGCTGTCATGGGGGCATATTCCGCCGAGATTCTTTGGATGTCTTTGGCTGACCGCAGCGCTTCCATTACGCTGGTGGTTCGGCAGCTGCCATCCTGCCAGACGCAGGGTATCCACTCGTTTTCCAAAACATTGTAGCTTATCGTCATGATTCCTCCTTTATTCTGATCCTTCTTTTTTACTGATCAACAAACCCCGATCCTGATCTAAAGTAAGAACGCCTGCGCCGTAATCATAGCGATTCTCTTTGAGAATCAGCGGGTAGTGCGTCCGCAATGCCGCATTGCGCTTCCAGCCTGCTGGAATTTGCATGCTAAAGAAATGCTGCACCACGGCGGGATGCGAGACGGATAACGCAGATGACAGGCATGCTTTAACGGTATTTTTATCGGGGGCGCATTTCACATCAACGGGCAAATTGCCCGACAAGGTGAAAATTCCGCGAGAATTTTCCTGCAGGCAAACCAGGTTAACCGAAGGTCTGGCGTTGCGTGTGACCGCTTTAACGATGTTGTGTGAGGTTAGGTCGTGCTCATCCCGAAATGTCGAGCACACGCTGCCGAGCAGGTTTTGGGTATGCTCTGGGATCAGCTGGTTTTGAGCTTTTAATTCATCGGCAACGTTCTTGCGGATCAATTCTTCATAATGCTGCTGCATTTGCGGCCAGAATTTATTGGGAATAAAATCGAGATACTGATCCGAATAGACCGCTTCGATCAATGTATCAGTTTGGAGCGGAAGATTGAATTCTGCCTTTTCTCGAATGGAAAAGAAGGTGCGCTCCAGCAGATAGCG
>CAZDUN010000255.1:0-3338 GCA_964508615.1 uncultured Pelolinea sp. | reverse complement strand
TAGGATTCGGTCAAACCCTTGGCTTCCGCGTCCTCGGTCGCCTCAGTGGTGGCTTCGGCGGTCGGTTCCCCGGTAACCTCCTCGGTGGCTTCCTCCGTCACCTCCGCGGTTGGTTCCGCGGTCGGCTCCAGGGTGGCAGTCGGCTCCTCGGTGGCTTCTTCCACGGGAGCTGCTTCCGGAATCTCGGTCGGCATTTCCGCCAACAATTCACCCACGCGCGTTTCCACGTACTGTTCGCGCGCTTGCTGGAACTGCGGAATCACGCTGCAGCCCGCCAAAAAACCGATTAATAAAAACGATATCAGGGCAATCCTCTTAATCATGTTTAGATCTCCTCTCTCCTCTAACCTGCTATTGTTTGTAGCCGATCTGGCGCAAAAAATTCTTGCGCCAGGCAATATCTTCTTCACCTTCGATGCCTTTGGGCTTTTCGCCGTCCGCTACGCCCAGCACCGCCCGTCTGCCATTCAAATCAACCACGATGATCTGGGCCTGATTGGCGGTGGCGCAGTAGATCGCGCACACTTCAGGGATGTTCTTGATCGTATTGAGCACGTTGATGGGGAAAAATCCTTCCCCCAGGAAAACGAAAAAGCTGTGTCCGGCCGAAACCGCCATGGCGTTCTTTTTTGCCAACTCGATCATGTCTGGATCAGTGCCCGACCAGCGCACCAGGCATTTACCGGAGGCTTCACAAAAAGCCAGGCCGAATTGAATACCCGGCACCGCCCCGACCAGCGCTTCATGAATATCCTCGACTGTCTTGATGAAATGCGACTGTCCGAAAATAAAATTGATGGATTCAGGTTTTTCTATGTTGACGATTTGAAGTTCCATGTCCTGCTCCTCAATCTAACCTTTTTTAATTTTATATCCATAATCCCAATTTGGATATATGCTTTTAGCGGATGGAGGGTAGTGAATTCTGCAGTGAACCGACCCCCAGGTTCACCTGCGGGAGCTGCCCGCGGGCAAAGGAATTGGTCAGGCCGTTGATCATATCCGGCAGCCCGGCCAGGTCACCGCCCAGCCTGCCAAAGCTGGCAGCGGCGTTCGCGCCCAATTGGCTGACAGATTGCAGCTCCTCCAGGCTGAAACGCCCGTCCCCGGCGGCGGATTGAACTGCCTGCAAATAATCACGCGCCTGCGCCAGCGCGCCTGCCCGGGTTTCAGCGATCTCGCTGGGGCTGACCTGCAGGGCGCCGCCGGCCAATTGCTCGAATTCGCGTCCGCGGGTTTCCTGCCAGGCGGGCAGGTGTTCCGCCAGCGTGCCAGCTTTATCTTCAACCTGTTGGCTGAGCTGCGCCAGATTCTCCAGCGCCTGTTGGGCAGCCGCGCTGCCCTGCTGCAGCACCTGGTTGATCTCGTCCAGCACTGCAACCACTTCATCGGCTGTGTCCAGAATGGATTGAAGTTCTTGTTCCAATTGCTCGAGTTCGTCGAGGGTTGCGTCCAGCAGGTCGGCGTACAACGCATAATATTCCTCAGCCAGATACAACGCCTGCTCGACCTCTTCCAGGGTCAAATAATACAGATAATACAAATCCTCCAGCTCATCCTCACTCACCTGTCCGTCCTCGACCGCCGACTCGCTGGCTGCGGCGGCTTCTTCGGAGGTTTCCACTGCTTCGCTGGCTGAGCTTTCCACAGCTTGCGCGAATTCCTCCTCTGAAATCTCTTCAACCGCCAGGGCGGTGGGCGTGGGCATGGCAGTCAACGTTGCAGCGACCGCCTCCTCGATGGCGCTGTCCATCTCAAACTCAGCGGCTTGCGTGCCGGCGATGCCTGCCTGCACGGTGGCATCCACATCGGCCTGGCTGACGCGCGAGCAGCTTGTGACTGATGAGATCAGGATCATCCCCAATAATAAAAAGCGAATTTCTTTCATTCTTCCTCCTGCCAGTAATGCTTAGGATTATTTTATAGCAAAAATATCAACCCGCATGCCTGCGATAAGGTACAATAAGAAACCCGTATTGAAAGGATCTTTTTCAATTGTTCGAAATCTATTTCCTGGGCACCTCGGCCTCCGCTCCCTCTGTGCAGCGCGGGCTGCCCGCCCAGATTGTCATTCATAACGAGCATCGCTTCCTGGTGGATTGCGGCGAAGGCACCCAGCGCCAGATCCTGCGCTCCGGACTGGGTTTTCGCAAGCTGAATCGCCTGCTGGTCACCCACAGCCATCTGGATCACATCCTGGGCATTGGCGGGCTGGTATCCACCTACCTGCGCTGGGAAGCCATGGAAGAGCTGGAAATCTACGCCGGCAAGAGCGCCCTGGAACGCATCGAGGATTTGCTCTTCCGCGTGGTCATCCGCGGAGCCAGACCGCCCTTCCCCATTAAGTTCGTGCCGATCGATAGCGGCGTGATAATTGAAGAAAAAGGGTTGACCATCAAAGCCTTCCCGGTCAACCATCGCGGCCCGGACTGTTTCGGTTTCATTTTCGAGGAACACGGACGACGTCCTTTCCGCGCTGAAGAAGCGGAAAAACTGGGCATCCCGCAAGGTCCATGGCGGCGCGACCTGGCCAATGGGCAGCCCACCACCCTGCCGGATGGACGCGTGATCGAACCCGGGCAGGTGCTGGGGGATTTCGAAGCGGGCACCCGCTTCGTGGTGGTCGGGGATGCCGGAGAAACCGCATCGATCGTGGAATATTGCCGCGGAGCCGACGGATTGGTGATCGAAGGCACATATTTGGAGCCGGAGGAGGCAATGGCGCGCGAATTCTCGCACCTGACTGCCAGAGACGCGGCGGAGCTGGCCGCGGCAGCCAACGTTAAGCAATTGTTCATCACCCATATCTCGCGCCGCTACCGCGACAAGGATGTGGAAAAGGAAGCCCAGACTGTGTTTCCCAACAGCGTGTTGGTGCACGATTTTGATCATTATGTGGTCAAACGCGGTTGATGAAGATCCAGCCCAGGTAATTTCGCTAAGTCAGGATATTCTTCCCGGGAATGGCGGTACGTATGGATGGCGAAGATGCCAGAGCTTTTTAGCGGGGATGGTCAGGAACAAAACGATCGCATACCCGATAAGAACCACAGACGCCCGTGAACTCAATAAAACCACCACCAGCAAAGCCAGGCCGATGCCTGCGCTGAGATCGAAATTCCGGGAAAACAGATAAACCAGGCCGAAAAGGATCAAACCGGTCAATGTCGCCCTGGTGAAGAGAATGCTCATCGTTCCTAAAGAAGTGGCCATGCCCTGACCGCCGTGGAACTGGGCGAATAATGAAAAATCATGCCCCAGAACCACGCATACACCCGCGGCCAGCTTCCAAAGCAATGGCAGGCTGGCCTTTTCGCACAACAGGATCACCAAAGCTC
>CAZDUN010000254.1:0-3346 GCA_964508615.1 uncultured Pelolinea sp. | reverse complement strand
CAGTTTCGCCACCCAGGGCAAGCCCAACACCACCATCGTTTCCGAGGGAGACGACCCCAACCATTTCAACCCGGCCTATTTCGGCAAAGGATTCCGCTGGCAGCTGCCGGATCTGGATACCTCGGAAGTGGGCTATGCCATGGCGCGTCATGCGTATGAAGCGGATGGGCGGCGGGTGCTGGACGCCACCATCGGCGGCAAGCTGGCCATCTTCCCCAAGGTAGATTACAACAGCCTGTTCAGGAAGTGATGGAAAAACTCCCGCTCGTTTCGATCATCACCCCGTCCTTCAATCAAGCCAATTATCTGGAATATACCCTGCGTTCCGTGCTGGAGCAGGATTATCCCTATATCGAGTACCTGGTGATCGACGGCGCTTCCAGCGATAGCAGCCAAGATGTCATCCGCAAATACGAAAAGAAAATCGCCTGGTGGGTATCCGAAGCGGATCACGGCCAGGCGGACGCCATCAACAAAGGCCTGCGGCGGGCGAAAGGGGAGTTCGTCGCCTGGCTGAACTCGGACGACATGTACGCGCGCGGCGCGCTGCGCAAGGCCGTGAGCGCGCTGCAAGCTGATCCCGCGCTGGGCATGGTCTTTTCCAACGTCTTCTCAATTGACGCGCGCAACCAAATCTTCAATACCATGCGTTACGGCAATTGGGGCTTAGCGGAGCTGATGGCTTTCAATATCATCGGCCAGCCGGGGGTATTTATGCGGCGCTCTGTATTGGAGAAAGCCGGCTGCCTGGATTTGAATTACCATTATCTGCTTGACCACCAACTTTGGCTGCGCATAGCCGGCATCGCGCCCATCCGTTACGTGGATGATTATTTCGCGGCGGCGCGCTTCCATCCGGCGGCCAAGAATGTGGCGCTGGCGGCCGAATTCGGGCGCGAAGCTTTCGCCATTCTGGAATGGATGCGCGCGCAGCCCGCACTGCGGCCGGTGTTTGAACGCGAACGGCGCAGGATCCTTTCCGGCGCTTACCGGCTAAGCGCGCGCTATTTGCTGGATGGCGGATTGCCTGCCCGCGCGCTGGGCCATTACCTGAAATCCATGTGGTATCATCCAGCTGCGGCCTGGAGTGAAAAACACCGCATGGCCTATGCGCTGGTCGGTTTGGTCTTGCCGTTGGGGAAGGCGCGCGAGAAATTCATCGCGGAGCGCGCGCGTAAAATACGCGCTGAGCTGCTGCGGGATTACGAGAGATTATTCAATTATGGCGAAAGAACATTTGAATAAAAAAGAGAGTAAAAAAGAGTCGAGCGCAACCGGCCATTGGTTGTGGATCGCTTTGATTGCGCTGGCTTTCCTGCTGGGGCTAGTGGTGCGCTTCTACGACCTGCAGGACGCGCCGCTGGATTTCCATCCCACCCGCCAGCTGCACTCGGCCCTGATCGCGCGCGGTATGTACTACCAGACCCTGGCGGACGCCCCGGATTGGCAGAAGGAACTTTCCTACAACCAATGGCAGGAGGAAGGCTTGATCGAACCGCAGATCATGGAGCGCCTGGCTGCCTGGAGCTACCAACTGCTCGGTTCCGAGCAGCTATGGGCAGCGCGCGTTTGGGCCATCCTGTTCTGGACGCTGGGCGGGGTGTTCCTGTGCCTGCTGGCGTTTGAACTGTTCGGCCTGGCAGGTTCCGCTTTGGCCGTGACCTATTTTATGTTGTGGCCATACGCGGTCAGCGCCAGCCGCGCTTTTCAACCGGAAGCGCTGATGGTGGCTGCCATCATTGTGGGCTTGTGGGCGGCCGCGCGCTGGCTGAAGCAGCCAGGCTGGGGGCGCCTGATCCTGGCGGGCCTGCTGTGCGGGATAGCCATTTATATCAAGTCGGTGGCGGTATTCTTCATCGCGCCGGCGCTGGCCGGGCTGCTGCTGACCAACTACTCGGTCAAGGATCTGCTGCGCAATAAACAGGTGTGGGTATTGTTCGCCCTGTCGGTCAGCCCCTATATCGCTTACCACATCTATGCCATGTATGGCTTGAAGCTGCTGGAATCGCAGTTCAGCCTGCGTTTTTTCCCCCATTTGTGGGTCGATCCGGTCTTCTACCTGCAATGGATCGGTGAAATTAAAAATGTACTGGGGCTGGAAACCTTCCTGACTGCGCTAGCGGGATTGCTGATCCTGCCGAAGAAGAAATGGAAGGGCTTGCTGGCCGGCTTATTGATTGGCTACCTGGCTTACGGCTTTACGTTTTCCTATCACATCTCCACGCACGACTACTACCAGATGCCCATGCTGGCGGTCACGGCCTTGGGGCTGGCAGCGGTTTTCTCGCTGCTCATCGAACACCTGCCCAGACGAAATGCCTTCAGCCTGGGCGCTATCGCGTTGGTGTTAGTCGGTTTCATGGTGTTGAAAGCCTGGGATTCGCGCGTGACTTTCAAGAAAGTGGATTACCACAACGAAACCCGCTTCTGGGAAAAACTGGGCGAGCGGTTGGGGCATGACGCGCGCGTGACCGGCCTGCTGACCGATTACGGTTACCGCCTGGCTTATTGGGGCTGGCTGGAGGTCGATCCCTGGCTGCAGACCAGCGACATCAACCTGCGCGCCCTGGCGGGCAGCCCCGTGGATCTGGCTGCCGCTTTCCAGTCGGCCGTGCAGGATCGTGATTATTTCGTGGTGACGCTGATGAATGATTATGCCAACCAACCGGAATTGCAGCAGGCTTTGAATGCCAGCTACCCGCTGCTGGAGGCTTCCGACGAGGTGCTGATCTACGACCTGCGAGGGCAGGCGGAATAAATGAAAAAAACCGATCTCCCGCTGGTTTCGATTGTAACGCCTTCTTTTAACCAGGCCGCTTACCTGGAGGAGACCATTCAATCCGTGCTCGGGCAGACCTACGCGCGCATCGAATACATCGTTATAGACGGCGGCTCGCAGGATGGCAGCCAGGCGGTCATCCGCAAGTACGCCGGCAAACTGGCGCATTGGGTGTCGGAAAAGGATAAAGGCCAGACGGAAGCCATCAACAAGGGCTTCGCGCGTGCGCACGGCGATATTTTGGGCTGGATCAATTCGGATGACACCCTGCTGCCCAACGCTGTGGAAGAAGCGGTAGCCTTTCTGCGCGAACATCCGCAGGTGGGGATGGTGTACGGCGACGCCAACTACATCGATGAAAAAAGCCGCGTGATCGGGCGCTTCCCGGCCGCCCAAACTGACTTGAAAAAACTGCGGCGCGGTTATGTGCACATCCCGCAGCAGGCTTCTTTTTTCCGCAAATCATTATGGGATCAGGTCGGTCCGCTGGATGACAGCTTCTACTTTGCCATGGATTACGACCTGTGGACGCGCCTGGCGGTTATTTCGGAATTAAAATACATGCCA
>CAZDUN010000253.1:0-3413 GCA_964508615.1 uncultured Pelolinea sp. | reverse complement strand
ACGCTGGTGAACCTGGCGCTGGCCTGGGCAGAGCAGTACCAGGTCGATCACCCGGATATCCAGATATCCGTCACCGGCGGCGGCAGCGGCACAGGGTTCACCGCGCTGATCAACGGTACCATCGATATCGCCAATGCCTCGCGCGCGATCAAAGACCTGGAGATCGAGCAAGCCGAATCCGCGGGTTTCGTACCGGTGGAATTCACGGTGGCCAACGATGCCATTGCCGTGATCGTGAATCCTCAAAATTCCATTTCCGAATTAACACTCGCGCAAGTCGCGCGCATCTACAAAGGCGAGATCAACAACTGGAGCGAACTGGGCGGCGAGGACCGCCCAATCGTGCGCCTGTCGCGCGAGACCAACTCCGGCACGCACGTGTATTTCCTGGAGGAAGTCATCCGCCTGGGCGACGACGAAGATACCTCCATTTTTTCAGCCGATACGCTGCTGCTGCCCTCCTCGGAGGGCATCATCGCCGAAGTGCGCGACAACCCCAACGCGATCGGTTACGACGGCCTGGGTTACGTCACCGAAGAGGTGAAAATGGTGGCGCTGGCCAAAGTGGATGGCGGCAAGTACATCCTGCCCTCGCAGGAGACAGTCATCGACGGCAGCTACCCGGTTTCCCGCGGTTTGTACATGTACACGCGCGACGAACCGCAGGGCATCATCCGCGATTACCTGGACTGGATCATTTCAGCCGAAGCGCAAGAAATTGTGACTGAATTGGGCTTTGTGCCTGTCGCTGAGTAAACATTGTCATGAAACGACCCGAGAAACTGATCACCAACACCATCAAAATCGCCGGTTCGTCCAGCATCCTGTTCATATTACTGATCTTTGTGTTCCTGGTGAAAGAAGGGCTGCCCGCCCTCAGCGAAGTATCTCTGAAAGATTTATTCAGCTCGCGCTGGTATCCCATTGAAGAGTTATTCGGCATCCTGCCGCTGATCAGCGGCTCGCTGGTGGTCACGCTCACCTCGATCCTGATCGCGCTGCCGTTGGGCGTGGGCACAGCCGTTTACATCGGCGAGATTGCTCCCAAGAATGTGAAAGAAATCCTTAAACCCACCGTGGAAATCATGGCTGGCATCCCCTCTGTCGTGCTGGGTTTCATCGGCATCCAGGCGCTCTCGCCATTCCTGCGCACCTTCCTGGACCTGCCAACCGGCCTGACAGCCCTGAGCGGGTCGCTTTTGCTGGCGCTGATTGCCATCCCTTCGATTGTCTCAATCGCTGAAGACGCGCTTTACGCCGTGCCGAATTCCTACCGCGACGCTTCCTACGCGCTGGGCGCCACGCATTGGCAGACCATCTGGGGCGTGGTGATCCCTTCGGCGCGCAGCGGTTTGATGACCGCCGTGATGCTGGGTATCGGCCGCTCGCTGGGCGAGACGATGGCCGTCATGATGGTTACCGGCAACGCGGCCACTTCTTTCGCCGGCCTTGAATCCATCATCATGCCGGTGCGCACCATGACAGCCACAATCGCTTCAGAAATGGGCGAGGTCGCCAGCGGCAGCGTGCATTATCATGTGCTGTTCTTCATTGGCATTATCTTGTTCATCTTTTCATTGATCATCAATGTCTCCTCCAGTTCCCTGCAGGAGAAAACCAGGCAGGAGAAGGGCCAGGTGGTTTCATGATACCCTTCCCGCAATCACGCAAGCCGTTGATCGCGTTAAGCAGGCAAAACGCGCAAAAAGCCGGATTCAGCCTGATCAAACTGATCACGCTGGTCACCATCCTGCCCATCTTGGGGATCATCGTTTACATCATCGCAAAGGGCGCCGGGACCATCACGTGGGAATTCCTGAGCGCCATGCCCAGCGACGGTATGCGCGCAGGCGGCATCCTGCCGGCTATCATTGGCACGCTATACCTGATGATCGGCACCTCGCTCTTTTCCATCCCGTTGGGGATCGCCGCGGGCATCTACCTGGCTGAATACGCGGCGGATAATCGCTGGACGCGCATGATCCGCATCGCCATCGTCAGCCTGGCCGGCGTGCCCTCGGTGGTGTATGGCCTGTTCGGGCTGGGGCTTTTTGTGCTGTTCTTCAAATTCGGCATCAGCATCCTGTCCGCTTCGCTGACATTATCGATCATGACCCTGCCGGTGATCATCAGCACTACGGAAGAAGCGCTGCGCAGCGTGCCCTATCGCTTCCGCATCGTGGGCATCTCGCTGGGCGGAACGCAGTGGCAGACCATCACGCGCGTGATCCTGCCGCAGGCGCTGCCCGGCATCGTGACCGGCATCATTTTGGGGTTGGAGCGCGCGGTGGGCGAGACCGCCCCGATCCTCTTCACCGGCGCCACATTCTTCCTGCCGCACCTGCCCGGCTCGCCCATGGACGCCACCATGGCACTGCCCTACCATATCTATGTGATCTCCACCCAGGTGCCGGGCATGCCGGCCGGCATTCAATATGGCACAGTGCTGGTGCTTTTGGTGTTCGTGTTGGGCATGAACCTGATCGCTTCGCTGATCCGCTCACGCGCCCGCGCCAGGAGGCAGTGGTAATGACTGAGGCGAAGATCCGCATCCGCGACCTGCGCCTGCGCTACTCGGACGGAAGGGAAGCGTTGAAGGGCATCAACCTGGATATCGCACCCAACGCCATCACGGTGGTCTTTGGTCCGGCAGGCGGCGGCAAATCATCGCTGCTCAAGGTGCTCAACCGCCTGATCGACATTTCAGACGTGGCTGAGCTTGGCGGCGAGGTGCGCATGGGCAGCCTGGACATCCTGGCTCCGGATGTGGACGTTGTGGCTCTGCGGCGGCGCATCGGCATAGTATTTTCACGCCCCATCCCGCTGCCGCTGACCATCTTCCAGAACATCAGCTTCGGCCTGGAAGTGGCCGGCATGCACGACAAGGACGAATTGCGCGCGCGCGTGGAAAAAGCGTTGAAGCAGGCTGTCTTGTGGGATGAAATCTACGACCGCCTGGATGACCCGGCTGCCTCGATTTCGGGCGGCCAGCAGCAGCGCTTGTGCCTGGCGCGCGTGTTGGCGCTGGAGCCGGAAGTGATCATGTTGGATGAACCCACCTCCGCGCTGGATCCAGTTTCAACCGCCAAGATCGAGGAATTCCTGGATGAGGCCAAGCAGGATTACACCATCCTGCTGGCGCCGCATAACCAACAGCAGGCCGCGCGCATGGCGGATTACGCCGCTTTCTTTCTACAGGGTGAGCTGGTGGAATTTGCCAGCGGTGAAATGATGTTCATGAACCCGCAGGATAAACGCAGCCAGGATTACGTGCAAGGACGCTTCGGTTAGCATGACAATAAAATCGCAGGGGCCTCAGAAAATGAATCAGAAAAAACAGCCGGAGACAAGCTCAGATCAAATCGGTTTTCACATCCATCCCGGTGCGATCGCCTGGAAGCTGGAGCTTATTG
>CAZDUN010000252.1:2858-3429 GCA_964508615.1 uncultured Pelolinea sp. | reverse complement strand
CGTTAACCTGATCTGGCACCAGCACCAGCCGCTGTATTATCAGGATGAAGATGGCGTTTACACCCGGCCGTGGGTGCGCGCGCATGCCACCAAGGACTATTACGACATGGCCGCCATGCTCAAGGAGTTCCCGGACATGCATGTTACCTTCAACCTGACGCCGGTGCTGCTGCGCCAGCTGGACGATTTCGTCAAGAATGGCGCCAAGGACCTGTACTGGATGCTGGCGGAGATTCCAGCCGGCGAACTCACGCGCGAGCAAAAAGAATTCATCCTGCAGCGCTTCTTCGATGCCAACTGGGATAACATCATCGCGCGCTTCCCGCGCTACCAGGAATTGCTCGATAAACGCGGCGGGACGGATGAAGCCGACATCGCCGCGGCGCTGGAAAGCTACAGCGAAAAGGATTTCCGCGACCTACAGGTGTGGTTCAACCTGGCCTGGTTCGACCCCGATTTTTTGGAAAGCGAGCCACTGAAGAACCTAGTGTAAAAGGGCCGGTTTTAAAGCGAGGGTAAAAAACCCACAGTTTCACCCTGGTGGCGGTGGTGCTGGGGGGGGTGTTGTGTT
>CAZDUN010000252.1:0-2848 GCA_964508615.1 uncultured Pelolinea sp. | reverse complement strand
GCGTATAAAGCCATCCTGTTCAACCAGGTGCGCGAGGTCATGGTCGGCGTGATTGAGATTCACAAGGAATTGCAGGACAACGAGCAGATTGAGCTGATTACCACGCCCTACGCGCATCCCATCCTGCCGCTGATCTACAACAGCGACCTGGCGGCCACCGGCAACCCGAACGCGGAGCTGCCGGAGCGTTTTTCCTGGCCGAACGATGCGATTGCGCAATTGCAGCGCAGCGCGGCGGTTTACACAGAGCATTTCGGGCAGGTTCCGCGCGGACTGTGGCCGGGGGAGGGTGCTGTGGCGGAAGAAATTGTGCCGCTGGTTGCAAATGCCGGCTACCAATGGATGGCCAGCGGCGAACCCGTACTGGCGGCTTCGCTGGGCATGGCCAATTTCACGCGCGACGCGCAGGAAACCGTGCTGGAGGCGGACGCGCTTTACCGGCCGTATATCGTGCGGGGCGAAGACGGCCAGGCAATGGCAGTCTTTTTCCGCGACGGCGTGCTCTCGGACAAGGTCGGTTTCACCTATTCGCAGACACCGGGCGAACAGGCGGCGGCTGACCTGATCCAGCGGTTGGAGAACATCCGCGCGGAATTGAAGAAAGAGAACGCGCCGGGCGCGCACATTGTTAGCATCGTGCTGGATGGCGAAAACGCCTGGGAATACTACCCGAACGACGGCAAGGAATTCCTGCGCGCTTTATACAGCAGGCTGGCGGAGAGCGCGACGCTAAAGACCATCACGCCATCGGAATACCTGCGATTATTCCCCGAACAGCGCGAGTTGGATGCGCTTTTCCCGGGCGCCTGGTTCAGTCCGAATTACGATACCTGGATCGGTGAATCCGAAGAGACCCAAGCCTGGAATATGCTGGGCAAGACGCGCGAGCACCTGGCCAAGTATGACCTGAGCGGCCAGCGCAGCGCCTCCGCGGAGGCCATCGCGCTGGCGCAGGATTACATGTACCTGGCGGAGGGCTCGGACTGGTTTTGGTGGTACGGCGCGGACCAGGACTCCGGCCAGGACGCGTATTTCGACCAGAGCTTCCGCGCGCTGCAGATGAAGGTATATGAGGCGCTGGGGGACGAAATCCCGGCCTATCTGTACGTGCCGATCATCCCGGCGCAAGCCGAACAGCCGGCGCGGGCCATGAGCGGGCTGGAAACGCCGCTGATCGATGGCGAAATTGGAAGTAATGAATGGTCGAGCGCAGCGATTTACGGGGACGGACAGGCCAGCGGGTTCAGCTATTTTTACCTGGCGCACGACAGCGCCAACCTGTATTTCAGATTGGATAATCCGCGGGAATCGCTACCGAAAGGAACGCTGGGCATATACCTGAGCGTGCCGGGAGGAGAAGATTTCAACCCCTTCCTGCGGGAGAGCGAAACGCAGAGCGGCCTGACGGCCACGCACCTGATCGAAATTCGGGATGGCGCTTTCAACAGCTACCGTGCCAGCGCGGACGGCTGGGAGAGCGCTAACCTGGCCGGCAACGTGGCCTGGAGCGAAGAGGCGCTGGAGGTGCAGGTGGCTTTGGCAGGGTTGGGGGATGTGGAAGAGGGTGACGAAATTCTGGTGAAGATGGCCGGCGCGCAAGGCGCGCTGCTGCCGGCGGCAGGCCCGGCCAAACTGACCCTGCAGCAGATCGGTGAATATACCACCGTGCTGGAGGTTAGCGACTCGCAGGGCGATGACAACGGCCCCGGCACGTACAGCTACCCGACCGATCCGGTCTTCGAACCGGACGTTTTCGACATCCGCAGCTTCAAGGTCGCGTATGATGAAAACAATCTGCTGTTCGAGTTCACGCTGGAAGGCGAGATTACCAATCCGTGGGATTCGCCCAACGGCCTGGCACTGCAAACACTGGACGTGTACGTGGACAGCGAACCGGGCAGCGGGACGCGCCTGCTGCTGCCGGGGCGCAATGCTGCGCTGGAAGAAGGCGCGGGCTGGGACGCGGCTGTGTGGGCTGAGGGTTGGTACCCGCAGCTATTGAAACCCAACCCGCAGACAGGAACGGCGGAGAGCGTCAACCTGGAATTCAAGATCCTGGTGGACGCACCCAACAAACGCATCACTTTACGCGTGCCGCGCGAGCTGTTCGGCGCGGGCGACCCGGCCGGCTGGGGCTACGCGGCCATGCTGCTCAGCCAGGAAGGCTATCCCGCCACCGGCGTTTGGCGCGTGCGCGACGCGCAGGCTGAAGCGGAACAATGGCGGCTCGGCGGCGCGCCGCAGGACAGCAACCACACGCGCATCCTGGACCTGGTTTGGCCGGAAGGCGCTGCGCCGGGTCAGGCAGAAATGCTGTCCGCCTACGAACCGTCTTCCGCAGCACAAGGCGAACTGGGCGCGCAGGATTTCGCGCACATCAGGCTGCTGAGGGCTACAGAATAACGGATGGATTGG
This sequence comes from uncultured Pelolinea sp., assembly GCA_964508615.1. Taxonomy (GTDB): domain Bacteria; phylum Chloroflexota; class Anaerolineae; order Anaerolineales; family Anaerolineaceae; genus Pelolinea. Next base: position 433 of record CAZDUN010000252.1, on the reverse strand, counting down.
GCTGGGTCGGCTGAACCGGCGCGCAGGGGAAGAACGCGGCACTCTCGGGAATGGTCAGCCTGCCGCAGCGCATTCCGACAACCTTGCCGGACAAGCGGTCGGGATCTTTCTTGATTGTGTTCATGCAGCGAATGAATTCTGCCAGGGGATAAATGACCCATTCGATCGGTTCATTTTCAAACATGAAAGGCAGGTGCGAGGCGGCGGATTCTTGTAATCGGTACCGGATGAAACTCGGAACCTACGCAATTTGTATTACACCAGCGATACTGATTTATTATAATTGGGTGCATATGGGAATCGAGAATTTATTGTCTGGGGCACAACCCCTATGTTGGCTGATTTTATTGCCATTTGGGTAAAAATTTGTGAAAATTGAATAAAAAAAAGGGGACTTAAAAATATTGTAAAAAATTTTTTTTTTATAAACACA
>CAZDUN010000251.1:0-3455 GCA_964508615.1 uncultured Pelolinea sp. | reverse complement strand
TCCCATCACCCGCTCTTTTTATTTTAGTTCTTTGAATACCACTATTCGCCTACGGGTTTGTCATCATCACTGATCTGTGCTTCCCACCGCGAACCATTTGTGGGTTTGCCCGTGCCGGGTACAAGCGAATCCCATCACCCACTCTTTTTATTGCATGCGTTTCGCCAAATCACCCAATCCGTCCATGATCAGATCAGGCTGAAATTCGGAACCCGCCAGATCTTCACGCCTCGTCTCGCCGGAAAGCACCAAAATCGTTTTAATGCCCGCCTGCCCCAGGGCGATATCGGTATAGAGCCGGTCGCCGATCATGGCGATCTGTTCCAGTCGGTAGCCTGTCTTTTCCACCACCGCGTTCACGATGTGCGCGTTGGGTTTGCCAATCACCACGTCCGGCCGGCGCCCGGTGGAGGCTTCGATCAGGTCGATGAACGAGCCGATATCCGGCATGAATCCATCCTCGGTCGGGCAATTGATGTCCGGGTGTGTGGCGATATAAGGAATGCCCGCCCGCACCAGGTCGCAGAATCTCCAGAGTTTGTCGTACGTGATGCCGGTATCGAAACCCAGCACGGCGTAATCCGGGTCTTCTTCGGTCAGGATAAAGCCGCTCTTGCGGAATTCCTCCTCCAACGCGGGCGTGCCTGCCAGGTAAACCTTCGCGCCGGGTTTCTGCTTCCCAAGGTAAATGGTGGTGGCTTCGCCTGAGGTGAAGATCTTCTCTGCCGGGACGTCAAAACCCATCCCGCGGATCTTCTGCGCGTACAAACTCGCATGTTTGGAGGAATTATTAGTCAGGAACAAGTAATCCAGGCCAGCGCGTTGCAAATAGTCCATGAAATCAAGCGCGCCCGGCAGCAGCTGCTCCCCCAGGTAAAAGGTCCCGTCCATATCGAGCATGAAGCAGCGAATATCTTTCAGTAAGTCGATCATTTAAAAATTCCTGCGCGCGAATTTTCCTGCTGGTGTGCAATTCTAAACCATTTCCCCGCTCTCGGTATTAAAAACGCGCAAGCCCTTTTATAATGTAAGCATGAAATCCACGCTGACGAGGTAGCATGAGGGAGAGGTTTCATCACTTTCTTGAAAACTTGCGCAAACAGCCTGTGATTTGGCTCATTTCGCTGCTGGCGGGCGGCTGCCTGGCACTGCTGGTTTATGCCTGGCACTGGCAGCTGCCGCTCTTCAGCCGCAGCCGGATGCTCATGGCGGCGCTTTTGGCTTTGGGCTCGGCCGCGGCAATTGCCGGGTTTCTCCAGGCGGTTACGCTTCCGCTCTTTGATGCCCGCCCGCAAAGCAGGCGCTGGATCCTCACGACGCTGGCCGCAGCCGCCGGTTTATTGCTGGCTTTGGGACTCGATTTTTCGATTCCTCATCTTTATCCGCTTTACCCCGCGCATGCGCTGACCATCACCCTGGATTTACGCGATCTGCCGGCCGGCAGCGAGGGTATTTCTTTCAGCCATTTGGACCTGGCTTTCCGCAGTGTCAGTTACAGTGAAATGGACATCAGCGGTGAGTTTGAAATGCACGCGGATGCCATTCACTTCCCATCCGGCCAGCTTGCAGCGATCACCTGGCAGGGCATCACCGGCGGGCAGGCGCAGGTTTACTTCCTGCCGGCTTCTCAACCAGCCAAGGCGCAGATTGCCTGGGACGATCAAAACCGGGAATTGGATTTGCAGGTTTCTGCCGACAGCATGCCGAGCGCAGCGTTTGCTTTTCCTGCGCCGGTGGATGAATCCGCGCTGATCCGCGCGGCTGTCTTCCCCTTGCTCGCGTTGGGTTTTTTTATTCTGTTGACGGGGCTTGCCAGCCCTCATCCATACGCGTATATCCTGTTGACTGTCTGGTTATTTTTCTATTTGCTGTATTACCCGGGCATCATCGGCTCGGTTAACATCCTCGCGGTGGATGACCTGCTGCAGGGGCATCCCAGCGATTGGCACCCATTATCTTATACCTTGCTGACCGCGTTCAGCATCACGTACCTCGCCAGCGCCTCTTCATTATTATTGCTGCAAATTTTCAGCCTGGCGCTGGTCTTTGGATGTGTGTTCACCTTTTTTGAACAACGCGGAATTGCGCGCTCTCGCTTGATCGGCTTGAGTTTGTTAATCGCCTTGCTGCCCAGCAATTTCCTCTCCGTGATTACGCTTACGAATGACATTCCTTTCAGCATCGCGCTGCTGGCGCTGACGTACCTCGCCGTCAGGATTGTGCTTTCCAATGGAGAATGGCTGCGGGGAAACCGGAATGTGCTTTTATTGGCCGCGGCAGCCACTTTAACCATCCTGTTCCGCTATAACGGCCTGCCGGCTGTTGCGCTTTTCTTTATCTGCCTGCTGTTGATCTTCCCGCGCTTCTGGCGCAGGTCAGCAATGGCGCTGCTGCTCACAGCTGCTGCCGGACTGCTGGTCAGCGGCCCGCTTTCCAGCGCGTTGAACGTATCCGCTGAATCCGAAGGCCATCTGGATAATATCCTGCTTCATCACATCAGCGCGCATGTGGCAGAAGGCACGCCCTTGACCGAAGAGGAAAGCGCCTACCTGGATAGCTTGCTGCCGCGGGAGGACTGGCAGTATTCCTGCTGTAGCAACACCGCCATGTGGCAGAATGATAGCTTCGATCGTGAAGCATTTCACACAAGTTCGACCTACAACCGCCAATTGGCTTTATCCCTATTCGTGCGCAACCCTGCCCTGGAAGTAAAGCATGTGCTGTGCGCCGGCAGCCTGGTCTGGGATCCTTCCGGCACCTGCGAGGTGCAGCACCCTGAGATTGAATTCCTGCGCGGAGATTTTTTCTGGACCGGCAGCTACTTCCCGCAGTATAAGGAGAAATCCTTTCTGCCCGCGCTTGTCGCGCCGCTATCCGCTTTTCTGCTGAAATTGGATGCCTCGCTGCTCATTTCATCTTTGTTGTGGCGGCCAGCCTGGTATCTGTACCTGGCCATCTTGAGTATCATAATCTTATGCGTTCGTTTTAAAAATGCGCGCTGGCTGTTGGTGCTCGCGCCGCTCCTGGGTAATTCGGCCTTTTTGCTGCTATTCAACCGCGTGCAGAATTTTCGCTATCAATACTGCGCGGTGTTGATCGGGATGATGGTGCTTGCGCTGGTCTTCTATCACCCCGAAAAGAAGGAGTGAATTCAAGCTTATGAAAGAGAAAAAAACGGTTGATTTGCGCAAGTACCAGTTCCAGACCATATTCCGGCTGGTGATCTGGTTCTTTATCTTGTTATTCACGCTGGGATTGGGGCTGGTATGGTTGATATACGGAGGGCAGGCTGCCCTGATGGGCTTCTTCTGCTTGTTGGGAACCGCTGTGCCGGTCGGTCTGATTGCCCTGATTTTACTAGGGTTGGATAAGCTGGCGAAAGACAAATAAAGCTGAAAATCATTCAATGGAAAACCCGAATCTGTTATGATTATCCGCATGCGAAAATTGCTCCA
>CAZDUN010000250.1:0-3455 GCA_964508615.1 uncultured Pelolinea sp. | reverse complement strand
CAATTACTTTTGACAACATATTTCTATTTGATGCAGATTCAAGGATTCTTTTATATATTTTTTTCAGGTCATTTGGTCTATCGAAATTTTGGGGATGTAAATAACTTTCCAAAGTAATTTCGGGTTCACCGAATTCACCTAATTCAAGAAGCAAAAACTCTTTAGCGGATTGGAATACAAATCTATCATATTCTTCTATCATTTACCCTCCTTGACATCAATACTCTAAGAAATTCCTCAAACCTTATTACTTATTAAGATCTGATAACTGTTTTGTTAATTCCTCTTTAACCACCTGCGGGTTGGCTTTGCCCTTGGCTTCCTTCATTACCTGGCCGAACAGCCAGTTCGCCAGGGTTTCCTTGCCGGCCAGGTAGGACCGCACCTCATCGGGATAAGCCTGCAGCACGCCGCGCACCAGCCCGGTGATCAGATCGCTGTCGGAGATCTGGTGCAGCCCCTTGGCGTCAATGATCTCCGCCGCGCGCCTGCCGCTGGTCAGCATTTCCGCCAGCACCTCCTTGCCGGTACTTTGGTTGATCACGCTTTTATCGACTGCTTCCACCAGTTCCACGAAGCGCGCGGGGCTGATGGCCGCCAGCGCGGCGTTGTTCTGGTTCAGCCAGCCGAACAGGTCGGTCAGCATCCAGTTAACGATGGTCTTGGGGCTGAGCGCGGGCGCGGCGGCCAGGCAGGCTTCGAAGAACTGCGCGTTTTCTTTTTCTTCCACCAGCCGCTCGATGTCCTCAGCGGTCAAACCCAATTCTTTGGCGTAACGCGCGCGCTTGGCATCCGGCAGCTCGGGCAGGGCGGCTTTGACCGCTTCCAGCCAGGCTTGATCCACCACCAGGGGCGGCAGGTCGGGTTCGGGGAAGTAGCGGTAATCGTTGGCGTCTTCCTTGCTGCGCTGCACCACTGTCACGCCGTTGGCCTCGCTCCAGCCCAGGGTCTGCTGTTCGACCTTCCCGCCGCCTGATAGCGTTTCCTCCTGGACTTTCATCTGGTACAGGATGGCCTGCTCCATGGCTCGGAAGCTGTTGAGGTTCTTCACCTCCACGCGCGTGCCAAGTTCCTCGCAGCCTTGCGGGCGCATGGACAGGTTGGCTTCGAAGCGCATGCTGCCCTTTTCCATATCGCCGCTGCTGACGCCCAGCCAGCGCAGCAGCAGGCGCAGTTCCTGGCTGTAAGCTTTCACTTCCTCCACCGTGTGCATGTCCGGCTCGCTGACGATTTCCAGCAGAGGCACGCCGGCGCGGTTGAGATCGACAAGCGAATAAGTTTCTCCGTTTCCGTTCATGTGGGTCAGCTTGCCGGTATCCTCTTCCAGGTGGGCGCGCCGCACGCGAATTTTCCGCTCCCCTTGCGCGGTGCGGATGAGCAGGTAGCCGTTGACGGCCAGTGGGTATTCGTATTGCGAGATTTGATAGCCCTTGGGCAGGTCAGGATAAAAATAATTCTTGCGCGCGAAGATGCTGGTCTCGGCGATCTGGCAGTTAAGCGCCAGACCAGCCTTGATGGCCAGCTCGACCGCGTTCTTGTTAATCACCGGCAGCACGCCGGGCATGCCGCAGCACACCGGGCAGACCGAAGAGTTGGGCGGAGCCGTGGTGGGATCCACCACCGCGCACGAACAGAACATCTTGGAGCGCGTCGCCAGCTCCACGTGCACTTCCAATCCAATGTCAGCTTTATATTTATTAATACTTTTAGCCACAGATACACACAGATAACCAGCAAAAAATTTTTTTACCGTATGCACTTATCGGGCAATTGTTTTTAAACGCCCATAATAACCACGGATGCACACAGATGAACACAGATCATACTAATTCGCGATTCTTTTTACCTGGATGCGTTTTGTCCCGAAATTGATCAGCAAACAAATCTTTTTACCGCTTGATTTCAGATAATTAATGCATTGAGCAAAATGATTTTCATCCAGTGTTTTTACAGCTTTCAATTCTACCAGAACAATATCTTCAACTAAAATGTCAACAGCAAAATCACCGACAATGATATTCTGATAGTGAACCTTTATCGATGCCTGTTGGATGCATGCGAAACCCTTATTTCTTAATTCAAATGCGAGTGCGTTTTCATACACTTTTTCGACAAAACCGATACCAAGCGTGTTACTTACATGAAACGCACATTGGATGATTTTTTCGGTTAATTCATTAATCTCATCGAGGTTCGCTAAACCATTGGTGTCCATGTAAAAACCATCTGTGTGAATCTGTGTTTATCTGTGGTTGAAAATAAGAAAAAACAATTCTCTCATCGAGATCCGATCATAGAACGTTATTCATGCAAAAACCATCTATGTAAATCTATGTCTATCTGTGATTGATAATAAGAAAAAATATTGCTCCCATCGATGTCCGATATAAGGTTGTCATCCTGTAAAAACCATCTGTGTGAATCTGTGTTCATCTGTGGTTGATCATAAAAAACCTGTGCTTCTATTGAGGCGAGGTACGCGATTTGCACCCAATAAAATCAACCGTGTTTATCTGTGGCTAAGAATTAGACCGACTTGACAAACTGATGGATGCGGTCGAGCGCTTCCTCCAGCTGATCGTAAGCTGTGGCGTAAGAGCAGCGCACGAAGCCCTCGCCGCCAGGGCCGAAAGCTGAACCCGGCACCATGGCCACGTGCTTCTCATGCAGCAGCCTTTCCGAGAAGGTCACGTCGTCCAGGCCGGTCACATCCACCCTGGGGAAAGCGTAAAATGCGCCGCGCGGCTCAAAAGTTGGCAAACCAATGTAATTAAAGCCTTCCACCACCAGCCTGCGCCGGCGATCGTATTCCTTGACCATGTTCTGCACGAAATCCTCGCAGCTGGCCAGGCCTTCCAATGCGCCAAACTGCGCCATGGTGGGCGCGGTCATGATCACGTACTGGTGGATGCGCGCGATGCCGTCAAGCATCTCGCGCGGCGCGCAGGCGAAGCCGATGCGCCAGCCGGTCATGGCGTAAGACTTGGAGAATCCGCCGATCAAGATGGTGCGCTCGCGCATGCCCGGCAGGGCCGGGAAGCAAACATGCTCCACGCTGTACACCAGCCGGTCGTAGATCTCGTCCGAAATAACAATCAGGTCGTGCTTTTCAGCCAGCCTGCCGATTTCCATCAGGGTCTCGCGGCTGGCCACTGCGCCGGTCGGATTGGTGGGGAAATTGATCAGAATGGCCTTGGTGCGCGGCGTGATGGCTTTTTCCAGCTCAGCGGGATCCGGCACAAAGTTGTTCTCCATGCGGCTGGGCACCTCCACCGAAACGCCGCCTGCCAACAGGATCACGCCCTGGTAAGAAACGAAACAGGGCGTGGGCAATAGCACCTCGTCGCCGGGATCCAACAACGCCTGGACGGCCAGCAGCAGCGCCTCTGAACCGCCCACCGTGGCCACGATTTCATCCTCCGGGTTGTAGCTGACACCATACATATTTTGCAGTT
>CAZDUN010000249.1:0-3478 GCA_964508615.1 uncultured Pelolinea sp. | reverse complement strand
AATATCGCGATGAACCGCATTACGTGCGGCTTTATATCAACTACTTGCGCCAAAAGCTGGAAAAAGATCCCGCCAATCCCGAATATATATTGACCGAAAGAGGTGTAGGGTATCGTTTCGTGGATTACAAACGCTAAACGCGGCTATATTTTTAACCAAAATTTTATGAAATGCTTGTGTTTTTCTAACACAGGCATTTTATATTTAAGAAGAAAAAATAAATAAAACAGTACTGAAAGGAGTAAAAAATGGCTAATATAATTCGTTGGGATCCCGTAAGGGAAATGGTAGGCATGCGGGACGAGATGGATAGAATCTTCAACGATTTCTTCAGCCGCAGCCCTGTCAGTTATGAAGGTTATGGAACGATCAATTTGGACATGATGCAAACGGATGACGAAGTCATCATCAAGGCTTCGATCCCGGGCATCAAACCGGATGACCTGAACATCTCGGTCACCGGCGACACGCTGACCATCCGCGGTGAGATTAAATCTGAGGAAGAAACAAAGAAAGCAGATTACCACATGCGCGAGATCCGTTATGGCTCGTTCGCCCGCTCTGTGCTGCTGCCCAGCCAGGTACTGGCGGATAAAGCCAATGCGGAATTCGAAAACGGCATCTTGAAACTGACCCTGCCCAAAGCCGAAGAAGTAAAACCGAAAACCATCACGGTTAAAGCCAAGTAAACCTTAAATTTATAAAAGTCTAATAGTGCTAGCGGATGAGATGAGATAAAATCATCTCATCCGCTGGCACTTATTTTTTTGTAGGAGAATGAACGATGAATGAACCTGTCCATGTAACCGACGCGGCCTTTGACAAGACTGTCTTGCAATCGAAAGTCCCTGTCATTGTCGACTTTTGGGCACCCTGGTGCGGACCTTGCAAGATGGTTGCCCCAATTCTTGAGAAGATCGCCAAGGATTATGAAGGAAAATTGATGGTTGCCAAGGTAAATACTGACGAGAATCAGGAATGGGCCGGCCGGTATGGTGTGCAGGGAATTCCGACCATGTTATTTATTGCAGAGGGAAAAGTGCTTCACCGTCAGGTAGGCGCCGTGCCCGAAGGGATCCTGCGCGATGCACTGGATCAATTTTTGGAAGTGGCTGATAAAAAACCGGCAGCCTGAAAGATTAATGATGGTTAATAACAGGCATTCCGTAAATGGAAATGCCTGTTATGCTTTAACCCGCTCGATATGCGCACCCAGCCTGGATAACTTTTCGTCGATGCGCTCGTAACCCCGATCGATTTGCGCGATACTGCGAATGGATGAACGACCTTCGGCGGAAAGCGCCGCCAAAAGCAGCGCCATGCCGGCGCGGATATCAGGGCTTTCCATTTTTTCTCCAAATAGATGGCTGGGGCCCTGCACGATGCAGCGATGCGGGTCGCACAGGATGATGTGGGCGCCCATGCCAACCAGTTTGTCCGTAAAAAACATACGGCTGGGATACATCCAGTCATGGAAGAGCACCGTCCCGCGGGATTGTGTGGCGACCACAATCGCGATGCTCATCAGGTCGGTCGGGAAAGCCGGCCAGGGCATGACGCTGATTTCGGGGATGGCGTCACCCAAATCAGGCGTGATGATCAGCTCCTGTTTCTTGGGAACGATGATGTCTTTCCCGTTGACCTTCCAGTCCACTCCCAGGCGCTGAAAAACTAGGCGTACCATATCAAGATACTCAGGTCCGGCATTGTGGATCGTGATTGAACCATGCGTGACCACCGCTGCGCCAATGAAACTGACCACTTCCAGGTAATCCGGTCCAATGGTATATTCGCCGCCGGAAAGCCTTGTTACGCCATTGATGAGCAGGGTGTTTGAACCAATATGATGAATCTCCGCTCCAATACCGTTCAGGAAAGCGCATAATTCCTGGATATGCGGCTCCGATGCCGCGTTACGGAGAATACTCTGACCTTCAGCCGTAACTGCTGCCATGATGGCGTTCTCAGTGGCTGTAACGCTGGCTTCGTCCAGCAGAATATCGGCTCCCTTGAGATTTTTGGCTTTGAATGAGAAATTGCGGTTGTAGTGAACTTCCGCGCCGAGCGCTTTCAAAGCCAGGATATGCGTATCCACACGGCGGCGGCCGATCACATCGCCTCCCGGGGGAGGCAATTCGAGCATGCCTGACCGCGCGATCATGGGCCCAGCCAATAAGATGGATGCGCGGATCTTGCGGCAGATATCCGGGTCGAGGTCGCGCGGACGCACCTGGCTGGCCTGGACTTCCCAGGTATGGTCATCGATGGTTGTGAATGAGACCCCCAGGCTTTCCAGTAATGAGCGCATGATGCGCACATCCTCGATATCCGGCAGGTTCCTGAGGGTGATTTTTTGATCTGTTAGCAGGCAGGCCGCCAGGATGGGCAGGGCGGCATTTTTATTCCCCGCCGGCGTAACTTCGCCTGAGAGCGGGTAACCACCTTCAATTACGAATTTTTCCAAATTACTCTCCTGATTCCTGGATATGAATAATTATACGGAAAATTAGAATGTTTCAGTAACCTTTGACAAGCCAATCGGGCTGTCGATATTCAACCCTTTTTCAAAAGCAAGCTGGCGCGCGAAAAGCTGGCCGGGCAGGGCGCAGGCAATGGGCGAGATCCATTCAGGGACGTCTTCAGGAATTCTGAAACAAAGGTTGCTGTTTTTAATTATTTCACTGCGGTTCGAGATGGAGATCAGTTCCGCGCCAAGATCGTGCATTTTGCTGGAGAATTCAATCATCTGTTCGAACATCTCCCCGGAAGGGGCGATCAGAATGACCGGGAAACCGGTATGCACCGCCGCGATCGGCCCATGTTTGAAGTCAGCCGAGGAGTAGGGAACGGTAACTACCTGCGAAAGTTCTTTGATTTTCAGGGCCACCTCAAAGGCCGTGCAGTAGTTGAAGCCTCGGCCGATCACGACGCTGTGCTCGATGTAACGGTAGCGGCAGGTTTTGGCATTGGTCGCATTAGCCATGGCGATGGTCTCTTCCAATTTTGGGGGAAATTCGGCCAGAGATTTTTCTCTTTCGCTGTCGCCGGCCATCGCGATGGACAGCATTGCCAGGGTGGTGAGGGAGGCAGTGTAGGTTTTGGTCGCCGCGACCGCCATTTCTTTGCCGCAATGCAACGGGATCACAAAATCAGCCATGTTCCCCAGGGGGGAATCAGGAACGTTGGTGATGCATAATGTTGGCTGCCCCTGCGCTTTAGCGTGCTCCAGGACTGCTACGATATCGGGAGATTGGCCGGATTGAGAAATGCCAATCACCAGCGCGTCGGATAATTTGGGCGGTTTCTTATAAACGGTGAATAGTGAGGGAGTCGCCAGGGCGACCGGAATTTGGTTGAACGCGCCGAAAATGTATTGCGCGTAACGGGCGGCGTTATCTGAGGTGCCGCTGGGCGCGTTCATGGCATTGTTGTACTTGGATTTGATCTTGCCGGCAATTTTCTTTATTTCTGAATTCTC
>CAZDUN010000248.1:0-3488 GCA_964508615.1 uncultured Pelolinea sp. | reverse complement strand
CGATGCTCCTTTTTGTCCAGTCGCTTCGTCTCACATGTTTCTGAACTTATTCATCGGTCTGGCATAGGGGTTTTCATCACCGCCAGGACCTTTCCGTGGGTTACTGAAAAATATCTTTAGTAACGTTGGTTATTATGAATTGCATACGAAAAAGGAAATCAGGTATACTGAAAATAACAAATCACTGGTAATCAGTAAAAAAAACTGACCTGCTTTTTCACAGCCCCCAGGCTGCCCAAACCACAACCTTGGAGGAAAAAAAATGAAAAATCGTCTCTTTATTCTGACCATCATCCTGATCATCGGCGCGCTGACGGGTTGGTATATTTACGTCAGCAGCCAGGCCAGTGAAGCGCGCTCGGTGCAGGAAGTCAGCATCGATTGGTGGGGTTCCGCCCACGCCGATGCCTCAGCCGAAGCATTCACGCATTGGAACGAAGACGACCCGCCGCTGGTGCCGGTCAACTGCGCCAAGTGCCACAGCGGGGATGGTTTTCTGGATTATCTCGGCCAGGATGGCAGCGCCGCGCTGGCCGTGGACCAGTCTGCTGCTATTAATTCGGTCATCACATGCGAGGTCTGCCACAATGAACAAGCCGACTTACTGGCCAGCACCTCCTTCCCTTCCGGAGTGGATATCGAGCTAGGCAGCGGGAATGCCCTGTGCGCCTCCTGCCACAGCGGCACCGATTCAGGGAACAGCGTTGCCCAGGCGATCCAGGACTACAGCGACGACGAGCTGATCCCCGAAGCTTCATTTATCGCTCCCCATTACGCTTTCGCCGCGGCCACCTGGTTGGGCAGCGAAGGCGGGGGCGGCTATCAATATGAAGGCGCATCGTATGTGGGCCGTTACCTGCATGCCAACGGCGTGCAATCCTGCACGCAGTGCCATGATCCGCATTCGCTGCACATGCGCGAAGATTACGGCGAAGCCGCTGACCTGTGCGCCGCCTGCCATTCCAACGTGAGTGGTTATGCCGATTACCGCGAGGTGTTCGTAGACGGCATTGATTACGACGGCAACGGGAAGGTCGAGGGTCTTTATCACGAGATCGAGGGCATGCGCGCCGTGCTCTACCGCGCCATGCAGAGTTACACCGCCAGCCAGCTCGGTCAACCCATCCTGTGGGCCGACCAGTATCCGTACTGGTTCGTCGATCGCAACGCCAACGGTGAAGCGGATGAGGATGAGCTCGAATTTGCCAACCAGTATAAAGGCTTCAGCCCGCGTCTGATGCGCACGGCTTTCAACTTCCAGTTCAGCGCCAAAGACCCGGCCGGTTACGTGCATAACGGCCAGTATATGCTGCAGCTTCTTTATGACAGCATCGCCGACCTGGCACAGGTGGTGGACGTGGATATGTCCGCGCTGGTGCGGCCTGAATAAGGCGGGGTGCAAACCATGAATACTTCCACCAAACGCCTGCTGGCCCTGGCAGTCTATATCCTGCTTATTTTCTTGCCGCTGCTGGTTTACCTGGCTTTCCCCATGCCGGCTGGCCGCAGCGCCTGGCGCGATCTCTCCGTTTTATTGGGTTTTGTGGGACTTACGCTGGCCGGGCTGCAATTCCTGCCGACGGCGCGCATCCCGTTCCTCTCCGATGCATTCGACCTGGATGGCATCTACCGCGCGCATCACCTGCTTTCCATCCTTTCCGTGCTGCTGGTCTTCCTGCACCCGGTCATACTACTGGTCAACAACCCCTACACGCTGCTGCTGCTCAACCCGCTCAGCGCGCCCTGGCGCGCCCAGGCCGGCCTGCTGGGGCTGGCGGCGCTGGTCCTGATCGCGATCACCTCTGTGCTACGCAAGGAACTGCGCCTGGATTACAACGCCTGGCACAGCTTGCATGACCTGCTGGCGCTGGCCATTGCGGTTTTTGCGCTGATCCACATGCTAAAGGTGAATTACTACATGTCCGCCCCGGCCATGCGCGCCGCCTGGTTGGCAGAGGCGCTCATCTGGGTGGGCATCACCTTCTACGTGCGCGTGCTGAAACCGCTGGCCATCCAGCGCCGGCCGTACATAGTCGAGCGGCTGATCAGCGAACTGCCCGACACCTGGAGCATGGTATTGAAACCCAAAGGCCATGCCGGGCTGGATTTCAACGCCGGGCAGGTGGCCTGGCTGAACATCAACAGTTCACCTTTCACCCTGCACCGCAATCCCTTCTCCATTTCCGGCAGCGCCCACCGCAGGGATGAGCTGCGCTTCTCCATCAAGGCAGCCGGCGACTTCACAGCCGCGGTCGGCCAACTGAAAGGCGGCGAGACCGTTTACGTGGACGGGCCCTATGGCGATTTTTCGTTGAGCGACCCGCGCACCAGCCGGGGCCTGGTGCTGCTGGCCGGCGGTATCGGCATCGCGCCGGTGATGAGCATCCTGCATACCCTAGCCGATGAAAAAGACCGGCGCCCGTTGATTCTATTCTACGGAAACCCGGATGAAGAGCATATCGCTTTCCTGAAAGAGATCGAAGTTTTGCAGAAAGCGCTCGACCTGCAGGTCATCCACGTACTGGAGCAACCTGCCCGTAAGCTGAAAAGCGAAAGCGGATTCATCACGCGCGAGCTGCTGGAACGCGCGCTGCCAGCTGAACGCGCCGGGCTGTACTATTTCATCTGCGGCCCGCTGCCCATGATCGCGGCTATGGAAGCGCATCTGCGCGTGCTCAAGATCCCGCGTGCCCAGGTCGCCTCCGAGAAATACGAGATGGCGTAAAATTCTGATCGAAAAATTAACAAGGCTAAAAAATGACCTTCGCGGATATCATCGGCTTGCTTGGCTATATGGCTTTAACCGGCGCGTTCATCCTGTGCGCCGCGCTCATCCCGCTGTCACTCCTGCTGCATTTTCGCCGCCCGGCCGGGCTGGAAGAGCTGTCCGTCTGGCTGGCGCACGCGCAAAGCGCCCTGCTGGGCCTGGCGGTGCTCCCGCTCGGCCTGTTGCTGCAGATGGGGGCTTATGAATATGAGACCGTCTTCAACGCGGTGGAGAATGCCATGCGCCCGCTCGAGCGCCTGGGCGGTTTGTGGTCCGGCCAGGCCAGTTCGCTGCTGTTCTTCTCTTTCATCCTTTCCGCTGCGATTTCGCTGGCAGTGCGCCTGGCCGAACGCCTGAAACCTGCCTACGCCAAAACCATCCTGCTGGCGCTGGAAACCACCCTGTTGTTCTTCATTCTGCCGGATGTTTTCTTTGCCAATCCTTTCGTGAAATTATGGATGCTGCCCTCCGGCGCCATCCAAAGCGCCGTTTTCCCGGCCGAGGGTGCCGCCCTGCTGGTCTCCACGGACGGCCAGGGCATGAACCCCAGCCTGCGTCACGCCGCCATGCTGCTGCACCCGCCCACGCTGTATCTTGGACTGGTCGGTTTCTTCATCCCGTATGCCTTTCAACTGGCCGCGCTGCTGCAGGGCGACGATCCGGCCGGTTGGGCGCGCCCGCTCTACCCGATCACGCTGGCCGCCTGGCTGTTCCTGACGCT
>CAZDUN010000247.1:0-3534 GCA_964508615.1 uncultured Pelolinea sp. | reverse complement strand
CTCGAGATAACCAATATTCAGTAGATACTTATCCCGTTCATGTAAAAGACACTACCGGAGCTGGCGATTGTTTCCATGCCGCTTTTCTTTTTGGCCTGCTTTCTGATTGGGATTTACAGCGCTGCCTTAATTTCGCTGGAGCGGCAGCGGCAATCTCGATCCAAAGCATTGGCGCCCGCAATGGCTTACCCGATGTAGAAGCAGTGCAGCGTTTTATTGATAATTATATTAATATAAATTTAGGAGAATAGAAATGAATTACATGATCAAAGAGATCCATAACTTAGCGGAATTATCGCGCCAGATAGTTGAACCATTGGACACCACAATGCGTCAGAAAGTTGACCATGACCTCATCCTTTCATTGAAACGTCTTTATATCGTTGGCTGCGGCGATTCGCATCACGCAGCCTTAGCCACAGAGCTGGCTTTTGAATCATTAACAGGGCTTCCGGATGAAGCCATGAATTCCATGCTGTTTGGTCGTTACGCAGCTGGCTATATCCCCCAAACCGGACCCAAGACAAACCTGGTAGTGGGAATTTCTGTGTCCGGGCAGGTATCCAGAACGGCTGAAGCACTGCGCATGGGCAGGCAGGCTGGCGCAGTTACAGCCGCATTAACGGCCAACCCTGAAAGCCCAATCGCTAATGAGGCGAATATTGTGCTGGATGTTCCAGTTCCCGATTTTCCCCTTCCTGAAGGTACCGCAGTCCCGGGAGTGCGCAGCTACTACACCAGCCAGATGGGCTTGTTTTTGTTAGCTATACGGATCGCAGAAGTGAAGAATAAAATCAATAATTCTGAAGCATCCAAGTTGAGAGATTATCTGCGCGGTTTTGGCGATTTAATCAGCCAAACGATTGAAAACTGCGATTCGATTGCAAAAGAGACAGCCCAGAAATGGATCGGTGAAAACGAGTTCGTGTTTACTGGCAGCGGACCAAATTTCGCAACAGCAATATTTTCTGCCGCGAAAATACTCGAAGCATCCGGCGATTCAGCGTTGGGCCAGGATGTGGAAGAATGGTCTCATTTACAATATTTTGCGAAAACAACCCAAACACCAACCTTCATTATTTCTGCGGGAGACCGCGACTTGACCCGTGCTGAAGAAATCGCGGTTGCCGCGAAACAGATCGGGCGGCAGGTGGCAGTTGTCTGCCCGCATTCCGCAAAGGGATTGGTCGAGAAAGCGGACATTCATTTCCCGATTCCTGATGTTGAAGAAAGATTTTCACCACTGATCACTTCAATCCCGGGAGATTTATTCGCGGCTTATTTGGCGGAAGCCAGGAATGAACCCTTTTTCCGTGACTTCGAAGGTGGGCGCAGTTCAGAAGGAGGAGGCGGTATCAGCCGCATCAGAACGAGTGAGACTTGGGAGAATTGGCGCTGATGACCAATACTTTGTTTTCTAAAATTCCGATAGTTATTGCGGCGCTGCATCTGCCTCCTTCAATGGCAAGCCGGCAGCCGGCGTCCGTTCCGATGGATGAAATAGTTAATCATGCCTTGCGCAATGTTGAAAAAGCTGTGAAAGCGGGCGTACCGGCAGTTTATATTCAGGATTTGGGCGACCTGCCATACGCGCCCAGCATCCAGCCGCATACTGTCGCTTTCCTGTCAGTTGTCGGCGCGGCGATCCGGAAGGCGTTCCCCGACCTGATTTTGGGAGTCTGCATGATGAATCATGGCGCGCGGGAGCCCTTAGCGGTCGCGCAGGCCATTGGCGCCCAGTTTGTACGCATCAAGGTTTATACCGGCGCAATGGTCAAAGCCGAAGGCATCCTGCGTGGCTGTGCTTACGAAGCCATCACCTACCGGACCCAGATAGGTGCTGAGGATATCGCGATATTGGCCGATGTATATGATCGCACAGGCGTTCCCCTGGGCGAGCTGCCACTGGTTGATGCCGCCCGAAATGCAGGAATATACAGCAAGGCAGATGGCCTCATATTAACAGGATCATCCTTTGCTAAATCGATAGAGATGCTAAAGGAAGTAAAGCAAGCAAACCTGGGCGTGCCGATGCTGTTGGGCGGCGGCGCCGAAGCCGAGAATATTTCTGAAGCTTTGAAGCATTGTGATGGCGTTATTGTCAGCAGCGCATTCAAGCCTATCGCTGGATGGACCAAAGAATCGATGCTGGCAGAATGGGATTATGATCGCATCCTTCAATTCGTCCAGGCTGTGAACAGGAGCTGATCTTTAATCACTGCACGCAGACAAGTTTTATACCAAGGCTTGCTTTCCAGGATTATAAAAAAAGGTGCAGCCCGCAGGCAATTGCGGGCTGCCGGAAAAGGGTCTATCGAAATGTTCATCTCATTAGGGTCAGTCATAATCGATGATATTGTTTTGCCTGAAGGAACTACCCATATGGGTTGTTTGGGGGGAGGTTCGGTTCACGCTATCATGGGAATGCGGGTTTGGAGTGAAAAGGTTGGGTTGGTCGGGAATATCGGTTTTGATTTTCCGCCTGAATTGATGAAGAAGATCTCCACGCTTATCGATGTTCGCGGGTTGGTTGAGCACGATATGCGAACGGTGCGAGCCTGGCAGCTTTTTGAATCGGACGGCACACGGACCGAAATTTTCCGCACTGATTTTGAAGAATTTCTGAAACTGGAACCTGAGATAAAGAATTTCCCGGCGGAATATGACCATTTAGAAGGCGTCCATTTGCTTTCAAAGATTGATGATGTCGTTCCCTGGGTTCATTTTCTCCATGATCGCGGCAAGCCTTTTATTGTGTGGGAACCATGGGCTTTGGATTGTAAGGCCGAAAACCGGAGTAAGTTAAAGCATATCCTTTCGGAGGTTGAGTGCGTTTCCCCAAATCTGCAGGAAGCAAGCATGCTGCTGGGATTAACGGAAATGGATAATCTATTGGATAAATTCCTGGATTATGGTGCTCGCAGAGTGGTTATTCGAAATGGAGCTGAGGGCAGCGTGTATGCGGACGCTGAAGGAAATCGTATTCGGGTTCCAGCTGTAAGGGTAGAAAAGATCGTTGATCATACCGGAGCTGGAAACGCTTATTGCGGCGGCCTGGTCGTTGGAATGGTGCAATCAGCAAACCTGAGACAGGCATTATGCAAAGCTGCGGTTTCAGCATCTTTCACGCTTGAACAATTTGGCGCTCTATATTCAATGGAAAATATCAAGGAAAAAGCTGAACGAAGATTCTGTTCCTGCATGCAAGAGATAGGTGAGTAATATTTATTTTATTTTGATTAAAGCGGATTGTTTCTAATATTCAATATAGATATCTGCCTAAAAAAAACTACAAGTACTCGTTGTTCTATCAGCCGCCTGCGGAGTGAGAGGGTTTTCATTGCTTTGCGATCAAAGCTGCCAATTGCGCCTTGTAAGAACCAAAATGGAATTCGCAAAGCCCGTTGGTCAGCGCATTACAAAAAAACTAACCATTATTTTCATCAATAATTTTCTGAATAGTTCTCTCGATGGATTTGATCCAATCTGCGTGTTGTTCTCTGCTGACAAATCCTGCCTCGCCGAAATTTAACC
>CAZDUN010000246.1:0-3545 GCA_964508615.1 uncultured Pelolinea sp. | reverse complement strand
GAACACCATCAGGTCGCAGGGATAGCTGGTGTTGTGAATGATGCTTTGCAGGCAGGTTTTGGTGACTTCCAGGCGGTTCTCGAAATAACCCAGCGAATTGGGTACGTAGGTCAATACAGCCACGGTAACGCGCGCAGGGGTGTAATCCGATTTCTTCCCGCGGCTGGGGTTCATTCCAATTCTAGGCAAACTTGTTCTCCATTACTTAATATTCAGGTGTTGAATTATATATTCGTCCATCCGATTGGATTGATATAATGCTACCATAATTACACTTTTCACGAATTCAAAAAATACCATCATGAAATATTCATCCCTCTCCATTTTGTTCATTCTCAGCCTGTGCACCGGCGCCTGCCAAAGCAGCCCACAGATCGCTGCTCAAGCGGTGCCCGTGGATAGCGCGCCAGTGGAAGAATCCGCAACAACGCGCACGCTGACCATCTGCCTGGCTTACGAACCCGAGTCGCTCTATCCCTACGCGGCGGTCTCGCAGGCCGCGCGCGACGTGCTGCAGGCGATTTATGATGGCCATTTTACAGAGGAGGATGGCAAGTCGCTGCCCGCCATCCTGGCCACTGAACCCGAGACCGGCAGCGCGCCGGTCAGCGCGCAGGCCGGCATGCAGGTGGTGGACATCCACGGGCAAGTCGTGAGCCTGCAGGCCGGTACGCGGGTCTTCCCCAGCGGCTGCGCCAGCGCCAAGTGCGCTATCACCTGGGACGGCAGCAGCGAACTGCTGCTCGATCAGCCTTTTGCAATTTTCCACTTGCTGGAAGGTCTGACCTGGTCCGACGGCCAACCCTTGAGCGCGGCAGATTCCATATATAGTTACATGTTGGCTTCCGACCCGGCCACGCCTAATGACAAAACGATGGTCAATCACACCGCGGGTTATGCCGCGCTGGATGAAACGACCATCCGTTGGAGCGGGCTGCCCGGGCTGGTGAGCGAGAATTTCACGCAGTACTTCTTCCAGCCCATGCCTCAGCACGCCTGGAGCGCCTTCAGCGCCGCGCAGCTGCTGACGGCCGAGCAATCCACGCGCCGCCCGCTGGGCTGGGGCGCTTACATAGTGGATGAATGGAAAACGGGCGAATATATCCGCCTGGTAAAAAATCCCGCTTACTTCCGCGCCGCTGAAGGCCTGCCCAAATTCGACACGCTGGTATTCAAGATCACCGATGGATACGGTGACACCAACCTGGCCAACCTGAAATTCAACCGCGAACCCTACGCCCAGTTCAAGTACGATCTGGGTGAATTCGATGACAAGGTCGCGCAAAACGGCTGTGACCTGATCTCCTCCACGGTCGATATGAGCGATCAACTGCAAGTTCTTAACATTCTGCTGAATTACTTCTCCGACCCGGCCGTGAAAGTCACGGAGGGTTCCGGCAGCCGGGCAGCCTGGCTGCTTTTCAACCGGCGCACGGGCGCGGACGGCGCGGCGGCGCTCTTCGACAAACCGGAAATGCGCCAGGCGGCCGCCGCCTGCCTGGAACGCGCCGAATTGGCTGAGAGTATCTTTCACAACCTGGCGGCAGTGCCGGACGCGTTTACTTTCAGCGACAATCCGGCCAGTCCCAACGCGGCGCTGGCGCCCGATCCGGCGCGCGGCCAGGCATTGCTGACAGAAATGGGATGGCAGGCGGGCGAGCCGCGCACAGCGATGGACGTCGCAGGAATACCGGACGGGAGCGCGCTGGAAATCAATTACCTGACCGAAGACGACAGCCTCAGCCTGGCAGCCGCGCAGCAGGTGAAAAGCGCGCTGAGCGGGTGCGGCTTTCAGGTCAACCTGATCGCCCTGCCCGCGCATATTTACTGGGATAAAAATTCAACGCAATCCATCTTCCAGAGCAAATGGGATCTGGCGCAAATGAATTGGGAATTGCCGCTCGAAAACCCCTGCCCGCTGGTCACCAGCACGAGCATCCCGGGGGCGGAAAATAATTACGCAGGTTTGAACTTCAACGCCATCAGCGACGCGCGCATGGATGAGATCTGCGATCAATGGGAAGTCACGCCGCTGACCGCCGACAAACAGGCGCTGTTGACTGAATTGCAGGATATCCTCAACCGGGATTTAGCGATTATCCCCCTGTATACCTACAGCAACCTGATGGTCGCGCGTGTGGATTTCTGCGCTTTCGAGGTCAAGGCACCCAGCGAGCTGGCCGGTATCGAATCCTTCGACTACGGCGTGGATTGCCTGCCCTGACCGGAGCGCTTTTTCAACCAGCCGCGCAGCGCCTGGTAAGCCTTGCGCGGATTATATAGATAAAAGAAAAGCTTGCCCAACGCATGCGAATGCAAGCGCGTGAGCGGGGCGATTTCGAACTCGCGCGCGATCTTTTTAAAAGTCAACGGTTTGCGCGTCAGCTTACCATCGATCAGGTTATACTGCGCGTCATGGATGGTGAAAATGGTGTGGTAACCGCCGGCTTGTGTCACGTTTTCATCCGTCTCGGGCAGGCGGTAATGCGGCTGTCCTCCGGGCAGGTGGCGGTAATCGTGCGACTGGTGCACGATGGTGACGTCGCGCGTGGCGTCCACCAGCGCCCAGCCATGCCAGCGGCTGTTGAAGATGAACCAGTTATCCCAGCCGGCGCGCCCGATGGCAAAATCCGGGATGCTTTGGTAGCACGCGCGCGGGAACAGAAAATAATCGCTGCCCATGGGTGGGTGCAGCTTGCCGTTGGTCTTCACTTGCTGCTTGAATTCCGCGAAAGCCTGCGCGCCGCCGGGCAGTTCTGCGGTTACATCCTGGTCCCAACGCTGCCCGATCAGCACAAATTGCTCCCGAACTTTCGCGGTATTGCGGATGGCTTCCAGCAGGTCAGGGAACAGGATGATATCCGTATTGACGATGGCCAGGTAGCGGCCGCTGCCGCCGGCGCGTGCGTTTTCCAGCATGGAACTGATCAGGGGCGTGCCGTGCGCGTTGCAGCGCACCTGCGGGATGTGCCGCACGCCCAATTGGCGCGCGTTGTCCGCCACGCCCTCATCGTTCCCGATCACCAGCACTTCCACTTCCTCACCCAACGCCAGCCAGGAACGCAGCGCGTTGCGCTGGATGGTGATAATATGCTTGTCCTTGAATGGTTTGGGGGTGGTGAAGATAGTCAGCAGCTTTTCGGTCAAATCAAATACCTCATTTGCGCCCGGCGCGGTCGTCAATTTCTTTCATGAATTTATGCGGAACGCCGGCATTGATCTCGGCCAATTCTGGATGCGCCTGCACCAGTGCCAACACCTCCAGCCAGGTGAAATCCATGCGGCAATGCAGCAATTCCGCGAGCTTGCGGATGAATTCCAGATCCTGCGGCGTGTCTACCGTCCAGCGCTGCCCGCCGTGATCAATCTCGGCATCCACCACACCGGTTTGGAATTTCCGGGCGCCGGCGTACAGGTAGGGCATGACGTGTTCGCGTTCGTGCGGCTCTTTGGCGTCCCGCCAGGCTTCGCTCAAAGCTGCCATGCTGGCGACTTCCACGTCCAGCCCGATGGGATAGGTGCGTTTATAAGGAGGCGGTAAGCGG
>CAZDUN010000245.1:0-3557 GCA_964508615.1 uncultured Pelolinea sp. | reverse complement strand
ACCCTTCCTTTATTCTGCCCTGATCATTGAAATGGCATTGATCACCGGCATCTTGATCGCTTTCGATGTGGAAAGCGGCAGACACAAGGGCATCATTCGCGCGTTGATTTACTTCACATTAGGCATGCCATTCATCCTGCTGGCGGGTTGGTACCTGGCGGGAGGCGAGACCAGCCCGGTAAACAACGAGCAGTTGGTGCAAGCCTCGCTGCTGCTAGGAATGGGGTTCGTATTCTGGCTGGGCGTGTTCCCATTCCACTCCTGGATTCCGCTGATTGCCGAAGAATCAGAAATCGCGGATGGCATCTACGTCCTGAGCGTGGTGCCGTTTTCCATCACCATGATTCTACTGAAAGATCTGAATGGTTTTGTATGGCTGCGCGATTACCAGACGGTTTACAACGCATTGATCCTGCTGGGCACGGTTATGATCCTGTCGGGGGCCATCTGGTCGGTTTTTCAAATCAACCTCAAAAAAATGGTCGGCTACCTGACCATTTACTTCAGCGGGTATATCCTGGTCGCGCTGGGTTTGAATTCGAGCCAGGGATACCTGGTCTTTTCAGAATTGATGCTGCCGCGTTTTCTCAGCCTAACCTTAATCATGACCACCATGCTGATCATCAACGATCAATATCGGCTGGGTGATTTTTCAAACCTGAAATCCCTTTTTTATCGCTATCCGTTTTCCAGCGCAGGTTTACTGATCTCCCTGTTCACCCTGGTTGGGATGCCGCTGACCGTTGGGTTCCTGCCGATGCAATCGCTCTACCAGGCCATCGCCCGGGGACATTTACCCAATCTGGTCATCATGATCCTGAGCACGGCTATCTTGACGCTCTCATTTCTACGGATTTTTATGGTTATAATGCAACCAGTTGAAGATGAGTTTGAAGAAATCACACAAAGAGAAAACCTGGTAGAAAAAATATTGATTTCGGCCATGATCGGAATCAACCTGATTTCGGGATTGCTGCCCAAAATATTTTTTCCGGGATTTGCGCAGATATTAAGCAGTTTTGAACTGCTTGTAAAATAAGGTCATAATCAGTCAAAGGCATACGCATTTTAAGGAACAAAATGGATCTCGAACAAGCCCTAAAAATAATCAATAACCTTGAGAGCGAAATCGCGGTACTCAAGAAAACACTGACCACACAAACGACAAAAACCAATAACCTGGAAGAAAAGGTCAACCAGTTTTTAGGCACTTTGCGCGAACAAAAAAAGGAAGTGGATCGACTTGGCGCAATTGTTGCCAACTTGAGCCATTTCGACGCCAATTTGGGAAAATTGCGCGTGGATTTCGGTCGAAAGATCGAGGAAATGGAAAAGAATATCACTGCTGACAGCAAGCTCAAGGAAAATCTGCAACGGGATGAAATGAAAGCATTGAACTTGGCGCTCGAAAAAACCCGTCAGGATGTCTTAAAAGAATTAGACCAGAAGCTCAAAACGCACCTGGATGAGACTACGCGACTCATTCAGAAATTCAAAGAAGTGGAAAACACTGTCGATCTTAAAATCCGCGAGAATGAAGAGCTTAAAGGCAGTATGGCTGTATTGGCGAACGAGTTCGGTCAATACAAGAAAAAGGTCGATAGTTTCTCGGCTGATGTCGATATCTATCGCAAACGCCAGGATGAGATCCGTGAAAAACAAGACGCTATTCTGAATAATTTACGGAACAGCGACGCCCGCTTCGAAGAAATCATCAATTCCGAAGCGGAACGGAAACAAAGCTTCCTCAACTATCTCGAGCAGAACACGATCAACCAGCGGGATCGCGAGCGGATCTGGAATGATTGGCAGCAGCAATTCGACGATTCGATGAAACAGATCTACCGTTTGCTGCCGGAATTGCAAAATCAACAATTGGAACTGACCAAAAGCAGAACCGCGTTCGAAGAAATCAATCAGCGCTTTGACCGCCGCATCAACGAAATTACCGAGCTTTACCGCATACTGGATGAAAAATTCAGGCAGGAATGGTCCACGTATAAGGCTGATTCCGAGAAAAAATGGTCGAACATTTCCATTGTCTTCGACGAGAAGCAGGGCACTTTTACAGAGCAGATGGAAAAAATGAAGGAAAGGCTGCTGGCAGTGGAAGACAGCACACATGAAATGCAGGAAGTGCTCCTTCTGATGAGCAAGGAAATCCAGAAAGGGATGCAAGGCCTGATGAGCATGGTCAACGGCTGGATGGATGCGTTCGGCGGGATCAGGACCAACCGATAGAAAACCATGTATGTCGTGGGAACAGCCGGCCATGTCGATCATGGCAAATCCACCCTGGTAAAAGCCCTGACGGGTATCGACCCGGATCGCTTGAAGGAAGAGAAAGATCGTCAAATGACGATCGATCTCGGCTTTGCCTGGTATCAACTGCCATCTGGCAATGAAGTCGGCATTGTGGACGTTCCCGGGCACCGCGATTTCATCGAGAACATGCTGGCCGGGGTGGGGGGTATCGACGCTGTACTGTTGATCATCGCGGCGGATGAGGGCGTGATGCCGCAGACACGCGAACATCTATCGATCTTGAAACTGCTGCAGGTGCGGAATGGATTGATCGTGCTCACCAAGGCCGACCTGGTGGAAGACCCCGAATGGCTTGAAATGGTGGAAAGCGACATCCGCAATCTGGCGAGGAACTCCTTTTTAGACAAAGCGCCAATTCTACGGGTTTCGGCCGTGAAAAGCCAGGGCCTGACTGAATTGGCTGAAGCCATTGATGCGATGCTCGCCGAATGCCCGCCGAAAATCGACCGGGGCAAAGCGCGCCTGCCAATCGACCGGGTGTTCAGCGTGAAGGGTTTTGGCACCGTAGTCACCGGCACCCTGATCGACGGATCATTCAACAATGGCCAGCAGGTCGAGATTCTACCGGAAGGACGCCAGGCCAGGATCCGCGGGCTGCAAAATCACAAGAAAAAAGTGGAGACAGCCCTGCCTGGAAATCGCACGGCTATCAACCTGAGTGGAGTGGACGCAAGCGACTTGCGGAGAGGTTGGGTGGTTGTGAACCCGGGCGATTACAGCCCAACCCGACGCCTGGACGCCAGGATCGAGATGCTGGCAGGGGCAAGCGGTCAGATCAGGCACAACGACCATTTGAAATGTTTTACCGGAGCGGCGCAGAGCCTGGCGCGCGTGCGAGTTTTGGGACAGCAGGAAATCCAACCCGGCGGTGATGGCTGGGTGCAGCTTGAGTTCGATGTTGAGTTGGTAGTAGAAAAGGGAGACCGCTTGATCCTGCGGCGGCCATCGCCGGGCGAGACTATCGCCGGAGGGGTTGTGCTGAACGCCCATCCAACTCAGAGGTATAAGCGATTTTCGAATGCCACGTCTGCAAGAATGGATTTAATGGAAAGCGGATCGGCACAGCAAGTCCTGCTGACCAACCTGGCAGAGAAATGCCCGATCAGCAAAGCCGAGTTCCTCAAAGTCAGCGGATTGGAAGAAGAATCTGCCAAGCAGCTTATTGAACAGTTAAGCGGAGATGAAATCATCCAGATCTGCGATTACAATGAACGCGATACCATGAGGTTACC
>CAZDUN010000244.1:575-3565 GCA_964508615.1 uncultured Pelolinea sp. | reverse complement strand
GATCAACGTCAATTGGGCCGAATCCACGTAGAACTTACCGATGTAACCCGAGGCCGGGCGGTAGAACTCAAAGCCGACGTACCCCTTGCTGTCGTTGCTGTCCGAGAACGTCGTCATCAGGTCGCCGTTGATGTAGAACTCGAAATCGGCGCCGTCAGCCGTTACGGTCAGCTGGTTCCAATCACCTTTATTGATCGAAGCCGAATACGTCCAGGGCTGGATCGCGGTTGACGCGCCATTGCCCTTCATGCGCCAGATGCTGTAATAGCCGGCGTTGGTATATCCGAAAATGTAACCGGAATACCACTGGTAGTCGCTGGTCTTGCTGCTGCCCATGCGCACCGCGACGTAGTTGGCCGGATAGGAGCTGTAGATCTCGCTGGTGTGTTCACGTTTCACTAAAGCCGTGAAAGTGAAATCCTCGTAAGTGTAGGCATATTTGGCAGTGTTCATCACCTTGGCGCTGCCCGTGCTGTAGAAGTACCCGCCGGAACGGTACCATTTGCCCCCCCACAATCGGCTCCAGCCTTCGCTGTCGCTGGTGAAGTCGGAATCGATCTCCGAAGCCACCGTGAAATCGCGGTATGGGCTGAAAATGCCCCAGGCGCCGTTATACATCGCACGCACGCGCCATTTGTACTTGCCGTTTTCCAGCAGCTCGGGCGTGATCCAACCGCTATCATCGATGCTCGCGTAATCTTCCAGTTCGAGCGTGCAGATCCCATCCGTGCAAGTGATCCCGGATGCTTCCGGCCACAGGTATACAACCTTGGTTCCCTTGGCGTTGTACACAACGATGTTGTATTGCTCGGCGTTCAGGATCTCCGTCCAGGTAAAGGTCGGCTGGTTGTCGTATCCCGTGCTGTAAGGCTGCTTGGCGGTTGGCATGGTTGTGCTGATGGTGAAATATTGTTCCGTGCTGTAATCGCTCCAGTCGGTGCCATCATAACTCTTCACCTTCCAGACGTAGTCATACTGGCTGAGCTTGCTGGCTGATTTATACGAGCACTCGCCCGCATCGCAAACAGTTGCGGCTGTCAGTGTTTTGCCATAGACCTTATCGATGCCGCCGGTGGTGATCCTGGCCAGATGCAGGTAGTACTGCTCATCGCCGGTGTCGTTCCACTTGAATGTCGGCTGGGTGATATACAGGGTGGTATCCGCAGGTTCGATCGGGCTGGGCACGGTGGCCATCGAATGCACCGTCCCGCCGTCGTAAGTTTCAATCGAGCCGCTGCTGCCTTGCGCTGCCAGGTTGGCAGCCGCTTGCTCGGCGCTGATCGTCGCCGAAAGGCTGGTGGTGCCGATGCGCGCAACGCTGACGGAGTCGATGTAGAAAGGCATGATGGTCGAATCCGGCCGGAACATCTGGAAACCCACGTATCCATCGGAGTAAGTATCATCGCTGAAACTATCGACCATCGCTCCGTTGATATAGAACTCGAAATCTTCGCCTTCGGCGCTGACGGTTAGTTCATTCCAGGCACCTTCGTTAATTACGCCAGTTGCCGTCCAGGGCTGGATGGCGACCGCCTTGCCGCCCGAATCCATGCGCCAGATGCTGTAGGTGCCGGCGTTGGTGTAACCGAAGATGTAGCCGGTGTACCAGCTGTAATTGGATGACTTGGATTTGCCCATGCGCACCGCGATATAGTTGGCCGGGTAGGAACCATCCACAGTGCCGGCGGTGCGTTTGACCCGCGCGGTGACCTCGATATCATCGAAGGAATATTTGCTGCGCAGGTTGGTCATCTTTTGGGTAACGCCGCTGGTGTAATAAACGCTGTTGCCGTCCTCCGTGCCCAGCAGCCAGCTGCCGCCGGCCAATTTCAAGAAATCGGGCGCGTATGAATCGAAATCTTCGTTGATCTCGGACGCGACTGTGAAATAGCGGTAGCTGCTGTAACTGCGGTAGGCGCCGCTGTAGTAAGCGCGCACGCGCCACTTATAAGATCCGTTTTCGAATGGGTCGGCATCGGTGTAACTGCACATGTAATCGCCATCCGCGTTCACCGCGCAGGTGTAATCACCCGCCAGCAGTTCTTTGTAGATGACCTTATCGCCGTCATCATCGTACACCAGCAAGTAGTACTTTTCATCGGTGTCTTCCACGCCCGTCCAGGTGAAGGTTGGGCTGTCCGTGTAAACCGTGCCGCTGGGTTCATCTCCGATCGGTGTAGTGGAAAGTACCGTGAAATCCAGAGTAGGAGCGGATTCCAGATCTGTGCAAATATACCCATCCGCGTCGCCGTAACAGGCGCGCAGGGTCCAGTAAAAATCACCATAAGACAGTGAAGCGGGTGATTTTAATGTGCATACGAAGGTGTCATCGTCACAGATCTTGCTGGCGTAATACAGCTTGTCGTAGATCTTGATATCGCCCTTCGAGGATTTCTGGTACACGAAAATCTGATATTTGTACGCGTCCGCTTCCAGGTCCCAGACGAAATACGGCGTGCGCGTATAAATGTTTCCGCTTGGGCTGGTCAGCGTGATGGCCTGCGCGCTGAGCATCTCTTCGGTGGGTGTCAGGCTGGGAGTCAGGGTCATCTCTACAGTGGGAGTGACTTCAGGCGTGGGAGTTTCCTCGCCAGGAATCTCGGTAGGCTCTTCGGTTGGCTCCTCAGTTGGCTCAATTGTAGGTTCTGCGGTTGGTGTCTCGGTTGGTGTCTCGGTAGGTACCTCAGTGGGTTCTTCGGTCGGGGTCTCCTCACCGGTCGTGCCGCCCTCTGGCGGTGTGTCCTGCGCGAAAATCAAACCCGGGCTCAATAAAACTGCCGCGAGCATGCTCAACGCGATGGTGCACTGCAAGACGATTTTCTTGTTCATTCTGGTTTTCATTTTTATCCTTTCTTCATCACGCAAAACGGTCTGGTGCAAGGGTCAATGAATAATCTGTTCAATTATTCAAACGATCATTTATTAATATAGTTATTAAAATTTTTATAAATTAGTTTTATATAAAAACGGTTTTTTCCGATTAAAATTAA
>CAZDUN010000244.1:0-565 GCA_964508615.1 uncultured Pelolinea sp. | reverse complement strand
AATATAGGGATTTCAATATTGAATAATTTCGTTTATCATCTCACCGGTTGGTTCGCTGATAAGATCATTCATACTGGCGATCATTCGTTGCAGCTGCCCGATTCTTTTTTAGTCATCAGACCTGCCCACTGCGCTTAAACAGAGTCGCATAAATCGAACGTGGTTTTTTCTTTCCAATTTGACGAAATTCAGGAATACAGCATAATTCCGCAATGGGTTTTTGTCAATAAGCCTTTATGACAGATTTTTAACCACATTTCAATCATCTTTTGACCTTATCCTTATTCTTAACCATATTATTCAACGTATAGCGTGACTTTATCGAAATAATCGGCGGCGCTGCTGCAATCTCCAACCAGGTACGGCTGAATATTTTCCCATTCCAGGGAATCATCACCCTTGCCCCAGCCCGCCGAAACGCCATCCGCCACGCAGCCGAATCCGGCATGATAGATGCCCATAGCGATCCGCCACATGGTCTCATAATCCGTCACCTGGTTGGGCGCTTTATCAGAGTAGTACGATACAATGTAATTGGCTTGGAAACAGCTGGCGTATAAGGCCT
>CAZDUN010000243.1:0-3571 GCA_964508615.1 uncultured Pelolinea sp. | reverse complement strand
GGAATGGAAGCGGTTATCCGGATCAACTGAAAGGCACTGAGATACCCCTCTCCTGCCGCATCGTGGCAATCGCCGATGTTTTTGATGCCTTGACTTCCAAGCGCCCTTATAAAGAGACTTTTACCCTGGAAACATCCTTTGCGATTATCAAAGAAGGCCGTGGGGAACATTTCGACCCGGATATAGTGGATGCTTTCTTTGCCATCCAGGATAAGATACTCACAATCAAAGCGCATTTTGCCGATGCAACCTGATCAGGATGAGTTTTTTATTCCAGATCCAAAGGCAGGTTTCCAGCCGTATTCAGCAATTTTGAGAATTGTTGCTTAGAAATCCCTTCCATGCCATCCTGAGCGAGCAAAGCGAGCGAATGGATCTCAGCCGAAAAACATAAAAGTGAACGTGCCCCTCGACAGCATCCAAGATGCGCTTGCTTTTATTTTATAGCCGATATTCAAGAGTCTTCTATCCTTCTTCCTGCAACCCCCAACTCTTAATCCTCTCCGGGGTCAGCTTGATCAGTAGGTTCTCATCATCATCGATCCAGGACTGCGGTTCCTCTTTCAACACCCCTTCCGTTCCCAGGTAACGCGAATAGATCCAGGTCGTCTTTTCCCGCAGGAAATCCCGCGGCCTCTCCACTAGTTCCGCCTTGCCTTCCAGCACCACCGCCCGGTTATCCAGGTGATTCGTGGTCGTGTCGATCGCCACCGAGATCATCGGGGTGTACCGGATGTTGCGTACCTTCCGCGTGCTGCGGAAGGCGCTGATCCACAGACTTTCCCCATCCCAGCCATACCACCCCGGCACCACGTGCGGGTAGCCTTGGCTGTCCACAGTTGCAATACGGCAAATCAACACGAGCTCAAGAAATTTATTGATTGACTCTTTAGAAATCCTTTTTTCTGTCATTTGCTATAATAATTTTCTTGAAGATATCCTTTAACCAACTCTCTCCTCAGCACCTTTCCCACCCCCGACCTGGGCAGCTTTTCCACAAAAATCACTTCCGCGGGTACTTTGTAGCCCGCCAGGTCATCCCGGCACCAAGCTATTACCTCCTCGGCCGTCAACGCGGCGTCTTTGCGCACCACCCAGGCGATCACTTTCTCACCCTGCGCCATATCCGGCACGCCCGCCGCGGCGCATTCGGCCACGCCCGGGTGCGAATTGATCACCGCCTCGATCTCGTTCGGCCACACCTGGAAGCCGCCCACCTTGATCAGGTCCTTCTTGCGGTCCACGATGAAGAAATAACCGTCTTTGTCCATGCGCGCCACGTCGCCAGTGTGCAGCCAGCCGCCGCGCAGGGCGCGCGCGGTCTCATGCGGGTTGTCGTGGTAGGCGCGCATCACCTGCGGCCCGTGCAGGGTCAGCTCGCCCGCTTCGCCCGCCTCCAGCTCGCGCACCCCGGTTTCCAGGTCCACGATGCGGCAGTCCACATCCGGCAGCGGCAGCCCGATCGAGCCGGCCTTGTTCACGCCGAACAGCGGGTTGCAATGCGTGGCAGTGGGCGCTTCGGATAAGCCGTAGCCTTCCACCAGCTTGCCGCCGGTCAATCTTTCAAAATCGGCCTTGATCTGCGGGTGCAGCGGCGCCGAGCCGGAGATGCAAGCTTTGATCGAGCTCAGATCGTGCCGGCCCGCGCGCACGTCCGCGTTCTGGTTGATGGCGTAATACATGCTGGGCACGCCCGGGTAAAAAGTGACCTTATGCCGCTCGATCTGCTCCAGCACGAAATCCACGTCGCGCGCGTCATCCACCAGCACGATCTGCGCTCCCAGCGCCGCGCCCATGTTCAGCGCCAGCACCATGCCGTACACGTGATAGAGCGGGATGGCCGCCAGGATCACTTCTTGCCGTTCCTTCAAATCGCACCACACGCGGAACTGGGTCACGTTGGCGGCGATGTTGCGCTGCAAGCCCACGGCCGCCTTGGGCGTGCCGGTCGTCCCGCCGCTGTATTGGTACACGGCCGGGTCGTTTGGCCCGACTTCCGGCAGCGCGCTTTCTGCCATGCTCATGCGGCTGAACAACAGGTCGTTGAGACTGTATTCCGCCTGGCCCTTGGGGATGGGTTGCGCGGCCGGGGGTGCTGCATATATTTTCCAGTCATCCATATTGGTCGTGATCAGCATATTGACCGGCTGGCGCTTGCACAGTCCGCGCAGCATGTCCTTGTGCGTTTCCAGGCAGATGACCATCTCCGGCTGGCTGTCATATAACAAATCGCGCAGCTCGCTAGTTTTGAAATTGGGGTTCAGCGCCACCACCACTCCGCCGGCTTGCAGCACGGCGTAATAGGCCAGCACAATCTGCGGGATATTCGGCAGCAGCGTTACGACATGCTGCCCTTTTTTCAAGCCAAGCCGCAGCAGGTTCTGGCTGAGCGTATGGATGAACGCGCCGGCCTGCGCGTAGGTCAAGCGGCTTTCCCGGAAGGTGATAAAGAGTTGCTGCGGGAATTGTTCCACCGCCCGTTTGAATAGTTCATTGGTGGTCAGGATGGGATAATCCAGCCGCTTTGGCACGTGCGCGTCATAACGCGCCAGCCAGGGTTGTTTGCGATCAGATTTTTGCGTGTCTGTGTCACTCATCCTGCCATCCATCCTTACTTAAAATAT
Organism: uncultured Pelolinea sp.; assembly: GCA_964508615.1. GTDB lineage: Bacteria > Chloroflexota > Anaerolineae > Anaerolineales > Anaerolineaceae > Pelolinea. The sequence goes on along the minus strand of CAZDUN010000243.1, from coordinate 947 downwards.
ACTCCCTCACCGCTTCGCGCGTCCCCGCGTTCATCTCGAACCAGCGTATTTTCGGGTCGTTTGGCTTGAACCAGTTAGCCTGCCGCCGCACGAACTGGCGCGTGCGCCTCTTGATCAAGGTGACCGCCTCATCCAAAGTCATCTCGCCCTTGAGATAGGCCGCCAGCTCGCCGTAGCCGATGGCGGAGAGCGCCGGCGAATCCGCGTTGTAACCTTTGGCCAGCAGCCCGCGCACCTCGTCCGCGAAGCCGTCCGCCAGCATTCCTTCGATGCGCGCGTCGATGCGCGCGTAAAGTTCCGTGCGTGTCCTTTTCAACCCGATCATTTTATAGGAATACGGCAAGGCGCCCTTTGTGCGCTGCGCGGAGAAACGCCTGCCGCTGTTGAAGATCACCTCCAGCGCGCGCACCGTGCGGCGCTGGTTGCGCCAGTCAATGTTTTCAGCGGCGGCTGGATCCAGCAGCGCCAGTTTGGCGTGCAGCGCCTGCGCGCCGATCTCATCCGCCCAGCCTTCGATGGCCGCGCGCATGCGCTCATCCGGCTGCTGCGCCGGGATGCGCCAGCCCTCCGTGATGGCGCGCACGTACTGCCCCGTGCCGCCCACCACCAGCGGCAGCCTGCCCCGGGCATGCAGTTCGGCGATGATGCGCAGCGCCTCGCGCTGGAAAAGCGCCAGGCTGTAGGTTTGCTCCGGCTCAACGATATCCACCAGGTGATGCGGCACCGCTTTCAATTCCTGCGGGCTGGGTTTGGCCGTGCCGATATCCATGCCGCGGTAGAACAGGCGCGAATCGGCCGAGATGATCTCGGCTTCCAGTTCGCGTGCCAGCTGCAGCGCCAGCGCGGTCTTGCCAACCGCGGTCGGGCCGACCAGGATGACGACGGGGCGTTCAACCGGATAACGCATGTTTGAACCAGGTGATTTTAATGGGCTGCCCGCCCTGCTT
>CAZDUN010000242.1:0-3628 GCA_964508615.1 uncultured Pelolinea sp. | reverse complement strand
TTTCTTCACCGGCGTCGAAATACACCCCGGCGCGCGCTTCGGGGCACGCTTCTTCATTGATCACGGCATGGGAGTGGTAATCGGAGAAACATCCGAGATCGGCAATGACGTCACACTCTATCACGGGGTTACGTTGGGCGGAGTCAGTTTTCAAAAAGGTAAACGCCATCCTACCATCCAGGACGGCGTGGTGATCGGAGCGGGCGCGAAAATCCTCGGCCCGATCACCGTCGGAGCGTGCAGCCGTATTGGCGCCAACGCGGTGGTAGTGCGGGACGTGCCCGGGGATTCAGTCGTGGTCGGCGTGCCCGGTCATGTCTCCATCAAACAGGCTCCCAACCATCTCAAGCCCGACCTCAACCATGATAAACTGCCGGATACCGTTGAACAGGCCTTGCAGGAATTGTACGCGCGCGTGAATCAGCTCGAACGCATAAAAAAGACCGCGCCATAGCACGGTCCTTTTTTAATCTTGTCATTCCTGTTTCGGCGGCTGCTTTTTTTGTTTGTCCTTGCTCATGCTGCCCAGCACCACCAGGGCCAAACCCGCGCCGCAGATCAGGATCAGAATCAAGCCCATGGTTTGGCGGCTCATTCCCAAAACACCCTGTTCCTCGTCTCCCTGGCTGGCGGGCTGTGTTTCGATCACCTGGACAGTCTGCGCCGGTATGGGCGTGCGGGTTGGCGGACGTGGAGTTTCGGTAGCTGGCGGAGTATCCGTGGCCGTGGGAGCCAATTGCACCAGGATCTCCTGGCCAGTGGTGATGATATCGCTGCTCAGGTTATTCAGGTCTTTCAATTGATCGACAGAAACATCATAGGCAGCGGCAATATTCCAGAGCGCCTGGCCGCTGCCGACGATGTGCACAATCGTGCCATCCTCGCGCGGCGTGGCCACCTGCACCAGGGCTACCGGGGCAGTGACCGCTGTGGTGGGGATTGTGGAACTGACGCTGGCGCCCGAACCGCCGGAACCATAAAGCACCGCTACATCCAATACATAGTACACATAGCCATCCGCCGAAACACTGACGCCCGCACCCACGGCTACCGCGTCCGCATGCAGCATCACCGCCATGTGGTCGGCATCCGCCCAGGTATCGTATATCACATCGGATAATGTTGCGCTGCTGTTGCGACCGGCCCAGTTTTCCACGACGTTCATGCCGCTGGTCAGACTATAACCGGCTGCCACTGCCCGGTCGCGCGCGTAAGTGCCCCCGGCGCCCACATGCCCATTGCAGGAAAGGTTGCAGGTGCTGGCCAGGTAATCCGCCTGGGTCTGCGCCGCGGACATCAGGTAGCCATCATTGGATATTTCGGATAATCCGTTATTCAGGCGCAGGTCATTGACCGCTGCGATCAGGTCATAAGCTGAAGGCGCCGCCGACTGCACAACGCCTGTGGGAAACATAACCACCAGAAAAGCCGAAAGCAGCACCAGAATTTTAAGTTTTCTCATAATCGGTATTATAAATGAAATCCACCGCGCCGGTTCATCTGCCAGATGTGCCCACAACGATCAAAATCAAGCCCAGGGCAAACAAAGCGAAGAAAATCAGGAACCACAAACCCTGTTCCATGCTCGCGCCGGAACCGCCATCCTCAATTGCCTGAGTGAAGGTTGCAACAGAAGGCGCAACCGAATGTTCCGTAGGCGCTACGATATTCGGCGCAGTAGTGAACTCTTTCATGCTTGCGGTGGCAGTGGGCGGCAGCGGCCCGCGGATGAGAATCTTTTGGCCAATATAGATCATCTCCGCCGCGCCCAGGCCATTCAATTGCCGGAGCGTATCAATCGAAACGCCATAATGCGTCGCCAGCATCCATAAGGACTGTCCGGACTGTACTGTGTGGGTAATCGAACCATCCTCGGCCGGTTCCGCCTTGATCAGCGGGGCAATATACTGCGAGACGTATTGCTGGGTGGCCGCGTTTTCTCCATACGCCAGCGTGGTTGGTTGAGGGGTCAGGCCGGCATCACCCCAATACGCCGCGACATCCAGAATGTAAAAAACCTGCCCGTCCCTGGCTGCCACGCCCACGCCCACCAGTTGGCCGCGCTGGTGCAGCATGGTATGCATGTGCAGTTCATCCCCCCATACCGTATAGATCAATGTTTCCAGCGTGGCATCTTCAGGCAGCGAAGCGCAATTTTCGTTAATATCCAAACCGGTCACGTAAGGGAAACCGACTGACAATGCGCGCGCGTCTGCATCACTCCCGCCGGGACCGATGTGGCAGCTGCCTGAACCGGCAGAACCGGAAGCCAGGTAATCCGCCTGCGCCTGCGCCGATATCATCAGCAAGCCATCCACCAGGTATGGCTCCAAGCCGTAGCTGGCGCGCAGCGCGTTCACCGCCGCGATCAGCTCATACGCATTCGGCGCTCTTTCAGGGGCTGCCTGCACCGGAAGAACGCTTAATCTAAGCAATAGGGCAATCAGTCCAAACAGCCCTGTTTTTCTGATCATCGGCGGGACAGTCTCTATTTCGCGCTTTTATTGAAAGGCCAGGTTTCCAGTTCCGTCTTGAAAGAATGAGCGGTCAGGTCGAGGGTCAGGGGGGTGATGGACACATAGCACTGGCTGAGCGCGCCCACGTCGGTGCCTTCTTCAGGAACGCCGGTCGGCGCATCCCCGCCAATCCAGTAATACGCGCGTCCGCGCGGATCCTCCCGGCGCACCAGTTCATCACGGTAAACACGCAGGCCCTGACGCGTGATTTGGTAGCCTTTCATCTCATCCATCGAGCAATAAGGCACATTCACATTGAGCAAGGTATGGTCAGGCAATTTTTTCTTATTCACCACGCCGGCCACATGCGCAGCTACACAAGCCGCGCTGGTGTAATCCAGCGGTCCGCTGTGATATTCAGGCGCATCCAGAGAAACCGCTATTCCAGGCAGATTCCAGATGGCTGCTTCCATGGCTGCCGTGACCGTGCCGGAATAGGTAACGTCGTGGCCCAGGTTGGCATTCGGATTGATACCAGATACAACCATGTCCACCTGCTCGGAGAGCAGCCCGAGGCACACCAGGGCTACACAGTCCGAGGGCGCACCATCGCACGCCAGCGCGGTGCTGCTGTCCGGCAAGATCACTTCTTTGGCACGCAGCGGCCGTGAAAGCGTCTTCACATGCCCGGAGGCTGACCAGTTGTGATCGGGCGCCACGATCGTAACTTTGCCGATTTTGCGCAATTCCTGGGCCATCGCCAGCAAACCGGGAGCGAAAACCCCATCATCATTGGTTACCAGAATATGCATTTTAACCTTTCAAATCTTTTCTTGGGATATTAACCGGATTATGGTTCCATTATAACCAACAATGCGGCGCTATCCTGCTGACTGCCTTCAGGAATCATGATATACTTGGCAGGCTGTTCATAGAGCAGCAAAATCACACACGCAGCTCCCCGAATCCTTGCGTGTCCCCACCAAAATTGGGGGCTGGGATCACCAATAGCTGCGGAGGAAAAACGCAAAGGAGAATTTTCCATGAGTTTAGATGTATCAATGAAAGACCTGCTGGAAAGCGGCGTGCATTTTGGTCATCGCACCAATCGCTGGGATCCGCGCATGAAACCGTTTATCTTTACGGAACGCAACGGCATCCACATCATCGAC
>CAZDUN010000241.1:0-3657 GCA_964508615.1 uncultured Pelolinea sp. | reverse complement strand
ATGTATTTCGGGCCGCTGTTCCTGATCAGCGCCTTCAGTTTCTTCGGAAAATCGTTCATGCCTCAAAAACCCGGACTTTCCAAAGCTATCCTGATCGCCTTATCGGCTGTCTTGGTGATTTTTTCTTACGCGGTGTTGTTCGAAGGCTTCATCTGGCTGGACGGCCCGCTGGGCGCATCGGTCAACTCGCCTTACGGCAGCCTGATGCGCACCATGAAAATCTGGTATGTGGCTGTGACGCTGGGGTGTGCCGGACTGAGCGTTGTATTGATCGGCAAGAAGAAGTCCCTGCAGGCGGCAGCCTTGGCGCTCTTTTTGATCGCGTTCTACCTGTACGGCAACGTGCGCATTTACGACCGCATTCTGACCTCGCGCCAGCTGCTGAACTCGCACATCCACAACCTGCTTCAAGTGATCGATCCTTATATTCCCGAAGCCGAGCAGCGGGCGGTCATCCGGCTGGAGATCCCCGCCGGCAGCGAAACGCGCGTCATCCGTTCCTGGCGGGAGGCGCTGAATTTTGCCGGCTACACTGAAAATGAACTGGTTGAAAGCACCGAGCTGGGCGCGGACCCGCAGGTGGTATTCCAGGCGGATTACGCCGGGCATGTGTTCAGCCTGCGCAAGCTGACGGCCGAGGAATACGCGCAGGCGGCAGGTTACACGTTCACTCATTCCGGTTATTTCTATGAATTCGAAGAGCTGGCGGCTGAATAAAAACAGGTGCCAGTTGTCATAGAGCCGAGATTGCCGCGCCCGCTTTCAGCGGTCTCGCAATGACAAATTTAGATTTAAGTCTTAGTGAGGAGCGCAGCGACGTGGCGACCTCGCTTCAGCACGAACGCCTGACCTACAAAAAGCAGGTGTAGGTCGCACATTCCTGTGCGACAAAAAACGTCATGCACACTCTAGCGGTGTCAGGCAAGAATGCCTGACCTACAAAGCACTCGCGTATCCTGACCTACAAAAAGCAGGCGTAGGTCGCACATTCTTGTGCGACAACAAAAAACCCTAATTGTCAAGCACACCCCTGCAGGATGCAAGCGAACACCTGACCTATAAACAACAAGTGTAGGTCGCACATTCTTGTGCGACAAAAAACATCAAGCACACTCCAGCGGTGTCAGGCAAGAATGTCTGGCCTACAAAGCACTCGCGTATCCTGACCTACAAAAAGCAGGTGTAGGTCGCACATTCTTGTGCGACAAAATATATAATCACTTTATGTCAATACTTCGCCGCTATTACATTCCTGATGCAATTGTCTTTATCACCTCGGTCTTACAAGACCGTCTTCCGTTATTCTCCAAACAACCGAATATTCAAATACTTCAGACTACTATTGAAAATGTCCGGCAAATATATCAATTTAAAATTCTTGCTTATGTGATTCTGCCTGACCATATTCATTTGTTGATTTCATTACCCGAATGTACGAGTGACTTTTCAGTGATCATGAAAAGTATCAAAGGTAATTTCACTGCGAATTATAAAAAGCATTATTGTATTCACGGGCGGACTAATTTATGGCAGAAAAGATTCTGGGAGCAGATTATCCGGAGCGAAAAGGACCTTGAAGATCATCTTGATTATATCCATTGGAACCCTGTCAAGCATGGACTTGCAGAGCATCCCGATCTTTGGGTGTATTCCAGTTTTTCGGATTGGGTGGAGAAGGGTCTCTATGTTCCAGAAAGTAATGCATGCAATATTCCGAGTTTTATTGCGGATAAGAATTTTGAATTAGCGAACAAAGTTGTGCTTTCTTGCGCCTGAAAAAAGTCAGGCATGAATGCCTGACCTACAAGAAACAAGTGTAGGTCGCACATTCCTGTGCGACAACAAACGTCACGCACACTCCAGCGATGTCAGGCAAGAATGCCTGACCTACAAAGCACTTGCGTAGCCTGACCTACAAAAAACAAATGTAGGTCGCACATTCCTGTGCGACAACAAACGTCACGCACACTCCAGCGATGTCAGGCAAGAATGCCTGACCTACAAAGAACTCCCCTAACTTGACCTACAAGAAACAAGTGTAGGTCGCACATTCCTGTGCGACAAAGAAAAACCCTAATTGTCAGGCAAGAATGCCTGACCTACAAGGAACTCGCTTGGTACGCGCGGCAGCGCGAAGATGATAGAATTCTTTGCATCTTATGCAGGCAGGCAAACCGCCTGCTGAAAAGACGGTTCTGAGAACACTTTATGGAAGATCGACCCATCGAAACGGACGCGCCAATGCCGGCTGAAGCGCCAGGCCCATCCAAAAAAGACACCAAATTTTTCGCGGATGTGGCCAAGCTGGCGGGCGGCAGCGGATTCGTGCAGGTTTTCCGCGCGCTGATCTCGCCGGTGCTCAGCCGCCTGTTCCTGCCGGAATATTTCGGCGTGCTGCAAAACTACCTGGCGATCGCCAAGCCGATCGGCGTGGTGGCCTCGCTGCGCTACGACCGCACCATCCTGCTCCCCAAAGAAGAGAAATATGCCGCCAACTTGCTGGTGCTTTCGCTGGGCATCGCGCTGATCACCTCCACCAGCCTGTTTTTGCTGGTCTGGCTGTTTGGCGCTGACCTGGCGGCCGCGTTGAATTCCCCCGAACTCGAAAAATACCTGTGGTTCCTGCCGCTTTCCGTGGCGGCGCTGGGATTGTTCGAAACGCTCAAACAATGGAATTCGCGCCAGCGCAAGTACCTGCGCCTGTCAGCCGCCCAGGTGGGCAGCGAGGTGTTGGGCGACGGATTGACCGCCGGTTTCGGTTTCGCCGGTTATACCAGCGGCAGCGTGATGATCCTCATGCAGGTGATCGGGCAGGTTTTCGCCACCGTTGCGTTCGCCTTCCTGATCTTCAAGGAAGACCTGAAGTTCATCAGCGCAAACTTCGATTGGGCGCTGATCAAACAAGGGCTGGTGGAATATAAAAAGCTGCCCTTGTTCAACACTGTCAGCAACCTGATCAATAATGCCGCCCTGTATATCCCCAGCATGCTGCTCTTGGCTTATTTCTCCACCACCGTGGCCGGTTATTACGCCATCGGCAACAATGCCATCCGCCTGCCGGTTTCCGTGATCGCCAACTCGGTCGCGCAGGTTTTCTACCAGCGCTGCGCCAAGGCGTACCACGATGGGGACGTGCGGCCGATCGTGGAAGGCACCATGAAATACCTGATCCTGATGAGCCTGTTCCCCATGCTGCTGGTGACCATCATCGGCAAGGAGTTATTCGTAGTGGCATTCGGCGCGGGCTGGAGCGAAGCGGGTATTTACACCCAGATCCTCAGCCTGTGGATGTTTTTCGTGTTCATCACCACGCCCATTACTTACCTGCCGAATGTGTACGGGAAATACGAAAAATTCCTGGTATTTCAATTGGTCAACCTGGCCACGCGCGTGCTTTCGCTGGTCATCGGGGGATTGCGCGGCGACGTGTGGCTGGCCATGTGGCTGTTCACCCTGAGCGGCATCCTGGTATATGCCGTTATGATGTTCTGGATCATTGGATTGGCCGGCATGCGCGCCGGCCTGGCGTTGAAATACATGTATAAAACCCTCATCGGCAGTCTGCCCTTCCTTTTGGCGGTGCTGGCTTTCAAGCAATGGAATCCAGTGACGCCTGCCCCGGTCACCGCGCTGCAGCTGCCGCTGGATTACCTGGCG
>CAZDUN010000240.1:0-3670 GCA_964508615.1 uncultured Pelolinea sp. | reverse complement strand
GATTTCAGCAGGCGGGGGAAGGCCGCCAAAATCACCAGACTTCCTCCGATAATGAACCACGCCAAAGGAAGCATGAACTTATGCAGATAATGGCGGAAATCAAGCTGGTAATTCTCGATGATCGTCAGCGGGTCATGCCCAAGCTGATCAGAAAAGCGGTCCTGGCTGAGATGCAGGGATGCACCATTTCCGGAGATCGCGCCACGCACCCAGGGATTGGCGGAAGGAGTTTCATCCACGGCGAAAATAAAAGAAGAGGGTATGCCATTATACGTAATATCGAAAGTTCCGTTTTTATAGAGAACGGCCTGGAATGTAAAGGTTATTCCCTTTTGAAAGCGTGCCGGGATTCGATCCCAGGTGATGACCAGACGGCCCGTGCCCGAGTCCTCTCTAACATACAGTCCGCCGCCAAGCGCGGGGTCGAGGTCGATCATCAATGGGAAAATCGCCGGAAAGCGGACAATTTGCGTTTGCATATCCGGCTGCCAAAAAGGCTTACCCAGCGCGATTGTCCCGGAATTGGCAGCGTAAAGCTCGCTGTAGGTCTTTCCAAAAAATGGGAAGGTGAAATCGATCTTGAAATTCCTGCTCATATCTTTCGTATCAACGAAGACCTTGCTACCAAGATTCTCTTCAAAGCTGAATTCCTCCTGCGAGACTTCGTAACCGCCAGAGGCGGAAGGTGTGAAGCGCAAAGTCTGGTGATCGGTCAAATTGGGTTTGTAGGTTGCGATGTACGAAGGTGAAATCGCCCAGCCGACCGACCCCAGGATTGCCAGGAACAAGGTCAAAACCAGGATCGATATTTTCACTTTTACGGAAACCCCGCCGGGAATGAAATTGATATAGTTGGTCGTGAAAACCCACAACGCGACCAGGACGCCAATGGAAAGCGCGGCGTTATAGAATCCGGTCGAAAGAAAGCTGGATCCGCGCAAAATATTGATCAATCCCAGGAAAAACAGGATGCCAAAATTGAAAATAAAAATACGCGCGCCATGCGCGTATTTTCCCTGCGGTTTCAGCAATTTCTTGATCCAATGCGCCTCACGCGCATCCGCGGCAAGGCATTGCAGGACAAATGCGAGCGGAGCCAGCAGCAAAACAAGGGCAGTGAAATAATCCAGATACAATGGGCGATAGTTAACTGTTTCTTTTATCAGCAGGGAGTAGTAGCGGTAAACCATGAATGCGCCTTCCCAAAAGGTATACACCAGACTGATGAACAGGCTCGCATAAGCCGCCCATTTTAACTTATAGAAACGGCGCGGGAATTGATACGCAAATTGAATCAAAAAGACCAGGGCGAAAGCGAGTACCGTATTTTCGGCGAACACGGCTAACAAACGCGGAAATGGCGGAAGTACTGCATCCAGCAATAATAAGCCAATGAAAATGGTGACCAACCCAAAAAAGGCAGTCAAGAGGACGAGCTGGGTGGTTCGGCTGCGCAATCTTCGAAACAGAAAAATCGTTATCGCTGCCGATAAAATGAACTGGGTCAGGTACCCTATGGACGCTGGTGTGAGAAAGATCTCAAACATTATGGTAGCCTTATATTGAATTCCCCAATCATTCGCAGGTAATTTAGGATATGGGAAAACAACCGACAGTGAATTTTACTTTAAAAGAACCTGCTCTGTCCGGTTAAATGTATAGATATTATTATGATCTAATTTAAACTGAAAAATATTAATTTCAAGCCAATATTTATTAAAGGTTAAAATTAAAAAACATTTATTTTGGAAAAATAGAGGACCAAGCAAATGCAATATCGAAAATTCGGAAAACTGGACTGGCAAGTTTCCGCGCTCGGCTTCGGCTGTATGCGCCTGCCGATCATCGGAGAGGACAGCGGGACCATCGACCAGGAAAAAACCAGCGAGATGCTGCGGTGCGCGATCGACGCTGGCCTGAACTACGTGGACAGCGCATACGTCTACCACAACCAGAAAAGCGAGAGCGCGTTGGGGATTGCGCTGCAGGAAGGCTACCGTCAGAAGGTGCGCATCGCCACCAAGCTGCCGGTTTGGCTGGTGGAAAAAGCGGATGACTTCGAGCGCATGCTGGACGAACAATTAAACCGGCTGCAGACAGACGCGATCGATTTCTACCTGATGCACGCGTTGGATCAGTGTAAATGGCAGAAAGTGCTGGATCTGGGTCTGCTTAAAAAAGCCGAGGCAGCCCTTGCTGACGGGCGCATCCGCTGGCTGGGTTTTTCATTCCATGACAATCTTGGTGTATTCAAGAAGATCGTGGATGGTTACGACGGCTGGACGTTCTGCCAAATCCAGTACAACTACATGGATATCTCTTACCAGGCCGGGCGCGCGGGGCTGCGCTACGCGGCGGATAAAGGCCTGGCAGTGGTGATCATGGAGCCGCTGCGCGGCGGGCGGCTGGCGGCGGACCTGCCGGCTGCAAGACCGCTTTGGGCGCAGGCTGGCAGTCCACGCAGACCAGCTGATTGGGCGCTGCAGTGGCTGTGGAGCCAACCGGAAGTTTCAGTGGTGTTGAGCGGCATGAGCACGCTGGAGCAGGTGCAGGAGAACCTGGTTTCAGCGCAGCGCTCGCGCATCGGGCTGCTAACCACGGAGGAACTCGCGCTGATGGATCAGGTGCGGCAAACGCTGACGGGATTAAGCCCGATAGACTGCACGCGCTGTGAATATTGTTTACCCTGCCCGAATGGGGTGAACATCCCGCGCGTGTTTGACTACTACAACCGGGTGGCGATGTATGACGACCTGGAGGGCATGCGTTTTCAGTACAAGAACTTCATGGAAGATGAACAGAAAGCAGAACAATGTATTCAGTGCGGCGAGTGCCTGCCCAAGTGCCCGCAGAGCCTGCCGATCAGCGACTGGATGCCGGTGATCGACGGGGTGTTGAGCAAAGGACAGCCTTACCAGAGGGAACCTTAGAAACGCCCGTTGGCTGAGCAGAGTCGAAGCCAACAGGCTTTGTACCCTTATCCCCGACTTTCCCCTCCGAAGGGGGAAGGGGCAAAAACTGAGTGGCTTCGACAAGCTCAGCCAGCGGGTTTAGACGTGGATCAGCCGACCGTTCTTACACCCTCATCCCCGGCCTTCCCCCTTTCAGGGGGAAGGAGACATGCGTTTGGTCGTATTGTCATGCAATCCAGATTCTAAACATCACGCTGCGCGCGTTGGCGCAGGATGCGGTAGGCAGCCTCGCTATCGTCGATATTCATCAAAATCTCTTCCGTCTGACAATCGATGCGTTCCACCAGAGTGACGCAGGTATATGAGATGCCAGCCTGCTCCAGGACGCGCTGACCCAGTTTGCTCAGCACTTGCGCGCGCAGGCGGCGCACACCCAGGCGGACCATCAGAAAGGCGGCAGCCTTTCCCACAACCTTATCATGCACCTCTACGGCGGACATATCCAGCGGATGCTGCTGTAGATATTCTTCCATATCGAATAACGGGAAGAGCCAGCGTTTTTCGCTTTGGAAAATAAGCTGACCATTTTGGAAGATTTTCAGATTAATCTTTGCCATGCGCATAGCAATAATAGGTGTTTCTCAAGAAAATAAGGTATTATGAATTATCACTCTATCTATTTACACCAGTAAACGCCACATAATTATATTATTAGCATATCAACAAAAGGAGAGGCGATGGGGATCACAATACCTTCA
>CAZDUN010000239.1:0-3706 GCA_964508615.1 uncultured Pelolinea sp. | reverse complement strand
GCCGGCAGGCCAGAAATCCACCTACCTGTTCTTGATCGCTGAGATGGCCGGTGAACAATATACCACATCCACAATCTACCCGGTGGTCGCGAGTCTGACAGAATAACTTGGACTTCGCGTAAGACTGATTTCTTTATGCCAATCACATCGCCAGCAGAATTGTGATACCGAAATTGAATGTTGCTGAATAAAGCTTTTTTACGTATTTTTTACAATTGATGCGTGCTTTTTAATCAGATTGAGTGTTAATATAAACAATACACAATCATTGAGCCAGTGCTGCTGGAGTGATTGTCTTTACCGCCAAGAAGAAGAGAGCAAAATGAATGTCTTGTTGATTTATCCGAAATTCCCGGATACGTTTTGGAGTTTCAAACACGCCCTAAAGTTCATCCATAAAAAATCCTCAGCACCGCCACTGGGCTTGCTTACTATCGCAGCTTTATTGCCCAGGAAATGGAATCTTCGCCTGATAGACACCAACATCCACGAGTTGAGAAAAAAAGACCTGGAATGGGCAGATATGGCCATGATCAGCGCCATGACCGTGCAGCGTGATTCTGCGCGTGAGCTTATTGAACGCTGTAAAAACGCCGGAGTGAAAGTGGTTGCCGGCGGGCCTTTATTCACCACCGAACCCGAGGTTTTTCCCGATGTCAATCATTTGATTTTAAATGAAGGTGAGATCACGCTGCCAACTTTCCTGAAAGACCTTGCCAACGGGAAAGCACAGCGCGAATACTGCACGAGCGATTACGCCGAAATGGCTGGTTCGCCGGTTCCCCGCTGGGAGCTGATGAACCTGAATGATTACGCCGGCATGTGCATCCAGTACTCGCGCGGCTGCCCATTCAATTGCGAATTCTGCAACGTAACCGCCTTGCTCGGCCACCGCATGCGCCTGAAGACCTCCCGGCAGATCATCGCCGAGTTGGATGGGTTATATCAGGCCGGTTGGCGCGGGGGCGTGTTCTTCGTGGACGACAACCTGATCGGCAACAAGAGAGCATTGAAAGAAGACCTATTGCCCGCATTGATTGCATGGCGAAAAGATAAAGAAGGCATGACCTTCAACACGGAAGCATCCATCAACCTGGCCGATGATAAAGAACTGATGAACCTAATGGTCGCAGCCGGATTCAATAAAGTGTTTATTGGCATCGAGACGCCCGATGAAGATAACCTGGCGGAATGCAACAAAAAACAGAATCTCAACCGCAACCTGGTGGCTGATGTTCACCGCATTCAGCAAGCCGGCATGCAGGTGCAGGGTGGTTTCATCGTGGGCTTTGATAATGACAATGCCACTACATTTCAGCGCCTGATCGATTTCATCCAGCACAGCGGCATCGTGACTGCCATGGTCGGAATCCTGCAGGCGCCAATCGGAACGCAGCTCTACGCCCGCATGGAAAAGGCCGGAAGAATTCTCAGGAACATGTCCGGCGATAACGTGGACGGATCGACCAATATTGTGCCTGCCATGAACATCACCGCGCTCAAAGAGCAATACCGGAAACTGCTGAATCACCTGTACTCACCGCAAATATATTACCAACGCGTGAGAACTTTCCTGAAGGACTATAACCTACCCAAGGTAAGGGTTCACATCGATTTAAAGGTCATCTATCAGAATCTGGCAGCTTTTGTACGCTCGGTCTTTCAATTAGGGCTATTCGGCAGGGAACGCCGCCAATACTGGCAATTGTTTTTCTGGACATTATTCAAGAAACCCAGGTTGTTCCCGCTGGCGATCGAATTCTCAATTTACGGTTACCACTTCCGCAAGATCAACGAACAACACGTGGCATAAAATAATCCGGCCTGCGCGCGTATTCCGGAACAGTCGTTTAGCTTATCCGTTCCCCCGGGCCGCGGCTAAAGATTTTTAAAATACACAACCTCCCGCTGGCAAGATTATCGCGCCATGTCCTTCTAAACCGCCAATTTTTATATGTATAATTGTTGAATTATTATTCACGCCATCATCGATTTCAATGACTAATTCAACGCATCCTTTGCTGGTTAAAGAAAACCAAAGGAAAAAGATCGACCTGGGATTCATCAGAATTCCGCACACGCTCCTCCCCATCATCGAGAAGGTATTCCTGCTGGCCATCCTGGCGCTGGCGATACATTATTTCTTCCCGAAAATTACGTCTTTTGAAGAAACGATCTTTATTTTTCGGTCATTGAAATTATGGGCGGTCTTGTTGGCAGTGGCTGCCCAACTACTGAAAGCCTGGTATGGCGGCTATACGCTCAAAGAATGCGTGAATATTTCCGGAAAAAGGATCACCACGCTTCAGGCAGCCCTGATCGCGCTAGCCAGCTACTCATTCGGTTTAGTGGCCGGCGGGATGGTGGGCGGCACAGCCACCACTTACCGCTGGGTGATCGTCAGCGGCGGCAACCGCGAAGGTGCCTCGCTGGGATCCATCATCCCTTCTATTTTTCTCAGCTTCGTCTTTACCGCGGTATCCCTGATCGGGATGGTTTTTCTGCTGACGATCAATAACCTGACCAATTTTCAGGCTGTGTCTTTTACGCTCATATCCGTATTTCTTGCCATTATCGCGATTGCGCTGGTTCTGATCGTCAAATACCAGGACAGGGCAATCGAGATTCTGGTCGCCATCTGCACAGCGTTGTACAGGGCCTTCAAGAAAGAACTCCCCCGTGAAAAATTCACGCGTGAACTAAACCGCTTGTTCAGCGCGTGGAACAGCATGGCGAATGACGGCTGGAAAAATCCTGTCATTGGTTCTTTCCTGATAGTCGCGTTCGATATCCTGACCGTCTTCAGCCTGTTCTGGGCAGCCGGCACCTTCCCCTCACCGCTGGTGGTGCTCACCGGTTACGGGCTGCCCAACCTGTTCGGCCGCATGGCTTTCATGATCCCGGGCGGAGTGGGGTTGATCGAAAGCACCATGGTGGCGATGTATAACGGACTTGGCATCGAGAACTCGGTCACCACAGTGGTGGTGCTCACCTACCGCTTCTTATCCTTCTGGCTGCCCTCGCTCATCGGGTTTTTCTTGCTGCCCTACTTCAACCGCTTGACAGATAACCATTATAAAGATATTGCCGAAAGCTGAAAGTTCCAGGCTGTCTAGCTCTGGTATTTCTCTTTGAAATGCCGCAGCTTGGGCGAGATCACCATACGGCAGTAAGGCTGGCTGGGGTTCCTGGCGAAGTAATCCTGATGGTAATCTTCAGCCGGGTAGAAAATTTCCAAAGAAACTATTTCAGTTACGATCGGGGACGGGAATCGGCCGCTGGCATCCGCCGCCTTCAATGAAGCTTCAGCCAGGCGCTGTTGCTCTTCATTTTGGTACAGGATGATGGAGCGGTATTGCTCTCCTACGTCGTTCCCCTGCCGATTGAGTGTAGTGGGGTCATGCGCCAACCAAAAAACCTCCAACAGGTCTTCAAATGTAATTTTGCGCGCATCATACTCGACCCGGATCACCTCAGCGTGGCCAGTCGCACCCGTACAAACTTGCTGATAGGTCGGATTTTTTGTGGAACCACCGGCATAACCCGGCGTTACAGCGATCACGCCATTAAGCTGTTTAAAAATCGCCTCCGTGCACCAAAAGCAGCCACCGCCAAACACCGCGGATGCTCTACTCATCATTCACCTCCGGTACAAAACGCATCGACAATGAATTGACGCAGTGGCGCGTATTCTTGGGGGTCATGC
>CAZDUN010000238.1:0-3749 GCA_964508615.1 uncultured Pelolinea sp. | reverse complement strand
CGAACTGGTAAACGCTTGGCATTCCCCGGCGGGCAGGGCGTTGGTCAGGCGCTGGTGCCGGCAGATGGGCTGGTGGGAGTTGTTGGATGGCTTTGGCCTGGGATGGTTGAAATAATATTTTCCAGATACAATGTTTCTCAGCTAAATGAATACCCAAACCACCGCTTACATGCATCGATTTCTAGGCAGCCTGCCCACAGATTCCCCCTACCGGACGCGTAAAGTGACTGCCGAAGGCTGGGGCGACAGCCCGGCCATGGCGGATGAGCTGGGCGCTTTGATCGCTGCCGGCGTCAAAACCGCCACCTGTTCCGCGTTGGCGGAATGGCAATCCGAGGGTGAGGAACCGCCTGAACCCGGCTTGCTGACGGTTGTGTTGGACGGCGCGGATAATCCGTTGTGCATTATTGAAACAGTCGAAGTGACGGTCAAACCTTTTAATCAGGTGGACGCGGCTTTTGCCGATGAAGAAGGTGAGGGTGACCGCAGCCTGGCTTATTGGCGCGCGGCGCACCAAAGGTTTTTCGAGCACACCTTTGAGCGCATTGGCGGGAAATTTACCGAAGAGATCCTGCTGGTATGCGAGCGGTTCAAGAAAATATATCCCATTTAGAATCAAGGAAGCCAACAATGGAAACGAGATCGGAATTGCTGGGTGCGTTGGATGGCACTGTTCAGGATTTGGTGAATACCGTTCAGAAAATAGAAGCTGAAAGAGTGATGGTGTATGAACTTTGGACGGCCGCGGATGTCCTGCGCCATATCACTTTCTGGCATGAGAGTTTCGCCCGCAATACAGCCGATCTGGCGGAGGGTAGAAAGCCTTCACCTCTGAAAGGTAGACTGATGGATTTGAACCAGCGTAGCGTGGAGGAGTTAAACGGCGTTCCTTTGGATCAGGTGGTCCAACGCCTGCAAAAAGCCCATGAGCAAATCCAGGCGCATATCCTCAATCCCGCTTTGGAATTGATTCCATATCGGAAAGGCTCGCGAGATTATTCACCCGCAGAACATTTGGAAATTGTACGCATGCACATCCGCGAACATCTCAAGGATATAAATAAAGTTTATATGAATGACACAAACCAGAAAAAAGCATAGGAGCGAAAAGATGAAGACAATCGGCCTGATTGGCGGCATGAGCTGGGAATCCTCCGCGGAGTATTACCGTATCATCAACGAGGCAGTCAAGCAGAAATTGGGCGGGCTGCATTCCGCCCGCTGCGTGATGACCTCAGTGGATTTCGCCGAGATCGAAGTCTTGCAGCGTGCGGAGCGCTGGGCGGAAGCGGCCGAATGCATGCTGGCTGAAGCGCGCGCGTTGGAAAAAGCCGGGGCGGATTTCGTGCTGCTGTGCACCAACACCATGCATATTTGCGCCAAAGAGATCGAGGACGGCATTCAGATTCCATTCCTGCATATCGCCGATCCCACTGCCCGGCAGGTCAAAGCCGCCGGCATCCAGAAGATCGGCCTGCTGGGCACGCGCTTTACCATGGAGCGGGATTTTTATAAAGGCCGCTTGAACGAGGCGCACGGGCTGGAAGTGCTGGTGCCGGAAGCCGCGGATCGCGAAGTCGTCCACCGCGTGATTTATGAAGAACTGGTGCTGGGGATCATCAACCCGGATTCGCGCGCGGATTATATCCGCATCATGGAAAAACTGGTGCAATCCGGCGCGCAGGGTATCATCCTGGGCTGCACTGAGATCGGTTTGCTGGTGCGGCCAGAAGATAGCCGCGTGCCGCTCTTCGATACCACCCGCATTCACGCGCTGGCGGCGGTGGATTTTGCCCTGGAAGGTTGAAACGATGACAATGGAGACGATTACCTGGCAGGAGTTTGAGAAGGTCGAGCTGCGGGTCGGGACGATCACCGCGGTGGAGGATTTTCCGGAAGCGCGCAAGCCCGCCTATAAATTGACGGTGGATTTTGGCGCAGAAATCGGCGCCAAACGCTCCAGCGCCCAGATCACCGACCTATATACCAGGGAACAATTGCTGGGCAGGCAAGTGCTGGCGGTGGTCAATTTCCCGCCCAAGCAAGTGGGCAATTTCATGTCTGAATGCCTGGTGACCGGTTTATACCGCCCGGATGGAGCGGTGGTGCTGGCGGTGCCGGATAAGGATGTCCCGAATGGAGCCAAGCTGGGATGAAAAAAACGCGATAGCGAGTTTTTTTAAAGAAAGCTATGGATAAACAAAACCCATGAACCTGCCGGCGCAAAATTGCGACGTGCTGCGGTCATACAGGTTCAAACGCAGCAGGTAGGTCTGCGCCCAATCGGCAGCGCTGGCTTCGATCAGCAGGGATTGCCCATCCAGCCACCCCACCGGTTTCAGAAAATCGACTCGATCGACTTTCAGCGCTTGCGCAGCGGCCAGGTTGTCGAGTTCGATTTCCGTGTCCCCTCCCGCCAGGTCCCCCACGCGCACGACTGCCAGAAAATCAGCCGGATCGGAGTCGAACGAGCCGCTGGCTTCCATCCAGGCCATATGCTGGTTGTCCGGCGAAAAAACCGCGTAACCAGCCCCGCGCTGGCTGTTTGCTTTCAGAAAAAACTCGGCAATCCATCCGGATTCCAGGTCGGTTACCCGTATGGCATGCCTGCCATCCGGGTTTGGTTGAAAATCCAGGCTGGCCGCCAGGCGCAGATCCGCCGAGATACCCTGAAAAAGCCTGTCTTCTTCCAGCAGGGTATGCTTCGTTCCCGCGGTAAGCTCATATTGGAATAATCCGCGCGTGATTGGGAAGACCAGATCGTGCCCGCCGATTCCCCAGGCGTTCAGCGTGTATAAAACCAATTTGGGATTTGCGCCAATGGCTTTGACCGCCACCGGCATCAGCGCCGTTTGGGTAGCCGCGTCTTCCCACTCCAGCAGCGGTTCGAGCGCGTCCATCTCATCCACTCCGCCCGCGTAGAGAAAACTGCGCGGCGTATCATCATCTATCCTGATTTCCGAAAAAGCCAGCGCCGCCTGGCCGGGCGCGCAGGCCAACGCGATGAGAGAATCGACCTGGCGCAATTGACGGGTTTCTTCGTTTGCGCTCATGACCAGGCCCGCATCGGATTGATGGCTGAAATAGACCAACTGCGCTGCGCTGACCCCCGAAACCCCGCTGCCTGCCAGGCATAAATTTTCAGGGTTGAGGTCGGCTGCCTCCGGCAGGTTGATGGTTTCAACAATCTGACCGTTGCTGTTGTAAACAGCCAAACCGGAATCGCTGCCGCTGAAGACCAGCACCCCGCTGGGGTTGTAATCCGGGGCGGCGGTTGGTTCAAGCGTGGGGGCGCCGCTCTCCCCTTCAACAGGCGGAGCGGCCATTTGGTCGGCGGCGTATTCCGGCGAAGCGCTGCCGCTGCACGCGGTGGCCATGGCCGTGAGCAGACAGATGCCGAGAGTGGTTGCAGTACTTGACTTCATATTGGGTTTTCGCAATGTGATTAACTCATTTAACCATAAGCCTGGCGATGCAGTAAAGCCCGCGGCTGATTATTTATTATAGCGGATAGAAAACAAGGAAAAATGACAGTCTAAAACCAGACCTCTTTGATGTCTTTATCGGAAAGCAATTTTTGCACGACTTTATCATGCTTCTTGGTCTGGCCGCTGATCTCGAAGGTGCAGACCATATACATGCCTTTCTTTTCGTGTTTTAAGGGGTTTAACTACTGGAGTTTTTCATTGAAAAGGGTTTTAAATTCGTTGTTTTTTTCCAAGTTTTAATTGCCGTTAATTACAAAGTTG
>CAZDUN010000237.1:0-3752 GCA_964508615.1 uncultured Pelolinea sp. | reverse complement strand
CAGGACGGCTGAATCGAGACCGATGTTGAAGCTGCGGCTATTGGTATGCTTGGTCATGAATTTGCGGGCGGCTTCAGCCACTGGGGTCAGACCTTCCATCAGGATGGCAACCATCCTGGGGATCAAGAGCATGACCGCGCCGACATTGATGCCCGTCAGAATCACATCCGAAACGGATTCACCGGCTAACGCCGCCAAGGCAACACCGATGAATAAACCGAGGAAAATCGGCTCGCCCAGGATGCCTAGGCGTTTGCGCAGTGTATCAGGATCCAGTTTCATTTTGCGCAGGAAAGGCAGCCAGGCAAAGGGAACCGCCAGCATCATGTAGCCAGCCGACTGTAGGTGCGGGAACGATATGCCGGGCAGCTTGAAATAGCGCTGGATCAGGGGGGCGGACCAATCCGCCAGGAAAAGCGCCATCACAACATTGATGGCTGCCGCGAGCAGACCCAGACCGAAACTGCCGGTGATGAAGGTCACGATCGCGCCGATGAAAGCCTGATGCCAGAAATTCCAGATGTCCACGTCGAGCGTTTGGGTCAGCCCCAACAGAATCAGGATGATATTCAGAACGATGCCGACCGGGATGATAGCGTTGCCAACCGGGGTATTGAACGCCAAAGCCGATGCCGCCGGCCAGCCGATATCGATAACATCCAGGCCTGTTCCGGTTTTTTCGGCGAACGCGGTACCGATGGTGGACATCTTTTCACCCAGCAAGCCGACCGTCAACCCGATGCCGATAAACGCGATCGCCAGGGTCAAACCGCTGCGCAGGGCATGCGTGAGCTTCATCCCGAGGATCAAACCCAGGATGGCGATCACGATCGGCAGGACAATCAAAGAACCGAGACTGTTCAACAGTCCACCGATTGAACTAAGTATGGATTCCATTATTTCTCCTTTTCGCTTTATTCTCTTAGAGCTTTTTCCAGTTCCTCGAACACTTCATCTTCCCCGACACCCGTCAGGAGCGGCAAGCCGCTAATGACTTTAAATTTCTCTTCCACTTCCGGCGGCATGCTGGTTGTCGCTAAAATGACATCAGCCGTTATACGGTCAGGGAACATTTCCGCAACACGGTATTGGTGAATCTCAGCTTCGAGCCCTTTACTTTCCAAATAATTTTCAATTTTTACTCGCAGCATTGTGGATGTAGCAATACCGGTTGCGCACACCAAGTAAATACATTTCATCGAAATACCTCGTAAAAATAGAATAAGATGAATTAATTCCAAGAACCTCCTTTTGTTACTCAATGATTAATTACAGGATTTATTCTTCCTCATCGTCAACCACATGCACGGTAATATCATTTTCCTTGAGCTTGCGCAGGAGCGGATCGGGAGGCACTTTGTCGCAAATCAAATGATCCACCTTATCCAATCCCGCATAGAACGAAAATGCCACTTTCTGGAATTTGGTTGAATCCGCCAGGACAATCACTTCCTTGGCGCTCTTGATCATTTCCTTTTTCACCTGGGCATCCTGCATTTCGAACTCAGTCAAACCGACTTCGGAATCGATGCCGCCCACACCAAGGAAAAGTTTATCCACGAAGATTTCGCGAAAAGCGAGATAAGCCAGATCACCAATGAGCGATTTCTCACCCTGGCGCACGATGCCGCCGGAAAGGATCACACGAATGGCTTTTTCATCGCTTAGGAGATTGGCAATATGCAAGCTGGGCGTCAGGATGGTGAGGTTCTGGCGCCCCACCAGGTTCATGGCCAACTCCATGGTGGTTGAGCCGACATCGATTGCCACGCTGTCACCATCCAGGATCATCTCTGAGGCATATTTCCCGATGATCTGCTTGGCAGCCACATTCTTGTGTGAACGGGAAATGAGCGGCGGTTCGAAACTGCGCCCGTAAAAAGCGACCGCGCCGCCATGAATGCGCCTGACAATGCTCATCTTCTCCAGCTCGTTCAAATCACGGCGCACGGTCATTTCCGAGACTTTGAAAGAACCAGCCAGCTCGGAAATGCTGACGGAACCCTTTTTCTCGATCCAATCGACAATCTGCGAAAGGCGCGAATTTTGGTAATCCATGTTCGTTTCTTAACATAGATTACATTATTTTTGTTTGTTTTTCAATATTATTAACATACGCAAATCTTAAAGAATTGTCCATTCATTTAAACCAGGCATAGATTGGCCGTTATCAGACATGGAAAAAAAACGGTTGACAATACGTGAAAATCACATATAATCTAATTCGCTCGCGGGCGTAGTTCAATTGGTAGAACGCTTCCTTGCCAAGGAAGAGGTTTACGGGTTCGAGACCCGTCGCCCGCTCTTGAAAACCAAAATGCCTGTGGGCATTTTTTATTTTCCCCAGCTTCATTTGACAAAGGCATGTGCGCCTTTTATAATTCAGGCTGTTCAACGGCGACGTGGCCAAGTGGGAAGGCAAGGGTCTGCAAAACCCTGATCACGGGTTCAAATCCCGTCGTCGCCTCAGAAAAAAGACAGGCTATTAAACCTGTCTTTTTATTTTGCTTTTCTCATCATCTGGCGCGCCAGCCGGTCAGCGCGTTCGTTATAAGGATTGCCGACATGCCCGCGGACCCACTTCCAGGTAATTTTCCGCCTGTCAATTTCCACGGATATATCCTTCCACAGATCCACATTCAACAACGGGCCGCCTTTGCGTTTCCAATTGCGGGCTTTCCATTCATCAAGCCAGCTCTCCACGCCATTCTTCAGATATTGGGAGTCGGTATAGATCACCACAGCTTTGTGCGGATCGATCTTGCGCAGCGCTTCCAGCGCCGCGGTCATCTCCATGCGATTATTGGTGGAATCGCCAGCTGAGCCCTGTAAAATAGTTTCCCTGCCATCATCCAGAATAATGGCAGCCCAACCACCCGGCCCGGGATTGGGTTCGCAGCTGCCGTCCGTATAAACGATCACTTTCTCGTTTTTTACCGGCGACCTCATGGCTGATCCCTTTCCTGAAGAATGCTTTGCGCCTCAGTGAGCAAGCCGGGGATCGATTCACGGGATGCCAGGAACTTCAATTGCCAGGCCAGGTCAGATGCGGCCGCTTCGGCTTGCATCCATCCCGGATCATTCGGGACAGCCTGTGCCAGCGCAAGATATTGCAGCGCTTGATCCCAAACCGGGTGCAGCGCGCGAAACTCAGCCGCCGCGCTAATGATTTCATTCGAGAGCGGTAAAACGCCTGTGTTTTCGATGAAAGCGATCTGGTTTCGCGGTTCGAGCAGATACCTCAAAAACAGCCAGGCTGCCAGGGTTTGATCATTTTCCTCACCCAGAATCGCATACGAATCCCCATCTATCCAAAGCACCGGGCGGTTCTGGTCGGACGGAAAAGGAAGCAGCGCCCAGTCATCCTCCACGTCGGAGGCCTGATTCGCACGCTCCTGAATGAGGATATCCCGGCTGTCGCCGCTGAAAAACAAGGCATAGCGTTCGGAGAAATACTGATAGGGCGTGGTCTGCCTACCAGTCCAGGCGCAATCCTGATTGTACAGGTCAAACAGGTATTCCAAAGCGGCCTGGCTGCCCTCCGCGGTGAAATCAAGCGTGCCATCTTCCGCCACCAGTTTATCGCCGGCAAAAGACTTCAGCCAGGATAAGGTGAAAAAAGGCTGAGTGGAATACACCAAACCGCCGGTGCCATTGTTTTGGGCGCTGGAATCGCGCAGGTTGGCGTTTGCGGCAGCGCAGGCCTGTTCACTGAACTCCAGACTGGTTTGCGGATCGCTTTCAAAGCCCAA
>CAZDUN010000236.1:0-3752 GCA_964508615.1 uncultured Pelolinea sp. | reverse complement strand
GCCCTGACCGTGTTCGAGGTCGATCTGGCCAGCGTGGATGATCCGCTCATCAACAAGCCCACCTACCGGGTGGTGCAGCGCCGCGAGTGGATCGGCGTCAAGCACTCCAGCCTGTACGGCGAGATCAAAGCCATCGCGGAGCTGTTCGGCGTGCGCTGGCTGGTGGTCGATTGCACCGGCGTGGGTGCCGGCCTGGCTTCGTTCCTGAAGGCTTCCCTGGGCGAGAAGGTCATCCCCTTCGAGTTCAACATCCGCACCAAGTCCGATCTGCTGTGGGATTTCCTGGGCATCATCGATTCAGGACGCTTCAAGGATTACGCAATGACGTACCCTGAGCGCCTGTCCCCTGCGAATGCGGGGGATGTCGAAGTGTACGGAGATAATGATTCGCCGGTGCTTCGACAGGCTCAGCAACCGGCGGAATGGCCAGTCGAGAGTGAGATCTTTTGGAACCAGATCCAGTTCTGCGAGTTCGAGATCCTGCCCGGGCCGCAGAAGCGCGTGCGCTGGGGCGTTCCGGACGGCCGGCGCGACCCCGCCACCGGCGACCTGGTGCACGACGACCTGCTGATCAGCGCCGCCCTGTGCGCTGTGCTGGATAAACAAAAGTGGGTGGTCAGCATGCCGACCTATATCATCCAGGCCGCCGATCCGCTGGAGGAATTGGATAAAGGTTTTTGAAAAAAAGTGGAAAACATGTGCATAACCCTGTGGATAAGTCTGTGGAAAAGCAGTGGAGAGAGGTGTGGATAAACGCCATGTTTGTCTTTGCGAAGCAATCTGTCTATTTTTGAACAACATGGAGATTGCTTAACGAAGCTTCGCTTCGTTCGCAATGACAAAAAATCACCGATTGCTGAGCCAGCCGAAGGGTGAGGTGCACTTGAATTGTCATCCTGGGGGAGCGTTCTGCCTGAGCGCCTGCCCTCAGCGCAGCGTGGGGCAGCGAAGGCAGCGACCGTGAGGATCTCGGTTGATATAAAAGCAGGCGTCAATCGCCACAAAGCCGAGATTGCCGCGCCTTGCTTGCGCAAGGCTCGCAATGACAATATTAAAAAAATCTGTGTTTATCCGTGTTCATCAGTGGTTAAAAGTTTTTAAAAAAAGAGGAGAAATCAATGAAACCAGGCATAGACGTAAGTCATTGGCAGTCGGAAATCGACTGGCCGCAGGTAAAAGCCGCCGGCGTGGTCTTTTGTTTCTATAAAGCCACGGAGTACCCACTCGGTAAAACCCAAATCTACGTGGACGACAATCTCGAAGCCAACGCCAAAGGCTGCACCGAGAACGGCATCTACGCCGCCCCCTACCACTTCTACCGCACGCACGTGGATCCCGAAGTGCAGGCAGCCGGTTTCCTGGGCGTGATCCGCGATCTGCCCTTCAACATGCGGCCGGTGATCGATCTCGAAGTGGCCGGCAAGAGCGGCGCGGCGTTGTGCGCTGACGTGAAAGCTTTTTGCGGCGTGATCGAGAACGAACTGCAGGTCAAGCCGATCATCTATTCCTCCGGAGGCTTTTGGCGCTCTTACATGATCAAGGACAAGTACGCCAACGTGCTGCCCTTCGTCGGTTATCCGCTCTGGATCGCGCAGTGGACGCTCTATTGGCCGAGCCCGCTCTATCCTTTTGCCGGCTGGAACTTCTGGCAGCACTCCGAAACCGGCCGCGTGCCGGGCGTGAAAACCCTGGTCGATCTCGATTGGTTCAACGGTGACAGCCTGGATTTTCTGAAATACACCTATTCCAAATCGGAGCGCTCTGCCGGCGGGGTGCAATGACAACACCCCAGCAGTGTCATCCTGAACGGAGTGAAGGATCTCGGCCGGCATTCAAAGTCTTCATGATCAGGAAATCATGCAGAGATAAAGGTTATCTGTGAGCATCAACAATAAAAATATCTGTGTTCATCCGTGTTCATCTGTGGTGAAAAAAAGAGATTGCCACGCCTTGCTCACGCAAGGCTCGCAAAGACAGAATAGCCATCCGTGTGCATCAACCATAAAACGATTTTGCTTTTATCTGTGTCCATCAGTGGCTAAAGGATTGAAAAATGGGAATACTTGACCGATTCATCAACAAAAGCGTTGAGCGCCTGGTGGCTGAAAAGCTGGCCATCATCGAGAACGAAAACACCTTCCTGGTGGGCACCCATTCTGCCAGCCAAAGCGAGCGCGATCGCTACACCTACGACCGCAGCGAGATCCTCGAACAATCCCTCGAAGCCTGGCGCGCCAATCCGCTGGCCCGCCGCATCGTGGAACTGACCTCGCAGTACGTCGTTGGCGGCGGTTTGACCATCAACTGCAAACACGATCCGGCCGCGGCTTTCCTGAACGACTTCTGGAACCACCGGCTCAACCGCATGCCCGTGCGCGTCTTCGAGATGTGCGACGAGCTTACCCGCACCGGCAACCTGTTTATCATGCTCAGCACGGATCCGGCCGGCATGTCCTACCTGCGCGTCATCCCTGCTTCTGACATCGAGGAGATCCACAGCCGCGATAATGACGTCGAGCAGCCGATCGCTTTCAAGCTGAAAGCCAGCCTCGAGGAGCTCAACCCCAAACCCGTCCCTGCCTACGACCCGCAGAGCGACAACCCCCAACAGCCGATCATGCTGCACTATGCCATCAACCGGCCGGCCGGCGCGCAGTGGGGGGAGCCTGACCTCGCTCCCCTCCTGCGCTGGCTGGCGCGTTATTCCAACTGGCTGGAGGACCGCGCGCGCCTCAACCGCTACCGCAACGCTTTTCTGTTCGTGGTGCAGGCCAAGTTTGCCAGCGAAGCGCAGCGCAAAGCCCGCCAGACCGTCCTGAACGCCAACCCGCCCAAGCCGGGCAGCATCCTGGTGGCCGACGAGAACGAGACCTGGAAGGTGCTCAGCCCGCGCCTCGAATCCGGAGACGCGGAAAAGGACGGTTTGGCCATCAAGAAGATGATTTCTGCCGGCGCCGGTATCCCGCTTCACTTTCTTGCCGAACCCGAATCTGCCACCCGCACAACTGCCGAAGCCGCCGGCGGGCCGACTTACCGGCGCTTCGAACAGCGTCAGGAGTATTTCCTGTGGATGATCCACGACATCCTGGGCGCTGTCCTGGCCCGCCGCGGCATGCTGGATACCCGGGTAAAAGGCAATATCGAGTTCAGCGTGACCGGCGCCGATATCTCCAGCAGCGACAACGGCGCGCTCTCCCAGGCCGCCTACTACATGATCAGCATCCTGGACGACCTGCGCGATCGCGCGCTGATCACCAACAGCGAGTTCCTGCGCCTGATCTACCGCTTCTTCGGTGAAACCGTGGACGCCGATGCCATGCTGCAGGCAGCCGCCAAGGAGAAAGATGGACAGGGATTTCTCCATGACAGGGAAAGTTAAGGTACCTCGCAGCCCTCTGCGGGCGCAGAGGGCGGAGATACTCCGCCGGTGGAGGCTTCCGGCCGACAGCCGGCGGGGTACTGATTAGTGTGAGATTGCCGCGCCTTGCTTCGCAAGGCTCGCAATGACAAATTAAAAAATCTGTGTTTATCAGTGTTCATCTGTGGTTAAAAAAGAGATTGCTTCGCGATGCTTCGCATCGCTCGCAAAGACAACTTTGAAAAGGACAAACTTATGAACGATACCCAACAGCACCGCATCAACCTCGAAGCCGCGCAGGTCAATGACCAGGGCGAATTTGAAATCCTGGCCATCACTGCCGGCGACGGCAACGGCTGGAAGTTCTCCGCCGATTCCCTGCAGCGCTCCGTCC
>CAZDUN010000235.1:0-3759 GCA_964508615.1 uncultured Pelolinea sp. | reverse complement strand
TTGCGGCAAATTGAAAAAGGAGATCTTAAGATATCGATTCCGGTTCACAATGAGGATGAAATCGGCACGCTGACCCAGCATTTTAATAAGATGACCGCCCGGTTGGATAGCTTCGTAACCAACCTTGAAAAACGCGTCGCCGACCGGACGCAGGAATTATCGGATGCCAATAATAGCCTGCAAAACCGCCTGGGAGAAATCAACCTGCTTCAAGCTGAGTTGAAAGAGCAATCCATCCGCGACCCGCTGACGAATGCCTACAATCGCCGTTACATGGTGGAAATTTTGGAAAAGGAGTTTTCGCGCGCCAAACGGGAAATTATACCTTTGAGCCTGATCATGATTGATGTGGATCATTTTAAAGAATTCAATGATCGATACGGCCACCAGGCCGGTGATCTGATCCTGAAGCAATTGGTGGAAATGATCAAAGTGCATGTCCGCAAGGAAGACACCATCTGCCGCTTCGGCGGCGAGGAATTCGTGGTCATACTGCCCAATACCAGCCTGGAAGAAGCGCGCGATTGCGCCGAAAAATTGCGCGAAATTTGCGAGAGAATGACATTAACTTCAAAACAGGCATCTCTGGCCATCACAATTTCCATCGGCGTCGCCAGCGGCGTCAGCACCTTGCTTAACGCAGAAGAGATCTTGAAAATGTCCGATGAAGCGATGTATTTGGCAAAAAGCGCGGGTCGCAATTGCGTTTTTACTATGGAACAGACCTGAAAAAGAAATCAATCGCTTGAAATGGGTGGCAGGTTGACCATTTCCAGGATCGCGCGCACGCTCCAGGGCTGCTCGGCAAGGTACCCGGGTAAGTAAAAAGGTTTTTCGTCGAAAGAATAAGTGGCATTGATTGGGTTTCCCTGCGCTTCCAGGTTGACACGCACCCACGGCACGCCGCCCGCCACCGCCGCGTTAACCATATCCGCCGCGTGCTTGTTTTGCCACCAGGCCGGCCCGCCGCCCGGCCAGCCCTCCGGATGATAGAAATCTTCGATCTGAGTCGGGTTCTCCGGCGGCTGCGCGTGATCCCACTCCGCTTGCAGCCGCAGGTAATATCCGTTGAAATCACCGATGAAGCGAACGGCCTCCCGCTCTGACCACCAGGCGGTGTTTTCGTCTGAATCATCCTGCCAGGTTGCCAGGCGGCCGAATAATCTTTTCACGGTATTGTATTTCGACATATCCCCGGCCAAAAAGCGCGGGCCGTGGCAGGTCGTGAAGCTATCCGCCGGGCCTTCACCATCCACCAGGTACTTTATTGGAATGTCAGGGTAACGGCCGGCGCAGCCAGCTCCCATGGTGATGCCGTATGATTGCGTGGCAATGCCCACGTTATCCGCGCTGACGTAAGGAAGTTCCATGACATATTCCACCAGTTCGCATAACCCATCCTGCTGGCGGAAGCCGTTGAAATCTTCCGTCCCTTCCGAAAGTAAATCATCCGGCGAATCGTCCACGCGCCCCTCGGCGTTGAAAGTGACCACCACCATCCCCGAGCCTGCCAGCGTCTCCGCGTCCTTGCTGAATGCCAGCATCCTGCCCGGGTTGATGCCGCCCGGCACCAGCACCACCGCCGGGAAACATGTATCCGGGCTGCCCTCCGCCGTCGGTCGGCGGATGAGTGCGTAAATAGTATTTCCTGAAGGCGCTTTTATACTCAAAGACTCAACCACGGTTTCAAATGCGTTCGGATTGGCTTTTACCTGGGGAGTAAATGAACCGCATGCCGGCTTTGTGATCTCCGGCTCATTGATTTCTCCGGGTGAAGTCGGCGTTTGATGGTTGGAACCGGTAATTCCACACCCCAATAGGCAAATCATGCACAAAAACAAAACTGCCGAGAATATTTTTTTACCCATCTTGTACCTTCATTTTAACAAGTATGAGTTAATTATACATAACTGGCTCGGACGCTAATCATTTAGCAACAGCCAAACGATAATAATAAAAACGGTTGGCAGCTGAAACAGCAGAAAACCTTCAGCAATCATGATTTTTTCCTGATTTGTTTTACACAAAGATGTTGTTTTCACTTCTTAATAGTAAAATTATTAAAAAAGGAATTACTCATGAACCTCAGAACCTGGATCACCCGCCACCCCATTCTCACATATATCATCCTGACCTTGACCTGGTCGTTTGGAATTTGGTCGCTCTTGTTCCTGTATATCAAACCGGGTGAATTGTTGACGAAAGCCCCGCCAGTTGCCTTCGTCTTCGTCGTGCTGGGCGGGTTCGGCCCTTCCCTGAGCGGGCTGCTCACCACACGGCTGATCTACGGAGGTGATGGTCTGCACACCTTATGGGCCAGGTTCCGCCATTGGCGCGTGGGCGGTTGGTGGCTGGCGCTGTTGATCATCCCCGCCGTGACCGCGCTCACGCCGCTCCTGCGTTGGTTGTGCGGTTACCCCGTGGATAGCGGCGCGATGTTGAGCCTGCTCGGCCCCGGGATTGGCTTGGGGCTGACGGCCGGATTAATGGAAGAATTCGGCTGGCGTGGTTTTCTCCTGCCGCACCTGCTTAAACGCTACTCACCGCTTGCCGCCACCCTGTTGCTAGGTTTGATTTGGGGCGGCGTCTGGCATGGCTATGCCGATTATTTTGGGGTGGGCGGCCGGGGCTGGGTTTCCCTGGCGTTGATTACCCTGCTCGGTCCCGTCCTGCTGACCGCCTGGTCTTTGATTATCACCCGGGTATATGAACGCACGCAGGGCAGTCTGCTGATCGCGTTCTGCATGCACGCCAGCATTTCATCCAGTGCATTGATTTTCGGGCAAACCTACGCCAACACCGCTGAAGAGCTCACCTGGACAGCTGTTAGCACCGGGTTGGCCGTGCTTGCGGGGGTTCTAATCTGGGCTTTCGTTCGCCCGCCCGAGAGATAGAATCACTGCCATCGTCTAAACCCGGCGTTTTCAAGTCTTGAAGAACCACCAGGCGCTGATGAGTTTTCGGTAGTCCTACGCGCGCTGAGCCTGTCGAAGAGCGTCAAAGTCTGTCGGAAGTGCCCCCTCCAGGAAAGTGGCTTGTCGCCACTTCATTTCGGGGATCTACGCGCCTTGCTCCCGCAAGCGCTGCGAAGATTTTGCTCACGACCAGCTAGTCTTAAATAAAAAAATATGGCGAGAGTGAGATTTGAACTCACGACCAAGGGCTTATGAGTCCCCTGCTCTACCACTGAGCTACCTCGCCATATCAGCCTGACAATATTACTATAGCCAAAAACATCTGTCAATAATCAAAGAAAAAACGACTCCAATTTCAAGTCGTTTCAACACAAGGGCTTATGGGCTTGCGACTTGCCGGTGGTAAGTCGCAAGGTATTCTCTGCCACTGAGCTGCCTCGCCATAACCGCCTGATATTATTTCTAGTCCAAAAAAACCGATCAACCATATCGATCAAACCCTATATAATTGACAAAACCACATAGAAAAGAGAATCGCATGGATTATCGCTACGCCAACCGCATGCAGTACGTCAAACCTTCCGCCATCCGCGAATTGCTCAAACTGGGATCCGACACCGGCCTGATCTCCTTCGGCGGCGGCTTCCCTGACCCCGAAATCTTCCCGGTCGAAAAACTGCGCCAGGTATTCGAGCATGTCCTGCAGCATGAGGGCAAGCAAGCCCTGCAGTACACCACCACCGAAGGCCTGCCCGCCCTGCGCCAGAAGATCATCGACCGCCAAAACACGGAGGGCTTGTCTTTTAGCCTCGAGAACGTGTTCATCATCCAGGGCGCCCAGCAG
>CAZDUN010000234.1:0-3778 GCA_964508615.1 uncultured Pelolinea sp. | reverse complement strand
TCCGCCTTTCAGTTGAATAAAGATTTATGGCAGCACCCACAGCAGCTTAGCTTTGGGCAAAAGAAAAGGCTGAATCTGGCCAGTGTCTTGGTGCATAAACCCCGCCTGTTGCTACTGGATGAGATTTTCATCGGCCAAGATCAAAAAAATATTGATGCATCTTTGGAGATCCTGGAAGATTATGTCAACCAGACGCAAGCCGCTGTTCTGATTGTCAACCATTACATTCAGGCTTTGCGGAAGCACGCTGACCGTGTCCTGTTTTTCGATCGAGGGGAAGTCCTGTTCGATGTACCCCTGTCTGACTCAGCAAAAACCTTCAGTCATTACGGACTGGATGATTACATGCCGGAGAATGAGTAATGAGCCGCAGGATTGCCATTCAGTATCGTGAGAGCAGTTCATTCCTGAACCGCATGAATCCGGTTGTTAAATTGATCTGGCTCGTATTTCTTTCCGCGCTGATCCTGACATTCAAAGATTACCGCTGCGAAATCGTATTGCTGGCTTGCGGCCTGGCATTGTTCCGCTCAACCGGAATCCATTTATCCATGCTGCAAGGATTTAAGTTTGTGCTGATGACATCCGTTTTCCTGGGTTTACTTCATCTTCTGTTTATCCATGAAGGCAGCACGTTGATTGGAATTGGCGGCTTTTTTATCACAAGCACCGGATTTGAAAATGCCTTGCTGATTTCCAGCCGGTTTTTTTCATTTGTGCTGATGGGATATATTTTTGTCCTTACCACGGAACCGAATGCGTTTGTGTATGCACTCATGCAAGTTGGGCTTCCGTATCGATTTGGGTTTTCCCTGATAACAGCATTGCGATTGATCCCCATCTTGACCAACGAAGCCGCCAATATTCTCTATGCTCAACTCACCCGCGGGGTGGTTTATCGTTTCACCGCGCCGGGGAGGCTTTTCAGGAATATTTATCAATTCTTGCGGGTTCTGTTGATCTCAACCATAAAAAAAGTGGATGATATGGTGCTTTCAATGGAAGGAAGAAGCTTTGGCGCTGCTCCCACGCGTACTTATAACCGCATGGTCGGATTTTCAAAATTGGATGTTGTCTTTTTGGTATTGGCTCTGGTTTTTGCCATCTTGATAATTATCATAAGAAAGGATTTCGCGTTATGAAAGAACCTGATGTAAAGCAGAACGTTAAAGAAAAGCAGGAGATCGGGATTTTTGAAAGAAAAAGCACCTGGTTTATCATCATCATTGCCCTGCTGCTCATTACTGCCGCAGCCGCGCTGGCTTCATTAAACCCGATCCCGACCAGGCTTGTCACAGAGTATCCAATAAGCATGTTGGTTGAAGAGGGGCAATATATGCACGATTGCGCTGAATGCCACGAATCGGAAGATTTTCATATGTGCGATACCTGCCACAATGAACACGGTTCAGCCGACCTGGCCAACCTGAATTTCTACTCAGTGCTGCATGTAACCGGTGACGTGCCTGAAGAAAAATATTTTCCCATCTATCAAATGTTCTCAAAGCGCAATGAGGAGAGCAATAAAATCAACGTGTTTGATTTTCTTGCGGAAATGGGCGTCAGCGATTTTGAAAGTTTGACCTTTTGCACAAATGATGGCGGCTTTTCGACCATCACCAGGGAGAATTTGGGTGAAACATCCTATCTACTTCCCTACGAGGAGGGGATGCGTTTCGCGGACGAAGCCCTGCACGTTTCCACCTGGCTAAAAGGCGTCAATAAAATTGTGGTGGTAACCGGCGAGAAGAACCTGACAGTCAATGGAACCGGCTATGATTTTGGTCAGCTGTTATTATCCGAGACGACGCTATTCACTGTCGAGCAAGCCGCGGTGATGCTCAATAATGAGGAATTGGGAACACTAAAGACGGGCAGCACTGCCACGCGACTGGAAGGCGTTGAACTGACCATGCTGACCGTCGTGGACGAAACGAGCAGCTTGGCAGTAACCCTGAATGACGGCAGCGTTATCACTGTACCTGGGCCGGATGCAATGACGGCCAAAATTTCACTGATCGGTAAGGATTTATCGATGGTTTTCCCGGATAAAAGCCGCAGCCAGTGGATTTTTAACATTCAAAGCATTGAGGTGAATTGACATGGATAAGAATAGATTATTTTTTCTTTTTATTATTGGATGTCTGGTTATCACGGGTTGCGGGGGCGGCTGGGCTTACACGGTGGATTCCACATTCCACGACGATTTCAGCATCAAGGCGAAAATGTTAGGGGAATATGCGGAATTGGAAGACGCTGATTCAAGCTGCGATAAAGGCATCCCGTTGGAAATTGCGCTGTATCAAAACGGGATCAGAGTCATCGAAAGCGCGGAGATCGTCGCTAAAGATGGACAATCTTTTGCGCTGGATGACCAGGATTTCATTCAACCGATCTGCGCCAACGAGGATGGCACATTGACATTCGGGGATGAGGTCATCACGCCGGTAACCGTCAGAATTCAGGAAAAAGAAGAATCCCGCGGCGAGCAACAGATTCAGGATGTCACCGCCACGGTATCCTCTGTATTAGGCCTGGATATGGATAACCTGGCGGGAGTGCCTTTAACTGGCCAAATTTACAAGCATGTCGTGCTGATCTTCCTGGATGGGGTTGGCTACCATACCTACTTAAAATCGCTGGGCCTGGGATTGATCCCGAACATCAGCTCTGACGCGGAGATCCTGTCAGCGGTGACCGTCTATCCGCCGCGCACCAGCACTTCTTCAGCGGCATTAATGACCGGATTGATGCCGAATGACAGCGGTGTATTCAAATCCGGCATCCGCTCAACGGAAGCGCCCACCATGTTCGACCGGGCAGCCGAAAAGGGACTATCCTCAATCGCCATCGAGGGCGAGGCGCTGGCGTTCAATATGCGCAACACGCAGGCCATTTTATCGGGAGACCGGGACCAGAATGGCTCAACTGACGACAATACCTTTCAAAACGCAATGGAAGCGTTGGAAAATGGGGTTCCGCAACTGACGTGGATCCATTTCCACGGCATTGACGACCGCGGCCATGCATACGGACCAAACACAGACGAAGTGCTGGAGAAAGTCGCGGAGGTCGATGGTTATGTTGGCCAGATCATCGAAATTCTACCATCAGATACTTTGATTATCATTTTTGCTGATCATGGCATGCATTCCATACAGGAGGAGGACGAACTAGGCAATCACGGAAATCTTATTCACGCAGATATGGTCATCCCGATCATCATCAAAACAAAGTAAAGGAGAATGGACATGAAAAACATAATAAAAAAGTGGATACCCCTATTCTTGCTTGGCGCGCTGCTGCTCGCTTCCTGCGCGTCGATACCCAATGAGGATTGGAACCTGAAGATTTCAGGCGCAGTCTCCAATCCGCTCGAGGTCAGCTATAAAGAACTGGCAAAAATGGAGCAGCTGGACCTTTCTGAAATATTAATGGATAAATCCATCGGCGAGGATGAGATTACAGCCTGGAGCGGCGTACCGCTGGCGGATTTGCTGGCGCAGGCTGGCGCTGAGGAGGGATTTGTCTCGATCACTGCTTTGGCGGCCGATGGTTACGCCATCGAGATCACCAGCGCTGAAGCTGAAGGCGCGATCGTCGCTATGCAGCAGAGTGGAGAATGGATCGCGGAAGTTGATCCCGATTCAGGCCCCATTCGCCTGGTATGCCCGCAGACGCCTGCCAACCGCTGGGTGTTTCAACTGCAGGAAATTCAAATTAAAAAATAAATTAAAGAGAAGAAGATGAGCAAGAGAATATTCGCAACCACGGTATT
>CAZDUN010000233.1:0-3826 GCA_964508615.1 uncultured Pelolinea sp. | reverse complement strand
CCATGTTTCTTATCCCTGTCTCTGTTTATGTTTAGGATTATCACAAATAACGTATAGGATTCCTTTACGTTTTACAATTTTACATTTTGCGCATCGTTTGCGGATTGATGGTGACACTTTCATTCTAATTCTCCTATTTCGTTAATCCTGCAGCCGCAAATTTTTTATTATAACCAATTATTGTCATCTCGTCTAATCTATTCAACTTCACAAGCCACCAGTTTTAATACTGCTTGTGTAACATCTTCAATGGGTTGGGCACCATCGATTTCGACGAGCAAGCCTTTGCCTTTATAAAAATCAATCAGCGGAGCGGTTTGCTTGAAATACACTTCAATTCTCTGTTCAACGGTTTCGCGCTTATCATCATTTCTTTGATAAAGCGGCGATCCATCCAGATCACAAATACCTTCCTTTTGCGGCGGTTGGTAGGTGGTGTGATAGACATGACCTTCCGCCTTGCAGACCCAGCGCCCGCTCAAGCGCTCGATCAGCACTTCAGGAGCGACATTGATAAACGGCACGCAAGAGATCTCTCCGTTAATTCCCGCAAGGAATTCAGCCAACGCCTGGGCTTGCGCGGGTGTACGGGGAAAGCCATCCAACAAAGCGCCATTTGCGCAATCCGGTTTTTTCAAACGGTCTTCCACCATTCCGATGGTAATGTCATCCGGAACCAGGTCGCCTTTTTCCATATAAGCCCTGGCTTTCAGACCAAGCTCGGTGTTCTTCTCCAGGTTTTCACGAAAAATATTTCCCGATGAGATATGCGGTATGTGGCATTTCTCAGCAACAATTGCTGCTTGCGTGCCCTTTCCCGCTCCAGGCGGTCCCAGTAAGACGTAAAAGCGTGCCATGCCTGCCGTATCTATCCTTTTATTAATTTCTCATCATAGCCGTGCAATTTCAGCTCGGTATCAATGATATTGAATGTATCGCGAACCACACCAACCACGATGATCAAACCGGAAGCTGAAACCAGGAACAAGGCTGACCCGATATTGGCAGGCAAGATCAAGCCAAAGAAATATGGCATGGTGGCCACAACAGCCAGGAATAAAGCGCCAACCAGCGTGATCCTGCGCTGCACTCTGTTCAGATAATTCTGGGTGGGGGCACCGCGCACCACACCGGGGATTTGCGCGCCCTGGCGTTTTAAATTCTCACCGTAATTCTGTTGCTCAAACAAGACTTCCGTATAGAAGAAAGTCAGCAGCAGCACGAAGAAAAAGTAAACGATCATATAGGTCACACTAGTGGTTGTGAACGTGTTTTGCAGCCAATTGGCTACATTCGCCAGCCATTCTGTCTTGGAATTGATGAAGAATTGAGCAATGATTCCCGGCAGGGACAGGATGGTTTGGGCAAAAATCAGGGGGATCATGCCAGCCAGGTTGATCATCAAAGGTAAATTCGATTTCACAGGCATGGACATGCGGTTGCCAACGCGGCGTCCGGGGAACAAAACCGGCACGTTCCGACGTCCCTGTTGAACAAAGATGATCACAAAGATCGTCAGCGCCAAAATAATTGCCATCAAAATCAAGAGGAAAGCGACATTTTGGCCCGAAATGATGATGCTGTACAAGTTATGAGGTACGCGTGAGACAATGCCAGAGAAGATGATCAATGATAAACCCTGGTTGGGGATACCATACTCTGAAATCAATTCGCCCAACCAAATACCCAGCATCGTACCGCCAACCATGCTGACCACAGTCGTCAGGGTAGGCAAAGCGTTGCCATTTGCAAATCCGAAGGTGTAATCCAGGATGGACCCGCTGGTCGTGAGCTGGTTAAACAACTGGATCTGGCCCAGAGCCGACAGGGTACCCATCGGGATGGTCAGAAAGATGGTCCATTTTTCCATCAACCGCCGACCCTCTTTCGGATTTTCCTGCATGCGACGCTGCAAAGAAGGGATGATGGGAACCAAAAGCTGGATGATAATTTGGGCGGTGATATACGGGTAAACGCCCATCGCCAGGATCGAAAAATTGGATAACGTGCCACCCGAAAGCATATCGAAAACACCCAGCAGGCTGCTGGCAGTACTTTGCTGCTGGAAAATGCTCGCAATAACTTCGCGATTGATTCCGGGAACCGGAATATTGGCAGCCAACCGGTAGAGAACTAACAACGCAAGCGTTATTAATATTTTTTTCCGTATGTCAACAGAAGTCCATAAATAACGCCAAGCTGATCTTTTCATCCTCAATACTCCTTATTTCAGGACATCCTATTTCTCAATCAATTCAGCTTTTCCGCCAGCAGCTTCGATTTTTTGTTTGGCACTCGCCGTAAAGCGATGCGCTTTCACAGTGAGCGCTTTCTTCAACTCGCCACTGCCCAAAATGGCAACTGGATTCTGGTTTTTATGGAGCAGTTTCTTTTCCGCCAGGAATGCGGGGTCAATCTCCGTACCCGCCTTGAATTGATCAAGAGTCTTTACGTTGATTTCATTGTATTCAACCTGGTTGATCGGGCTGAAGCCTTCACCACGGATGAAGGGAAGACGGCGGTAGAATGGCAGGTTACCACCTTGCCGATAGAGGTGCCCGCCAAAACCCTGTCGTGAATGCTGACCCTTGGTACCACGACCAGCAGTTTTACCCTGGCCGGCGGCAATACCACGGCTCACACGCTTTTTATCCTTTTTTGCACCCGCATTGGGTTTCAAATCGTGTAATCTCATTTTATTCCTGAACCTCTTCAACTTTCACCAAGTGATTTACCTTGGAGAGCATGCCACGCACGGTCGGCGAATCTTTTTGGACAACAGATTGACCGATGCGATGCAAGCCCAAAGCGCGAACTGTCGATTTATGGCGCTCAGTATTGCCAATGGGGCTTCGCACCAATGTGATCTTGATCATTTTTCCTTGCTTAGCCATCTTTCCTCCGTTCCCAGAAAGGCGCTAATTCTTTGGCCGGTTTCCCGCGCATCTCGGCAATATCCTGTGAAGATTGCAGCTGCTCAAGAGCTTTAAAAGTTGCTTTGACAACATTCAACATATTCGAGCTGCCCAGCGACTTGGTTAGGATATCACGCACACCAGCCGCTTCAACAACCGCCCGCACTCCACCACCCGCGATAACGCCGGTACCCAGAGAGGCGGGTTTGAGAAGGACTTCCGCTCCGCCAACCTTCGCAACAATTTCATGCGGAATGGTTGTGCCGGCCAGAGATACTTTACGCATATTTTTGTGCGCCTGCTGGGTGGCTTTGGCCATCGCCTCGGGAACAGCACCGGCTTTCCCGACACCCATACCGATAGTTCCATTGTTATCGCCTGCCACAATTGTGACACGGAAATGGAATTTCCGGCCGCCCTTGACCACCTTGGCAACACGCGCAATATCTACAACTCTTTCGTCAAACTCTTTTTCGACTGCTTGGTAAGCCATTTTTTCCATTATTACCTCTTATTTCGCTCTGCAGTTAGAACTTGAGACCTGCTTCTCTCGCAGCTTCTGCAAGAGCTTTGACACGGCCGATATATTGGTAGCCACCGCGATCGAAAACGACCTCAGTGATCTTTTTCGCCTTGGCGCGTTCAGCAATATTCTTGCCAACAGCAGTCGCTTGTTCGGTCTTGGATAATTTCTGAACCTGATCTTTTAACTCATGATCGATGCTGGAGGAGGAAACCAAAGTTACGCCTTTTTCATCATCGATGACTTGAGCATAGATATCATTCAGGCTGCGAAAAACACACAGACGCGGTTTTTTGGCAACACCAAAAACATTCTTGCGAACTCTCTGGTGCCTGTGCAATCTTGCTTCATTTCGAGATACTTTTGCCATAATATAATTCCTGCTTCA
>CAZDUN010000232.1:0-3836 GCA_964508615.1 uncultured Pelolinea sp. | reverse complement strand
GTTGGCTGCCGGTTTCCAAAACTATATAATCGTATTGTACGTATAGAGAATGGAATAATCGGTTTATATACCAGGAGGTTACAATGGCTGATCCAAAAGATCTCGATGAAAAAAACGAAAAGCACTACGAAGAAAAAGACGAAAAAGAATTGTACAAACACGATGAAAAAGTCGAACAGCGCGATACGTTAAGCAGTATCACCTGGGCGGCGATGCTGATTTGGGCCGGGCTGGTATTCCTGGCAGCCAATACCGGTTGGCTGGATACCATCATAACGCACATTTTAATGGCCCGGTAACTGCCGGTTGTAATGATCATGTTCGAGCCGGTCATCTGGGGCATCATCATGTTGGGGGCCGGGGTCATCCTGCTGCTGGAAGCGGCCATGCGCTTGCTGGTGCCGACCTTCAAGCGGCGCGTATTGGGCACGCTGATCATGGGCGTGGTTTTTATCGGCATCGGCCTGGGCAACTTCTTTGGCTGGGACCTGGTTTGGCCGTTTATATTGATCGTGCTGGGCGTGAGCGTGCTGCTGGGCGGGCTGCTGCGTCCCAAGAAATGAAGCCAATCAATCCTGCGGGAAACCAGCGGGCTGGTTTTTCGTATGTATTTTTGATTGAATGATTTGGAGGAAACATGGCAGATGAACAGAAAACCATTGAAGAAAAAGATGAAAAAGAATTGCTCAAACACGATGAAAAAACCGAAGAAAATGACCTGCTGAGCACGGTGGCTTGGGCATTGATCCTGATTTGGGCCGGGCTGGTGTTCCTGGCTTCCAACATGGGATGGTTCGAGCGCCTGGGCTGGTCGGTCGATACCCGCTGGATCTTCCATTCGCTGCGCGATTTGCGCAATTTCGGCGTCTGGAACCTGATCGCGCTCGGCGCGGGCGGAATCGTCCTGTTGGAAGCGATCCTGCGCCTGCTGCTTCCGAATTTCCGCCACAACGTGGGCGGTAACTTTATCGGGGCTGCCATCCTGATCGGTCTTGGACTGGGTGGTTGGCTGAGCTGGTCGTACCTTTGGCCCCTGATTTTAATCGCGGTGGGCATCAACGTACTGCTCAGCGGGCTGCGCCGCAAGCGGGAATAATGCGCCAACTCTGAGATATTTTTTTCACCCATCGCGTGCCCGGGATACCGAAGCACGCGATATTTTTTTATTGACTGAATGGAAATCGAAAAGCGTTACAACCGGCCGAAATTCAGCGTGGCCAGTTCATACCAGCCATATTTGAATGGCGTCAGCCAGTGCTCGCGCCCAATGCAGCGGAAATACGGCGCGCGGAATGCCAGGATCAGGTCGCCGATCTTGTAGCGCGGGAAGATCGGGGTGGAAACGATCAGGCTGCCCAGCTCACCCGGGCGCATTTCATGCAGCGGCTTGACACCCGCGGAGGTTTGCACTTCAAAGAAAAACAGGTCGTAGTTGGGCGACCAGGCTCTTTTCTCGTCCAATTGCTGGCCGAACATGCCTTCGGTGGCGCCGTATATCTCGCGGATGGCCGTGTTGCCATATAGCGCCTGCAGGGGTTCAGCTAGGCGCGTGTTGATGCCTGGGATGCTGCCCAAGGTTATGACGATCACCTGCCAAAGTTTTTTGGGATAGGTGCGGAATTTGCGATACATGAACCGGCCGAATTGCAGGGCGGTGGGCGCCACGCCGCCAACAAGCGTTACGTTGCGCTCGCGGCATTGGCGATAAGCGAGTTCGAAGCGTGCTTCCCAATCGCG
The DNA here is from genome assembly GCA_964508615.1 of uncultured Pelolinea sp. Classification (GTDB taxonomy): domain Bacteria; phylum Chloroflexota; class Anaerolineae; order Anaerolineales; family Anaerolineaceae; genus Pelolinea. The sequence continues at coordinate 2,099 of CAZDUN010000232.1, read as the reverse complement.
CATGGTTTTCCCGCCGCCCAGCGCATCAATGTCGTCCTGGGTTGGCAGGGATTGCACCGGCGTGTGCGTGGAAACGTACTTGGTATAGATGCCGGAGCTGTAGCCGTAATCCAACTCGCGGTTGCCGATTTTTAGCGAGCCGACCTTTGAGGGAAAGTTGAGGTTCAAATTCACCCCGCTGAAGATGTCGAAACGCCGGCTGGCCAGGGCATAATTAACGACTGCCCGGCTGGCAGCCACGCGCATTTTCAGATCCGTGGCGGTCATGGGGATGAATTTGGTTTCACCCTTGGTGGTGCCGCGCGTGATTGCCCATCCGACCGGCGGCTCATTTAACAGCAGGGAGGCATTGCCTGCCATCACCTGGTCGATCAACGGCTTGTATTCATCGTATGTTTGGATGGGGAAAGCGCCGCGAAAATCGGCGTAAGAACCGATCTTGTGGCTGCTGTGCTGCTTGCCATAATCCGTTTGATTGTAGATACTGACCAGGTTTTGCAGCACGCTTTCCTGGGCTTGGGCCGGGTTTTGCAGCGAGGCGTGCCAGGGCGCGATAATGGCTTGCATTCTTTCCATGCCTGCTTGAACATCTTGCTGGTCCATCTTGATCACTCCTGATTTGCGATGATAGTAAGAGTATATAGTGAAATTTCTCGCCGGGTTGATAAAGGCGAATTTAACCAAAGAATCCTGGCTCCCAGGATTCCAAGTGCGGTTCCGTGCTTTATTTATGGAAAAAATCTTACGGGGATATGCGCGAACGCCGGTCATACGATAACAGGCGGTCGATGAACGCTTTCTGGTTGAGCTGGTTCTTGGGTTGGTTGCGCATGACAATCCCGATGATGGTCGCCCCGGTTTTCTGGAATTTCTCGATGATCGCGCGGGAGGTCTCATCTTTGTTGTAACCGGGGTGGATCAGGAGCACAACGCCATCCACCTGGGCGGCCAGCGTGCTGCTCTCCGTATAAAAGAATGGCGGGCCATGGATGATGATTTTATCGAAACGCTCTTTTAGATAGCGCAGCAGCTCATTCATGCGGGGCGAACCGATCAGATCGCAGTTTTCTTTCTGGAGTTTACCGCTGGGCAGGATGAATAGCCTGTTTTCCCGCAGCGTATGCATAACGGAAAGCGGGGGGCGCGATTCCTGCAGAATATCCACCAAACCAACACGGTTGGGTATGTTGAAGATGGTGTGAATGATTGGTCTGCGCAGGTCAGCGTCCATCAGAACAACCCGTTTGCCGTTTTGGGTAATCAGCGTTGCCAGGTCAGCCGCAATCGAGCTGCCGTCAGTAAAAGACCGCGTGTTGGTCACAAGAATGGACTGGATGGTCTTTATTTTTTGATCGTTTTCCATGACTTTCCTGATTGAGTCGTAATATTATTTTTACCGATAATAGCAATAGTAATACATAGTATCATCCAAGATTCATTTAATGAATCTGCCAGGCAGGCCTAAACCTTATAAGAATACGTATCTTATCGCTGATAAAGCCGTCGGTTTACGGTTATTTACCGATGCCGATGGAAGCTGCGGGGGCGGCAGCGCTCAGGATGAACAGCGCGAAAATGAGGATGGTGGATAGCTTTTTCATTTCAGTCTCCTAATTTGAGGTAATCGTTATTTGCCAATACCGATGGAAGCGGCAGGCGCAGCGGCGCTCAGGATGAACAGCGCAAAAATCAGGATGGTGGATAACTTTTTCATTTCAGTCTCCTTCTGCAGGTTTATATCTGTGACAATTGAGCGGCAAATTCAGCCAATGAGGTGGCGCGAATGGCTGCCAGCCGGTTTTTATCTTCGCGGTTCAGCTCGAACTGCTCACCGCTGTAGCCGCAGGAAACAGCCTTGACCGGATCGGAAAGCAGCAGGTCGCGGAATTTGCTGTTGATCACAGCTGCGGATAGAATCCGGCTGTACTCCGTGCTGGCGGATTTATTTTCGGGTCGCATGGTTGTCGGGAAGTGTTTTAACATTTTGTTTTCTCCTTCTCACTTAACAAGTTACTTGCCGATGCCGATGGATGCAGCCGGGGCGGCGGCGCTCAGGATGAACAGCGCAAAAATCAGGATGGTGGATAACTTTTTCATTT
>CAZDUN010000231.1:0-3862 GCA_964508615.1 uncultured Pelolinea sp. | reverse complement strand
AGGCGTGTTGTTCATGATAATCGATTAAACCCAGATATGGCGGACTTGAAAATATTCCCCTTATTTTTTTGTTCTCAAGAATTTTCGAGAAATCCTCAGATTTTTTACCTATTTCATCATAGATATCTATAGAACGGCTATCCCCTGTTATACAATATTGAAAGGTATCTGACCTTATTCTATCAAAAGCACCAATTCTCCTTATTGAGTCTTGAGAATAAGTCCTCCACCACGCGATAAGAGAGAAAATTGGTTTACATATCTTCCCGTGTTTTTTACAGTAATAAGTACAAGTAATTGGATCCTTCAGAGTCGCCAGATCAGCATGTGTAGTCGCTCTACTTGATCGAATTGTTCTACTAATAATAATTGAAAGCACGTTCTTTAATTCATCACTATTTACTTTTTCTAATTCAGATAACAATAAATTTATTTCCTCACGAACAGGAAATAAAAACCATTTTCCAAGAAATGTGTCATTCTTATCTTGCTGAATTTTTACTTCGTATTTTTTAACTAACGAATAATAAATATTCCGAAATTCAATTTCTTTTTGTGAAGAATATTCACCTTCATTAATCTCATTGTGTATGATTCGTTTTTTATAGTCAGGCGATGGAAAGTATTTATTATTAAATTTCGCTAGTTCAGATAATAAATTCTTCTCGAATGCTATAATATTCCTATGTGTTTGAAAAGCATTAAGCTTATTGGTAATATTATTTATTACTTTTCCTAATTCATATAAATTATGTTTTTTGATTTTTACATTTGAAATCATCGAATTAAATTCTGAAATATCTATTCCTATCGCATGAAGACCTAAAACATTTGCCTCAACCAGAGTTGTCCCGCTTCCACAAAAGGGGTCTAGAACAATATCTCCCTTAGAAAAGTATGGCTCTTTTTTAAATTCATCAGTATGAGTATCAAGAAAGTATTCTACAAGTTGCGGTATAAATTTCCCTTTATAAGGATGCAGCCTATGAACATGTTTTGTTCTTTCAGCTTCCGTATACTCAACAAATGATAAATGCCAATTTATATCTTTTCCATAGCTAGATTCTTTATGGTTACCTATGCCCGTTGAATCATAATAATTTTTTAATTCCTCAATATCAATCAAGGGATTCCCATTATTACTAAATCTATTGATTCTTCCATATTGGACAAGATAAGATAAGTTGGAAATCGTTACTTTCTTTCTTAAATACTTAGTAGCCCAATTACTTGCCTCTTGCAGTGTAACAAGTCTATTTTGGTTTTGCGTAAACAGCGATGGTTGATTCACCATAAAATTATTATATTCAATTTTTCTGGCTAATTTTCTAATTAACCATTTTATAATCACAAATTATGCCCGAATTACCTGAAGTCGAAACCATCGCGCGCGTCCTGCGGGAAGGCGCCGGTAGCGGCAGCGCCGGTCTGCTCGGTAGCCGCATCGAATCCTGCCAAGTGTTGTGGGAGCGCACCATCGCCAGCCCGCCGCCCGCTGAATTCTGCCGGCGCATCCAAGGGCAAACCATAAACGCGGTATCCCGGCGGGGCAAGTTCCTGGTCATGCAATTGACACAAGACCATCTGCTATTCCACCTGCGCATGAGTGGCGATTTACGCGTTGATAACGCATTGGATGAGCACGGCCAACCCCTGCCCGCCCGTAAACACGACCGGCTGGTGCTGGAGCTGGAAGGCGGCCGGCGGCTGGCCTTCAACGACACGCGCAAGTTCGGGCGCGTTTGGCTGACGGCTGACCCGCAGGAAGTTTTAGGCGGTCTGGGCCCCGAGCCGCTCGACCCGGCCTTGACCGCGGAAGGCTTCCGGGCCATGCTGGCCGAACGCGGCCGCCAATTGAAACCGCTGCTGATGGACCAGGGTTTTCTGGCCGGGCTGGGCAACATCTACACGGATGAAGCCCTGCACATGGCGAAGCTGCATCCCCTGCGCCAGTCAGACGGGCTAACGCCCGCGGAAGTCAGACGCTTGCTGGAGGCCATCCGCGCCGTGCTAACCGAGGGCATCCGCCGCAACGGCGCCAGCATTGACTGGGTTTACCGCGGCGGGGAGTTCCAGAATCATTTTCGGGTTTACGGCCGCACGGGTGAAGCCTGCCCGGATTGCGGAACGCCCATCCAGCGTCTGGTGGTCGGCCAGCGCGGCACGCATATCTGCCCGCGCTGCCAGCTATTTTCTTGACAAGACTGTCATTATCCGCGCTCCTCATTTATAATCGCACTTCCGATTGGAATTCTGATGTGGAATAAAACTTTTCTTCAACGCTTGTTTCATTTAAGCCTGCCGATCATGCTGCAAAGCATGTTCGTGGTATTGGGCAGCACCATCACCACGCTGATGACCGGCCAGCTGGGCGATATCCCCCTGGCGGCCATCGGCCTGGCCAACCAGCTGTACTTCATCCTTTCCCTGGTGCAATTCGGCATCGGTTCGGGCGCAGCCATCTTCACTGCCCAGTTCTGGGGCAGCAACGATCAGGAAAGCATCTCCAAGGTGCTGGGCGTCGCGCTGCTGATCGACCTGCTGGTCAGCGCCCTGTTCATGACGGTGGCGCTGGTTTTTCCGCGCCAGTTCCTGCTGTTGTTCACAACCGATACGCAGGTGGTCAACCTGGGGGTCAGCGTCCTGGGCATCGTCGGCTTCAGCTATCTGTTCACGCCGATCACCTTCACCTATTACGCCATCCTGCGTTCGACCGGCAACGTGCGCCTGCCGATGGTGGTTAGTTCCAGCGGCATCCTGCTGAATATCTTCTTCGGCTACGCCCTGATCTTCGGCAAGCTCGGCCTGCCGGCGCTGGGCGCGCAGGGCGCCGCTTACGCCAACCTGATCGCGCGCGCCTTCGAATGCCTGCTGATGGTGTGGATCACCTATTACTTGAAAACGCCCCTGGCAGTCACGCCGCGCCGCATGGTGGCTTTCGACCGGGTTTTCCTCGCCAAAATCCTCAAGCGGGTGCTGCCGGTTACAGCCAATGAATTGTTCTGGTCGCTGGGCATTTCCGCTTACAGCGCCATCTACGCCCGCATCAGCACCGAATCCATCGCGGCTATCAACATCCGCTCGTCTATCGAAGACCTGTTTTTTGTGCCCTTCCTCGGTATCACGCACGCCTGCGCTATCCTGGTCGGCAACGCGATTGGTTCGGGTGAACAAGAAAAATCGCATGATTTCATCCGCCAGGCAGTGCGCATCGTGCTGTTCCTGAGCATCAGCCTGGGTTTGGTCTTGATTCTCGGGCGCGGGTTCATCACTTCTCTGTATAAGATCAGCGACCTGACGGCTGAATACACGCGCAACCTTCTGCTGATACTAGGGGCTTTCCTGTGGCTGCGCACGGTCAACACGCTGTATTTCATCGCCATGCTGCGCAGCGGGGGTGATACGCGCTTTGGCTATCTCGTGGATGTCGGCTGTATGTGGTTATCAGGGGTGCCGGCCGCGCTGCTCGCAGCTTTTGTGTTCAAGCTGCCGGTGTATTACGTGTATCTGTCCGTGATGATCGACGAGATCATCAAATTTTTCCTGTTCATCTGGCGCTTTCGCAGCCGCCGTTGGATCCATAACCTGGTGGAGGCGTAGCGGGGCATTTAATATTTCGGCTAAAATTATTACAGGGAAACAGGCATGTATTCAATCATCATCGCCATCATTTTTTACGCGGTAGGGATTTGGCTGATGAAGGTGGAAGCGGGCAAGGAGCCCCACAGCCGCAACGTTTTCAGCGTGCTTTCTGCCATTCTTTCGCTGGTCATGGGATTGGCGGTCACATTGGTGTGGCTGTTGGTGATTTTTTAGTAAACACCCACGAAAGAACGCATGCGTAGCAGCTGACATAATACTC
>CAZDUN010000230.1:0-3866 GCA_964508615.1 uncultured Pelolinea sp. | reverse complement strand
ATAAGCGCCTGCGGGTGCTGGTTATCGGGGCTGCCCGGCATGCCGGAATCGCGGTAATCCAGAAAATGCACCTTGCGGATCCCCAGAACGTCCGCCGCGCAGCACAGTTCGTGCTCGCGTAATTCACCAATTGAGCCATATCCCTCCAGGTGCTCCGCTTCCACTTCCCCTGCTTCGCCGCGCGTGGCGCAAATCAGGTGTACTTCCACCCCCGCGCGCGCGTAATGCGCCAGCGTTCCGCCCATCCCGAAGGTTTCGTCATCCGGATGCGCGACCACGGCCAGCAGCCGTTTGGATTCTGTGATGTTCATTTATATCTTTTCCTTCATCTTTAACGTTTGCCGCACACCGGGCAGGCCGGGTCTTTCTCCGCGCGCACATCCTGCAGAGACTGGGCCAATCCGTCGAACAGCAGCAGCCGCCCGATGGCTGCTTCGCCGATGCCCAGTATCTGTTTGATCACTTCCAGCGCCTGCATGCATCCGATCACGCCCGGCAGCGCCCCCACCACGCCCAGTCCGCGATTGGCTTGCATATATGCCTGGCTGGGCATCTTGCGGAACACGCATTGGAAACACGGCCCACGCCGCGCGTCAAATACGCTCATCTGCCCATAGAATTGGTAAACAGCCCCATAGATAAAAATTTTGCCTGTCTCCACGCAAACCCGGTTGAGCAGGTAGCGCGTTTCGAAGTTATCGCTGGCATCCACCACGATCGGGTAATCGCCCAAAACCTCCCGCGCGTTGCCCTCCTCCACCCGCGCCTGGTGAGTTTCGATGCGGATTTCCGGGTTGATGTCCCCCAACCGCTGCCGCGCGGAATCCACTTTTGGATGCCCCAGCGTTGAAATGCCGTGCAATATCTGTCTTTGCAGGTTGCTCAGTTCGACCACGTCCGAATCCACAATCCCCAGCCGCCCGATGCCGGCCGCCGCCAGATAAGCCGCCGAAGCCGAACCCAGCCCTCCCGTGCCGACCACCATGACCGCGGCGGCTTTCAGTTTCGCTTGCCCTTCCTCCCCGATTTCGGGGATGTTCAGATGCCGCGCGTAACGTATCTTTTCAGAATCGGATAAACTCATCGCCATATCGATCATCTCGCCTTTTCAATAATCATAGCACCGCTATCCAGCTGCTGAATCATTTTCAGGTAGAATGGAATCATGCAGGTTATTCTAACTCACGAACAGGCTGATTTCGACGCGGTCGCTTCCATGCTGGGCGCCTATTTGCTCCAGAAGGACGCTTATGTCGTCCTGCCGGCAGTGATGAACCGCAACGTGCAGTCCTTCATCCACCTGTACGGCGCGGACCTGCCATTCGTGAAAAGCGATGACCTGCCCGATGAGCCCATCAACAGCCTGACCCTGGTGGATACGCAATCCATGGTCACGCTCAAGGGTATGCGGAAAAACACCCAGGTGTTCGTGATCGACCATCATCAAAAAAAAGCCGATTTTCCGGAAAACTGGCATTTCGAGGCGGTCGATACCATCGCCTGCACCACCCGTTTCGTCGAGAGCCTGCAGGAAAACAACGGGCATCTCAGTCTGGTCCACGCCACCCTGCTTTTGTTGGGTATCTATGAGGATAGCGGTTCGCTCAGCTACGCCCATACCACCGCGCGCGATGTTTCCGCTGTGGCTTACCTGCTGGAAAACGGCGCCAGCCTGAAGATCGCGGCGGAATTCCTTAATCCGCCGCTCTCGCCCGATCAGCATAAAGTCTTCGATGATCTGCTGGCGCGTGCGGAATCGCTGACCCTGCAGAATTGCAAAGTGCTGATTTCTTCGGCGGAAGCTGTCGATTTGGAGGATGAGGTTTCTTCTATCGCGCACAAGATCTGCAACTTGCTCGATCCCGACGCGCTCTTCATCTTCGTGCGCACGCGCGAAGGCATCCGCCTGGTGGCGCGCTCGCTGACCGACCAGGTCAACGTGGCCGCCGTTGCCCGCACCTTCAAGGGCGGCGGGCATGCGCGCGCTTCATCAGCGCTCATCAAGGTCGATAAGGAAGATACCGGCCAGATGGCCGCCATCCTGGAGCGCTTCAAACAGGATTTGCCTTCCTTCGTGCAGTTGGCAGTCACGGTCAGCCAGATCATGTCCAAGAAACCGCTCACCATCAGCCCGCAGACCACCGCGCGCCAGGCTTACCAGCTCATGCAGCGCTTCGGTTATGAAGGCTACCCGGTGGTTGAGGATAACCAGGTCAAAGGCCTGCTCACCCGCCGCGCGGTCGACCGCGCTCTTTCTCACAACCTCGAGCGCAGTGCCGCCAGCCTGATGGAAGCCGGCAGCGTGAGCGTCGCGCCCGGGGATTCGCTGGAAAAACTGCAGCAGGTCATGGCCGACTCCGGCTGGGGCCAGGTGCCGGTGGTGCATCCGGAAACGGGCGAAGTGATCGGCATTACCACCCGCACCGACTTGCTCAAGGTGCTGGCCGGCCGCATTCAAGGCGGCATCCAGCATCAAAACCTCTCCGAGCGCATCGCCGCTGTCCTGCCGCCGGCGCATCTCGGCCTGCTGCAGCTCATCAGCGCGGCTGCCCGCGACCTGCAGCTGCCCATCTTCCTGGTAGGTGGTTTCGCCCGCGATCTGCTGCTGAGAACGCCCAGTATCGACCTGGATTTCGTGGTCGAAGGCGACGCGCTCCTGCTGGCTGAAAAACTCTCCACTCTATATGGCGGGCGCATCACCAGCCACAAGAAATTCGGCACCGCCAAGTGGCAGATCGATCCCGCCAATCCCGCGCTGGCTGCCGGCTTGCGCGCGGAAGTGACCGCTGCCGAGCCGATCGGCTTGCCCTCCAGCATCGACCTGATCAGCTCGCGCACCGAATTCTATGAAAAACCCAGCGCGCTGCCCGTTGTCAAGAACAGCAGCATCAAACTCGACCTGCACCGCCGCGATTTCACCATCAACACCATGGCCGTGCGCCTGGACGGCAAACACTTCGGAGAACTGTACGATTATTGGGGCGGACTGACCGACCTCAACCATAAACTCATCCGCGTGCTGCATTCATTGTCCTTCGTCGATGATCCCACCCGCATGTTGCGCGCCGTGCGCTTCGAGCAGCGCTTCGGCTTTGCCATCGAGCCGCGCACGCTGGAGCAGCTGGCGGAGGCCAAATACCTGCTCGCGGATGTTTCCGGCGAGCGCATCCGCCACGAACTGGATTTGATGCTGTGTGAACAGCAGGCCGTACGCATGTTCGCCCGCCTCGATCAACTGGGTCTGCTGGCCGGGATCCATCCTGCCCTCAAGTGGAACGATGATCTCGCCGCGCAGATCACGGAACTGTTCCGCGCGCCCTTCCCCAAGGGTTGGGGCTTCCCGCGCCATCCCGCCCTGGCCGAACAGAAAAGGCAGGCAGCTTATATCCTGCTGCTGGCCGGGCTGAACAGCGTTGCAGCAGCCGCGGTCTGTGCGCGCTTGCGTTTCAAAAACCAGCTGGCGCAAATGATCCAGCAAGCTGCCCGCCTGCGGCCTGAGCTGGGTAAACTGCCCGCCCTGCCCGCCAGCCGCTCCGCGCTGGCTTTGGAGGCTTGCCCGCCGCTGGTGATTTACGCGCTCCAGCTTTCCAGCAAAACAGAAAAGACGCGCGCCATGCTGGCGGATTTCGCCTCGCAGTGGCGCTGGGTCAAACCCCTGGTGGATGGTCAGCAGCTCAAACAAATGGGCGTGCAGGTCGGCCCGCGCATCGGCGAGATCCTGGCTGAACTGAAAGCCGCCTGGATCGACGGCCGCATCACCACCCCCGCCGAAGAGCAGCAGCTCCTGCAAAAGATCCTGAAGTAGCTTAATCTGTCATTAGTATGATTAAAGGGGACACGGCAGATCGACTGTCATTAGGTCCAAG
>CAZDUN010000229.1:0-3939 GCA_964508615.1 uncultured Pelolinea sp. | reverse complement strand
CCAAGAACCGCTACATGTTCGGCGGCAAGACCAGCGTGCCCATGGTGGTGCGCACCGAAGGTGGCGCGGGGCGTGCCATTGCCGCGCATCACTCGCAAAGCCTTGAATCGCTGTGGACACATTTTCCCGGCATTTACGTGGTCATGCCCGCCACGCCTTACGACGTCAAAGGTTTGCTGAAAGCCGCCATCCGCGACAACAATCCGGTCATGTTCATCGAGCACAAGATGCTCTACAAGAACAAGGGCCCTGTGCCTGAAAGCGAATACATCATCCCATTGGGCGTGGCGGATATCAAACGAAGTGGTAAAGACCTGACCATCGTGACCTATTCGCGCCAGGTGCTGAACGCGCTGGCCGCCGCCGGGGAACTGGCAATAGAAGGCATCGAGGCGGAAGTGATCGACCTGCGCTGTCTGGCCCCGCTCGATACGGAAACGGTCATTAATTCAGTCAAGAAAACCGGGCGTTTCGTGGGCGTCACCGAGGCATACGAAAATACCAGTTTCATCAACGAAGTGATGGCCGTGGTCAACGAGCAGGCCTTTGATTGGCTGGACGCGCCCATGCAGCGCGTGGCAGCCGCCAACGTGCCGGTTCCGCGCGCGGAAGTGCTCGAGGACATCGCCATCCCCAACGTCAGGCGTATCGTGGAAGCCTGCAGAAAGGTGATGCGTTAATGGCAGAGGAATTATTCATTCCCAAGCTCGGCCAGACGGTGGAGCAGGTCACGCTGATCAATTGGCTGGTCAAAGACGGCGATTTGGTCAAACAGGGGCAGGAAGTCCTGGAGGTGGAAACCGATAAGGCCGTGTTCAACGTTGAAGCGACGGACGACGGTTTCATCCACCTGGGGCCATTCAAAGCCGGCGACGTGCTGCCGGTGCTGGCGGTGGTGGCGGTAATAGGTGATAAAGACGAGATTTTTAAAATGCCCGCACCTGCCTCCCCAGCCGCCGAATCCGCTCCCGCGCCCGTGGTTCAGGTAAGCCTCAGCCAATCCATGTCTGCTGCGCGGGTCGCGGGCAGTGGTAAGGTTTTCGCTTCGCCGCGCGCCAGAAAATTGGCTGCCGAAAAGAACCTTGACCTCAGCCTAGTGACTCCCAGCGGCGAAGGCGGACTGCGCGTCACCGAGAAAGACGTGCAGGATTACCTGGCGCGCTTCGCCAGCCCTGTGAAGATCAGTCCGGTAGCCAAACGCATGGTGGAAGAATCCGGGCTCGACCCGCGCGCTTTGCAAGGCAGCGGCCCGCGCAGCGAGATCACCAAAGCTGACGTGCAGGCCGGGCTGTCCAGTCCGTCCGTTAAAACACCATTCCCGGTAGCACCATCCAGCCTGCCGGACATGAAGATCAACGCGGCCCAACCATTGCTCGGCGTGCGCAGGGTGATCGCCCAGCGCATGAGCGCCAGCGCTCAAACCACTGCGCGCGTCACCCTGCTGATGGACGCCGATGCCAGCGAATTGGTCGCGCTGCGTGAAAAACTGAAAGCGAAAGATGAAACCAAATGGGGTTTCGCGCCCGGTTACAACGATTTGATCGCCAAAGCCTGCGCCATCGCCCTGCGGCGCTTCCCCTGCATGAACGCGCGCCTCAACCAGGAAGTCATCGAGCAATTGGCGGAGGTCAACATCGGCATCGCTGTGGACGCGGAACAGGGCCTGGTCGTGCCGGTTATTAAAAACCTGGACCAGAAGGACCTGCAGACAGTCGGCCGGGAGTTGCGCGAACGCGTGGAAGCCGTGCGCGGGAACAAGATCAATCCCGAACACCTGTCCGGCGGCACGTTTACCATCACCAACCTGGGTATGTACGACGTGGACGGTTTCACGCCGGTCATCAACCTGCCCGAGGCTGCCATTTTGGGATTGGGGCGCATCGCCGCCAAACCTGTGGTGGTGGAGGATCAGATCGTCATCCGCAAGATGATGACGCTCTCCCTGGCCTTCGATCACCGCCTGACCGATGGCGCACCGGCCGCGCGCTTTCTGCAGTACATCAAGGAATTAATCGAATCGCCCAACGAGGTCGCGCTCACGAAATAGAGTCATTTAGTGTAATCAAATTGCTGCTAAAAACCGTTATAGAAATCGTGTCATCCTGAACGAAGTGAAGGGCCTCGGCTGGTCAACAAGGATTCCCATCCTGAGGGCGTGCTTCGCGATCTCTTCGTGCTTAAAATAACACTTTTTAGTGTGTCATCCTGAGTCCCGCAGGGACGAAGGATCTCGGCCTACCAGCCGGGATTCCCCTCCAGACATTTTTATTTGTCAGGCAGGAATGCCTGACCTACATCTGTTGAATCCCTTGTAGCCCATGCATTCCCGCGTAGGATATTGCCGATAAAAACGGCGGTTGATATCTTCCAAAGGAAGTGCTTCATGATCTCATTTCGTGCTCAAAATAACACTTTTTAGGGTGTCATCCTGAGTCCCGCAGGGACGAAGGATCTCGGAATACTGGCCGAGATTCCTCACTATGTTCGGAATGACAGATGGGAGTCGTAGTCCACGCATTCATGCGTGGGTTTCCCCAAAAAATTAGTATTTTTCACCATTTCTCAAGCAACTTATCCGCATCCTTTGGGTTTTACACAGAAAGAAAGCCATGAAAAGGCTATTGTCTATACATTTTTCGCCTTTTCCAAGAGGAGTATGCGATGACAAGCAGACAGAAACTCACATCTGATTCCAAAGAATTGAACCAGCCGAACGTTCCAATCGCGATCGTCGGCATGGCTGGTATCTTTCCGGAAGCTGAGAATTTAAACCAGTATTGGGATAACATCCTGAATGAGGTCAATTGCATCCGCGAGGTGCCTGCTTCGCGCTGGAACATCGCGGATTATTATGACCCTGATCCCTCCAGCCCGGATAAAACCTACAACAAACACGGCGGATTCATCCCCGATATTTCTTTCGACCCGATGGAATTCGGCTTGCCCCCCAATATCCTGGAAGTAACCGATGTTTCCCAGCTGCTTTCTCTGGTGGTCGCTAGGGATGCACTCAAAGACGCCGGATATGGCGAGGCGGCGGAACCTCTGCGCGACCGCACCGGCGTAATCCTGGGCATGGTGGGCATGGCTTCCAAGGTGATCCAGCCGCTGCTGAACCGTCTGCAATATCCGGTTTGGGAGAAGGTGCTGCGCGCCAGCGCGGTGCCTGAAGAAGAAATCCCGGCCATCATCGAGAAAATGAAGCTGGCCTACATCGCCTGGAACGAGAATGCTTTCCCCGGCGCCATCGGCAACGTGGTGGCCGGGCGCATTGCCAACCGCCTTGACCTGGGCGGCACGAACTGCATCGTGGACGCGGCTTGCGGCAGCTCGCTGGCGGCGGTCAGCATGGCTGTGGCTGAACTGGCCCTGGGCCGCGCGGATATGATGATCACTGGCGGCGTGGATGCCGATAACTCGATCCTGACCTATCTGTGCTTCAGCAAGACTCCGGCTTTTTCTAAAGGCGACCGGCTGCGCGCCTTCAGCGCGGATTCGGATGGCATGCTGAGCGGTGAGGGCATCGGCATGCTGGTGCTGAAGCGTTTGCCGGATGCGGAGCGCGACCATGACCGCATCTACGCCGTGATCCGCGGCGTGGGCACTTCCAGCGACGGTCACTTCAAGAGCATCTACGCGCCGCGCGCCAGCGGCCAGGCTAAGGCCATCCGGCGCGCCTACCAGAACGCCGGCTTTACGCCCGCCTCGGTTTCCCTGGTCGAAGCGCACGGCACCGGCACCAATGCCGGCGACCCGGCTGAATTCGAAGGCCTCAAATTGGCTTTTTCGGAGGAGGATACCCGCAAAGGGCATATCGCCCTGGGCAGCGTGAAATCCCAGATCGGCCACACCAAGGCCACCGCTGGGGCAGCCAGTATGATCAAGACTGCGCTGGCCTTGTACAATAAAGTGCTGCCGGCCACCATCAACGTCTCCCAG
>CAZDUN010000228.1:0-3961 GCA_964508615.1 uncultured Pelolinea sp. | reverse complement strand
GGATATCCCGCGTCCGCGTGCCGCATGATGCCCATGCCCGGGTCGGTGGTCAGCACCCGTTCCAGCCGTACCGCGGCTTCGGGGGTGCCGTCCGCCACGATCACCATGCCGGCATGCTGGCTGAAGCCGATGCCCACCCCGCCGCCGTGATGAAAGGATATCCAGGTCGCCCCGCCGACCGCGTTGATCAGCGCGTTCAGGATCGGCCAATCGCTGACCGCGTCAGTGCCGTCTTTCATACCCTCTGTTTCGCGGTTGGGTGATGCCACCGAGCCTGAATCCAGGTGATCGCGCCCGATCACAATGGGTGCTTTCAATTCACCGCTGGCGACCATCTGGTTGAATTTCAATCCAGCCCTGGCGCGTTCGCCATAGCCCAGCCAGCAAATGCGCGAGGGCAAACCTTGAAACTGCACACGCTCGCGCGCCAGTTTCAGCCAGCGCTTTAAATGTGCGTCTTCCGGGAACAGTTCCATGATGGCTTCATCGGTCTTGTAGATATCCTCCGCTTCACCTGAGAGCGCCACCCAGCGGAAAGGTCCTTTGCCTTCGCAAAACAACGGGCGGATATAGGCGGGCACAAAACCGGGAAAATCGAAGGCGTTCGTCAGGCCGTTATCGTAAGCGCGCTGGCGGATATTGTTGCCATAATCGAATACCTCGGCGCCGCGTTTCTTGAATTCCAGCATGGCTTTCACCTGTTCGGTCATGGATTCGACCGAAAGGCGGGTATATTCTTTTTGATCGCGCTTGCGCAGCTCCGCGGCAGCTTCCAGGCTCAAGCCGGCCGGCACGTACATCAGAAAATCGTGGGCGGGAGTCTGGTCGGTGACCACGTCCGGCGTGACGCCGCTCTGCAGCAGCGCCGGGTAAATTTCCGCGGCGTTGGCTACCAACCCAACCGAACGGGGGATTTTCTTTTCCCTGGCCTCCAACACCAGGCTGAGCGCTTCTTCGATGTCGCCCGCGACCATGTCCAGGTAACCAATTTCCTTGCGCCATTGAGCCTGCGCCGGATCGACCTCAACGATCAAGCCCACGCCCTCGTTCATGGTAATCGCCAGCGCCTGCGCGCTGCCCATGCCGCCCAAACCGGCCGTGAGCACAAATTTGCCCTTTAGCGAGCCCCAACCGCGCAATTCCGCCAGAGAAGCCAGGGTTTCATAGGTGCCCTGCAGGATGCCCTGCGTGCCGATGTAGATCCAGGAACCAGCCGTCATCTGGCCGAACATCATCAGCCCCTGAGCCACAAGCTGGTCAAAATGCTCCTGGGTAGCCCAATGCGGAACCAGGTTGGAATTGGCGATCAGAACGCGCGGGGCGTCTGCGTGGGTTTTAAAGACGCCCACCGGCTTGCCGGATTGAACCAGAAGCGTTTCGTCATCTTCCAATTCTTTCAGTGTATTGAGAATGGCATCGAAGCAATCCCAGTTGCGGGCAGCTTGCCCCCGGCCGCCATAGACCACCAGATCTTGCGGGCGCTGCGCAACTTCCGGGTCCAGGTTATTCTGAATCATGCGGTAGGGTGCTTCAGATAACCAGGATTTGCAACTCAGTTTTGTCCCGCGCGGGGCTTTTACGGGTCGAGATTCAGACATCTTCATCTCCTAAATTTGTTTTTCTGATTATACAATCGACCACTACTTTTTATAAATTTCTTACGCAGGATCATTGTATTTGACTTATAATCATTCACTCGTAAGACGTTAAATCAATTTATAATGATGGCTGAGGTTATAGCTATGCCGGTGTATGTATATCACTGCGACGAATGTGATTTTCAATTTGAACAGCAGCAAAAATTTACCGATAAACCACTCAAACGTTGTCCGGAGTGCGGCAAGGAAAGCTTGCATAAAGTCTATTCACCGGTTGGAGTGATCTATAAAGGTTCTGGATTTTATTCCACCGACCACCGTTCCAGTTCAGGGGCCAACCTTCCCGGCAAAACCAAAAAGGAAGAAAAAACCAACGTGAAAGAGACCCCAAAGAGCGAGGGAGAAAAGACGAGCAAAGTAAAAGAAAAAGTGGATTCATGATCCGCTTTTTTAGTTAATCACCATTCAATGAGGATTATTGGGGCATTCCTCGATCCTGAAAACAAGGTCAACAAACGAGCAAATTCCAGATGAAACGTTGGTATTTTTGGTTCGGTATCTTGATCAGCGCGCTCTTTCTCTTTCTCGCGTTGCGTGGATTGCAATTGGGCCAAATTTATTCCACAATCCAATCCGCTAACCTGGTCTGGCTTCTGCCAGTTGTGGCAGTTTATTTCACTTCGGTCTGGTTCCGTTCGATACGCTGGAATTTACTCATACGGCCTCTTAAAATAATTCCGACCCGGGAAATTTTTCCGGTCGTATCCATTGGCTATATGGGCAACAACATCTTCCCTGCCCGCGCCGGGGAACTGCTGCGTTCGATTGTTCTTAAACGCCGCTATAACATTCCTATTTCAGCATCTCTGGCCAGCATCATCGTCGAAAGGATCATCGATGGGGTTGTGATGCTTGGGTTCATTTTCTTCAACCTGACCGAACTCAACCGCCTGACCGATTCATCCGGGTATGTCGGCAGTATCCGTTCTTTGGCTTTGTGGGGATCTCTTATTTTTATCGGCGCGCTGCTGTTCTTCATCCTGGCAGCCAGTTATCCCAAGAAGATTGAAAGTGTAATTGGCTGGGTTGTCAACCGGATTCTTCCGGAAAAATGGCAGGGCAAAATTCTGGGTATTACCAGCCGCTTCATCGACGGTATCGAAGCGTTGCGCTCGATAAAGAGCATGCTGTTGGTGCTAGGTTCATCCGTGATCATCTGGCTGCTGGAAACCAGTGTGTATTGGCTGGTTTTACAAGCTTTCCCGTTCAATATCAATTTCTTCGGATTGATGTTAATGAACGGTATTCTGAACCTTTCCACCACCCTGCCCTCCGCGCCCGGTTATATTGGCACTTTCGACGCGCCGGGTATCGCCCTGTTGGGCGCATATGGCATCGAGAAAAGCATTGCCGCGGGATACACGCTGGTGCTGCATGCCGCCCTGTGGCTGCCCATTACCTTGCTGGGCGGATACTTTTTCGCCAGGGAAGGGTTGAACTGGAGCAAGGAACTGGAGAGCGCCAGGGCAGAAAAAGAAGGAAATCAACCATGAAGAAAATCGCGGTCATTGGCGCCGGCGCGGGTGGGATGGCAGCCGCCTACGATCTGGTAAAAGCCGGCCATCAAGTGACTATTTTCGAGAAAGAAAGCGCGCCCGGGGGGTTGGCAGCCGGTTTTCGCGAGCCAGGCTGGGATTGGTCGTTGGAGAAGTTCTACCACCACTGGTTTCAAACCGATCACGCCATCCTTGATTTGATTAGAGAATTGGGATTATCAGAGAAGGTACAATTCCACCGCCCCAAGACAGTCGTTTATTATAACGGTGATTTTTACCCGTTCGATTCACCCATTGCCGCCTTGCTTTTCCCCGGCCTGTCATTTTTTGACAAAATGCGCTTCGGTTTCATTACGGTTTATCTGCGCTATCTGGCCGCCTGGAAGCCGCTGGAAAAATTCACTGCACATGCCTGGATGAGAAAATACTACGGCCAGCGGGTTTATGAAGCCATGCTGGAACCGCTGCTAGTCGGTAAATTCAGCTCGCATTACCAGGATGTGAACATGGCCTGGTTCTGGGCGCGCTTCAAAGCTCGCACCTCGAAACTCGGCACGTTCAAAGGTGGTTTTCAAGCGTTTCTGGATCAGTTCGCTGACATACTCACCAAGGCCGGCGTCCGCATGATTTACAACACCGGTATCCGTAAAATCAGCCCGCTGAAGAACGGGCAGCTCGCGTTGGAGACAGATCAGGGAAAGCATGTCTTCGATCAAGTGCTTGCCACCATTTCCCCGTTCCTGCTGGCGAAAGTCGCGCCTGAATAGAAGAGCGAGTATGTTCAAAAGCTCAACGCGCTTAAGAGTA
>CAZDUN010000227.1:0-3970 GCA_964508615.1 uncultured Pelolinea sp. | reverse complement strand
GGCAGCATGATATCCAGGATGACCAGATCGGGCTTGAATGCACGAAAAGCTTTCAGGGCAGAATCACCATCCTCGGCGGTATTGAATTCATACCCCTCCGAGCGCAGGTAAGCCGCGACCAGGTTCACGATAGCGGGTTCGTCATCGACCACCAGTATTTTTGCCGTTGCCATGGATTATCCTGTAATTGTTTAGGGAGGAGAGCAATTCTCCTCTCTATTAGTATAAATCGACTTTTTTACCTAATCGCTTTCATCCATTTCCCATTCTTCGATGAATTGGCCGTGCCAGGTGTGCGGCCAAACCTGGCCGCTGGTTCCATTCACGCTGAGCATGCCGGCGATCTGCCCGTCAACCTTGTAATCAAAGGTATAGTAGCCGTAAAAAGCCTGGCCGTTTTGCTCCAGTTCTGCGCCGGCAATGTTTTCCGCCAGGTACGCTTCCGCCGCTTCGGTGGCTTGCTCCAGGCTGAGTGTCATTTCAGCGCCTGCGGATGCCTGCGCATTGGAGAACGAAGCCATGGCGCAGCCGCGCGCCCTCCGAAAACCTGCGCTGCCCAGCATGCCGTACTTGCTATTCCACATGCGTGCTGGGCCGTACTCGGGGAACACCGACAAGCTGGCTGGATCGACCAACAATTCCAGCGCGCCGATGCCGGTGCTTTTCTCGATCACGATCGCATAAGCATTCTGATCGAAAATCATGATTTCCTTCAATTCCAGGTCGTCATTATTTTGGTTGCCCAGATATTCCTCTAGCGCGGTTTGGGCGGATGCAATGCTGAGGGGTTCAATGTTGGCGGTGGAATTCGAGAAATACCCACCCATCATACCGGCTCCCATGCCGTAACCGTTGTTGGGTTTATTCCAGAATCTGCCCATTGTCCCCCTGCCAGTAGCATAGCTCTGACTGCCCGAATTATTCCAAAACCCGCCCATCCTACCCCTGCCCGTGCCATAATTCTGGCTGGCCGAATTATTGCAGAACCCACCCATCAACCCCCAGCCTGGATTTTGACGCTGGTTAATCCACAACCCTGCGAATACCAGGACGGCAGCAACTAGCAATACGACTGCAGAAATCAATACTATTTTTAATGTTTTATTCATTTTTCACCTCTGTTTTATCTATGCTTAATATAAATGGTCAAGGTAAAGCAAAATTATTGAAATTATGAAGATTCTGTAAAGAAGCCCCCCAGGCGCAGACGACCATCTCAACGGCTGCCCTGGCTCGAAAATCCTCCTTGTTTCCGACCGAAAAATCAGGCATACTAGTAAATTAGTAAGGATGATTCCATGGACTGGATGGATCGGATCAACTCGGGCGCGTTGGATTGGCTGCTTGAAAAAGACAGCGACAATCCATCCGTGCGTTATTTGGCACTTAAGGAATTGCTTGGAAAACCGGAAGGCGATGGGGAGGTTATTGAAGCATTTCGGGCGGTGATGCAATCAGGGCCGATTCCCAAAATCCTGGCACAGCAGGATCCGCAGGGATTCTGGTTCGAACCCGGCCCCGGGTACAACCCAAAGTATTCATCCATCATATGGGAAATCATCCTGCTGGCTCAACTTGGCGCGAATGTCCACGATGAGCGCATTCTGAAAGCTTGTGATTACCTGTTGGAACATGCCCGCGGCAGGCATGGCGGCTTCAGCATGTCCGCCACGCCCAGCGGGGCTGCGCATTGCCTGCAAGGCAACTTATGTTATGCGCTCTACGGGCTGGGTTTGGAGGAAGACGAACGCCTGCTGCAAGCGGCCGAATGGATGGCTTGCAGCGTCACAGGCGGCGTCATTCGCGGCCCGGACGGAAGCAGCGCACCCATCCAGTACTATCGCAGCGGTATCAGCGGCCCGGGATTCCTGTGTTCCGCCAACGATCATCAACCCTGCGCGTGGGGCGCGGTCAAGGTGGCGCTGGGATTAGCAAAAATATCGCCAAGCAAGCGCACGCCTGAGATGAACAAAGCCGCGCGGGTTTGCGTGGATTTCCTGTTGAGCGTCGATCCGGCCACAGCGGAGTACCCGCATCCCTACGCGCCCAAGGCCAGCTCATCCTGGTTCAAATTTGGCTTCCCCGTTTTTTACATTACGGATGTGCTGCAGACCCTGGAAGCCCTGCTGGAATCGGGATTGGCGGGGGACGCGCGCCTGCAAAACGCGATCGACTTGCTGCTCAGCAAGCAGGACGCAGCCGGCCGCTGGCCGATGGAATATTCGTATAATGGCAAAATGCTGGTGGAAATCGAAGAGAAAAAGAAACCCAGCAAGTGGGTGACCCTGCGGGCGCTGCGGGTTTTGAAGCAGTATTATTCCCTATAACGCTTCCAGCCTGGTTTGTTCCAGAATCCGGGAAAGATCCTGGGCGTTGAAATCTCCCGGTTCCATTTTCAGCGTACTGGCGGTGGCCAGCGCGCTGGCGAAACGCAGCATTTGGCTGAAAGAATCGCCGCGCGCCAGCCCATGCAGGCAGCCGGCGGTCAGCGTATCGCCGGCGCCGGTCAGGCTGGCGACGTTCACGGCGGGCACGATCGCTCTTACGATTTGCCTGCCGTTGCTTCCAATCACGCCGCGCTTGCCCATGGAGATCACAGCCATGCCGATCCCGCCGGCCAGCAGTTCATGCATGCCGGGCACGATTTGCGTAATCTCGTTTAATTGACGCCCCAGCAGCTCTTCCATTTCCGAGAGATTGATGCGCAAGAGGATTGGCTTGGCGGCGACGCCGGCGCGCAGCGCCGCACCGGAAGCATCCAGGCAGGTTTTCATCCCGGCCTGGTGCGCCTGTGAAATGATATGGGCATAGTAATCATCCGGCGCGCCTGGCGGGAGGCTGCCGCTGACCGCCAGCCAACCTCCTGTTTGAAATTCTTTTGAGAGGAGCACCTCCAGCCGCTGCAGGTCGCCCGCCTGGATGGTGAATCCGGGCTGGTTGAACTCGGTGTCCTTGCCGGCAGCCTTATCCATGATCTTCAAATTGGTGCGCGTTTCTCCATGGATCGGAATGAAATTGGCGGTCACGGAAACGGAAGCAAGTTTTTTCTGGAGAAGCTTGAGATCGCCTTCGCCGATGAATCCGGCCGCGCTGCAGAGCGCGCCCAGCTTTCCCAAGGCATAAGCGACATTGATGCCTTTTCCGCCATAAAAAGTGAGCGCATGCTCCACCTGGTTTTTGTTGTATAGTGAAAGTGCATTCACTGCCAGGATGTGGTCGACAGCTGGATTGAGCGTCAGCGCAATGATATTGGGATTATCCATGACTATGATCTATTCTAACAATGTTTTTATATGCTGCTTGGAATTTTTATATACTATTAAGTGAAAATGTATGATATTCATCTATAGAAGATTATCAACGAATAGTATTATTTTCGACAAAGAGAGGAAAAAAAATGAAAATATCCATAGTGACTGACAGCACCGCGGACCTGCCGCATGAGGTTGTCCAACAGCACAATATCCAGGTGGTGCCGTTGTACATCAACATCGGCGAGGAGAGCTATCTGGATGGCGTGGATATGACCCGTGAACAGTTCTACCTGGGGCTGCCGGGTTTTAAGAAACATCCTACCACAGCCGTGCCCGGCATTGACGCGTTCCTGGATGCGTTCAACCGCGCGATCGCATCCGGCGCGGATGCCATCATTTCCCTGCATATCGCCAAAGCGCTCAGCAATACGGTGGACGTAGCCAGGCTGGCGGCGGAGCGCATCAAGGCCATCCCGGTGCATGTGCTCGACACCGGCAACCTGTCATTGGGGGTGGGATTGCTGGCGCACCGGGCGGCGCTGATGGCTGAAGCCGGCGAGAAGCTGAAGAACATCCTGGCGGAGATCAGCGATAAAGCCAAACGTACCTTTACTTTCGCGGTGCTCTCCACGCTGGAGTTCCTGCGGCGCAGCGGGCGGCTTTCCAATCTTCAGTTCGGACTTGGCAGCCTGCTGATCCTGAAACCGATCATCAAA
>CAZDUN010000226.1:0-3986 GCA_964508615.1 uncultured Pelolinea sp. | reverse complement strand
CCCCCCACCACCGACAACTACACTCTTTCCCTACACGACGCTC
The DNA here is from genome assembly GCA_964508615.1 of uncultured Pelolinea sp. GTDB lineage: Bacteria > Chloroflexota > Anaerolineae > Anaerolineales > Anaerolineaceae > Pelolinea. The sequence continues at coordinate 3,943 of CAZDUN010000226.1, read as the reverse complement.
TTCCGATCTCGATTTTTTCGCGGCGCAGGGCGACGCGCTCGACCTCATTCATTTCGCTGATATCCTGGCCGTCCACAAAAATCTGGCCGGAAGTCGGCTTCAATAACGCAGCCAAAATGGAGAGCATGGTGGTTTTGCCCGAACCGCTCGGCCCGACCAGGGCCACAAATTCGCCGGGTTTGACCTGCAGCGAAACATCGTCCACAGCCTGGATGGCGCCGAAATCGCTCTGATAGGTTTTGATAATCGAGCGAGTCTCGATTGGGTAAATGTCCTGTTTTGCGCCGGTCATGAGCTTAACCCCAAAGCTTTCAGCGGTTCGATGCGCACCGCGTAGCGAATGGAAACCAACCCACCCAATGGGCCGATCAACAGCAGGGCAATAATGGCGATGGCGGAAGTTGTTCCGTTGAACACGATCGGGATGGTCGGCGGGAAGGTGAGCGAAAACAGGAAGGTCAGCATACCGCCGATCGCCACGCCTACAACAGTTACGAGAAAAATCTGGATGATAAAGGCAGCCGCCACGATGGTGTTGGTGGTGCCGATAGCTTTCAACACGCCGATCTGGGCGACCTTTTGCAAGATCTGGATCTGGAAGAAGCCGCCGATCACCAGCAAACCGATGAACAAGGTGAAACCGCCCTGAGTATTTAGCGTGCTTTGTTGGGCGGAATACCCCGGCAGCGCCTGAATGGCATCCGCGATAGCAACAATTTCAATATTGTTCACCTGATCGCTGATGCGCTGGCTGACGATTTCAGCCTGCTGCGGGTCATCCAGCTTGACCAGGATGACATTTCCGACTGGCTCGGTATTGCTGAATTCGGCTTCAGATTTGGGGCGCACGCGTTCCCAGGTGACGAAGGGAACGAAAATGGCCGGCTGCAGGGAATACTGCTGGCCGTCGCTGATGCCCACCACGCGCAATTCATAGAATTCATCCTGGGTGCCCTGTGTCACGCGCAGGGTGAGCGTATCACCCACCTGCAGATCGCTGCGCAGCGCAGTGTTGCGGTCGATGATGGCTTCATCGGCCAACTTGGTGCCGAGCTGGCGGCCCTGTACGACCGGCGGTTCGCCAGTGTGACCGGGTTCCACGCCCAGCAGCGCCACCTTGAGTGGATCGCCCGCGCCGGGCAGAACGATATTGCCATTCGAGGTGCCGAGCATGCCAACGTCCTGCACGCCCGCCACGCGTTGGATGGAAGCGAGACGGTCGCGGTCCAGGCGGCTGGCGGAGATTAGGTAATCCGATTTGGCCTGATAGGCGATCAGTTCCGCGTCCAGCTTGGAGAGGTACTCGCGGTTGCCGTTGCCCAATCCCTCACCCAGCGCGGCGATGAACAGCACTAAAAGAGTGATCAGGGCAATCACCAGGCTGACCAGCAGAAAGCGCGCGCGGTTGCGCCAGACTTCTTTTACCGCCAGGAAAGCAGAAATTTCCAGAATTTGTTTCATAAATTTTTTCCCAAAATTAATTGAAGTACACAGCCGCCGTCATACCCCAACGCATAAGCGGATCGGTCTCGGAAAGTTCAACCGTAACAGTGTAAGTGATATCGCCGCGTTTTTCTTCAAAACGCTCGTTGATGTGGGTAACCACGCCTTTGAGGGTTGTCTCGGGCAGCGCATCGAGGATCACGTCCACTTCCTGGCCTTCTGTGACATTCACGACTTCCGTTTCAGTCAGGCTGTCGGTTTCAACGATCCATTTGGCGTAATCCGCGACCGCCATTACCAGTTCGCCGGCGGATACCTGCTGCCCTTTGATGAGGTTGACATCCACCACCGTGCCGGGGATGGTCGCTTTCAGGGTGAGCGCGTCCACCGCCGCCTGGGCGCTCTTGACCGCTGCCTCGGCAGCATTAAAACGCGCTTGCAGAGTGGCCAACTGATCCGGATCGAGACCGCCGTTGGCGACAAGTTTTTCATGGTCGGCTTCGGCGATTTTCAGGTTGGCGGCCGCCTCGTCCATGCGCGCCTTGCGCTCGGTGGATTGGCCGTCCAGGTAATTGTCGCGGGCGTTCTTGAACTTGCTGCGGGTCAGGATCACGTTGAGTTCGCTCTGCGGGATGTTCAACTCCTCAGACGCCTGGTAATCTTCCAGCGCGATCTGCGCGTCCACCAGTTCCTGCCGGGCGCGCGCCAGGGCGGCGTCAGCTTCGGGAACATCCACCAGTTTAGCCAACTGCTGGCCGTCATTCACAGTATCGCCATCCTTGACGAAAACCTGCTCCACCTGACCGGATACCGAGAATGACATATCCAGCGCCTTGATCGGCAGCAAGCGCCCTTCAGCGATCAGCCGGCTGGATTGCGCCGCCAGCGCGGCTTCTTCAGCGCTGATATCTTTTGAACCACAGGCAGTCAACGCAAAGGCCAGGATTGCGAATATTCCAAAGAAGAATACAGTCTTTTTCATCATAAGTCCTCCAAATTTACATACACTACCTTATTTCGCGCCGATGCGCCCTTCAAAGGGCTGTTCCCAACCGGTGGAAAGCACACCTTCCAGCAGCAAATCCAGGGCGGGATGATCGGCGATATTGTCATAATAGAATGGCAACAGGATGCGCCCCTGCGGGCTGATGATGAATGTGCCCGACATTTGCATGGCGTCCTGCCCTTCCGGCGGTGTTTCCACCAGGTATCCTTTTTTGCGCGCGCGCGAGACTGCCATGAGCACCTTGAGGTTCAGGAAAGTCTGGAGAAGCGTGCCGCGTTCCAACCCGTAGGCGCGGTAAGCTCTGCGCTCGGGATCGGAGAGCGCCAACAAGCCCGGCGCGTGCGCATGCATGAACAAAGCGGTTTCGGCAGGCACACCCTGGGTGACCACCGCGATATCCAGGCCGGCATTCTTGATCCTGGCGCGCCCCGCCACCAGTTCATCCAGCATTTCCTTGCATTGGGTGCAGCCGAAATGGCGGGTGAAAGCCAGTACCAGCGGACGTTTGGCCCATAAGCTGGAAAGGCGCACGGATTTGCCCTTTACGCTCAAGACATCCAGGTCAGGCGCGGGATCGTTAAAATTCAATAAATGCTTTTTCATGTCCTCTCTCGTTTCAAACATTCTGATGTTAATTGATGATTATTAATATTATATAAATTAAAAGCCATTTGTATAATAATCTAATAAAACGCAAATATTGGCCTTGGGCTGGCAAACAGCGGCATTTCCGGGGGTTAAACATAAAAACCAACACTTTCTTTAGATTCAGGATAGCATAAATATCCAATACAATGATATGATCAACAACAATCCATCCACCGCAGATACGGGGTTAGAGACAGCCATCATGCTCAAAGAAACCGAAATCGTTATGCTGGAAGCTGCCGGCGCGCGCCCGGTTCTTCCCAGTTATGAAATCATCGAAAAACAGCGCGAATTTTTCAACAGCGGGCAGACCCTGCCGCTGGCCGCGCGCCTGGCTGCGCTGGAAAGGCTGCAAGCTGCCATTCGCGCCATGCAGGCTGACATCCTGGCAGCGCTGCAGGCTGACCTGGGCAAGAGCGCCTTCGAAGGCTACATGACTGAAGTGGGCATGACCCTGGATGAGCTGGCGTACATGAAAAATCACCTGGGCGGTTTTGTTAAATCCCGGCGCGTGCCCACGCCGCTGGCGCAATTCAGCGCCCGCAGCTACGTGCAGCCCGCGCCGTATGGCTGCGTGCTGATCATGAGCCCGTGGAACTATCCTTTTTACCTGGCGATCGGCCCGCTGATCGACGCGCTGGCAGCCGGCAACGTCGCGCTGCTCAAACCCAGCGCCTATTCCCCCGCCACCAGCGCGGTCATCGAGCAATTGATCACGCGCTGCTTCCCGCCGGAATACGTCAGCGTTGTGCTGGGCGGGCGCGCGGTCAACCAGTCTGTACTGGACCAGCGCTTCGACTTCATTTTTTTCACCGGCAGCAATGCGGTCGGGCGGCTGGTGATGGA
>CAZDUN010000225.1:0-3999 GCA_964508615.1 uncultured Pelolinea sp. | reverse complement strand
TATTACCAACTCGCCAACATCCTGCGCGAGAAGATCATGAACGGCGAATTCCCCGCCCAGGACGCCATTCCCTCCGAGCGCCAGCTCGAGGAGCAATACAACCTCAGCCGCCCGACCATCCGCCAGGCCATCGATCTGCTCGAACGCCAGGGCTATCTTTATCGCGTGCACGGCAAGGGCACCTTTGTCTCGCCCCCCAAACTGCAGAAGGGCATGCTGGAATTGACCAGTTTCTCCGAGGACATGCGCAACCGCGGGCTGACGCCCGGCGCGCGCATCCTGGAATACGGTTTTGTGGCGCCCGGCGCGAAGATCGCCCGCCAGCTGGGCTTGAACGCCAATGACGCCCAGGTGCTGCGCATCAAGCGCCTGCGCACCGGCAACGACGAACCGATCGGGCTGCAGGATTCTTATCTGGCGTTGGAAAAGAACCAGGTCATTACCCAGGAAGAGATCGAGCGCAAAGGTTCAATTTATGCCATTCTTCAGGAAAAATACGGCATCTACCCCACCGAAGCCGATGAAACGCTGGAGGTTACGCTGGCCACCCCCGAAGAAGCTGAGCTGTTGCAGATCCCGGTGAATAGCCCCCTCCTTTTAAATGAGCGCACCCTGTGGTCGCAGGACCGTAAGGCCATCGAGTTCGTCAGCATCCTCTACCGCGGCGACCGCTATAAATATTTCGTGCGCCTGACGCGCAAGTGGTAACTTTTACTGAGTTTGCGTGAAAATATCTGGCGTGGTGATGGCGCGGATCTTATCGAGCGGCCAATAAACCGCGATGGCTTTGCCGATCACGTTTTCTTCCGGTACAAAACCCCATTCATGCGAATCCGCCGAGGGATTGCGGTTATCCCCCAGCACGAAGAGCTGCCCCTCCGGCACCACCCAGGTGCCTTCGTAGGTTGGCGCTTCGGCGAGGTAGGGTTCGTATAGCAGTTTATCGTTCACCCATACCTGCCCGGCGCGCACTTCCACCACGTCGCCCGGCAGGCCGATCAGGCGTTTGATGTAATCCAGGCTGGGGTCAGCCGGATAGTGAAAAGTGATCACCTGGCCGTACTCGTAATCGCCAAACTTATATGCCAGTTTGTTGACCAATAGGATCTCGCCCTGCACGAAGGTGGGCTCCATGCTGATCTTCTGCACGCGCACGCGCCCCAACACCGCGTCGATGGCGAAATACAGCACAGCCGCCAGGATCAGCATCTGCGCGATTTCGAACAGTTCGCGCAAGATGAGTTTGCCGCGCGAGGGTGCCCCAGGAGCGGGGAGCGGGTTGAAGGGTGAATTTTCCAATGGTTATTCTCCGCGAATCAGGATTACGGGGATTATACTCCCGTCACTCGCGCCCCTTCAACACCAGGCGGATGGGCGTGCCGGAGAAGGGATATTCCTCGCGGATGCGGTTTTCCAGGTAGCGCAGGTAGGTGAAATGCGCCAGCTTGGGGTCATTGGTGTATAGAATAAAGGTGGGCGGGTCGCTGCGCACCTGCGTGCCGTAATAGATCCGTAATGCCCGGCCGGTGCGCGAGGTGGGGGCGTGTTCGTCCTGGGCGCGCATCAGGATGCGGTTGAAAGCTGAAGTACCCAGCCGCGCCATGCGTTCCTCCTGCACCTGCAGCGCCAGCGGCAGCACTTTGTCCACGCGATGGCCGGTTTTGGCGGAAATGAATTGCATGGGCACGTAATCCATGAAGTTAAGCGCGGCGCGGATGCGCTCTTTGTAGGCTTCGATGGTGAAGGTATCCTTTTCAACCAGGTCCCATTTGTTCACCAGGATCACGGCGCTCTTCCAGGCTTCCTGGATGAAGCCGGCGATGTGGGCGTCCTGGGCGCTGATCTCCTTGGTGGCGTCGATCATTAGCAGCGCCACGTCGCAGCGCTCGATGGCACGCAGGCTGCGCAGCACGCTGTATTGTTCCACGCCGTGTTCGATCTTGCCGCGCCGGCGGATGCCGGCTGTGTCGATCAGCGTGACGGGCAGATCGTTGAATGTGATCAGCGTATCCAGCGCGTCGCGCGTGGTGCCGGCGATGGGGCTGACGATGGCGCGCTCCGCGCCCACCAGCTTATTAAGCAGGCTGGATTTGCCGGAGTTGGGTATGCCGACAATGGCGATCTTGACGGAATCGTCCTCCTGGTCTTCATCGGAAGGCGGGAAGGCAGCCACCAGGGCGTCCAGCAGGTCGCCGGTGCCGGTGCCGTGAAAGGAAGAAATGGGGTAGGGTTCGCCCAATCCGAGCTGGTAGAAATCCACCGCGTTTTCACGGAATTTTTGATTGTCAGCTTTGTTAACCACCAGCAGGATGGGCGGGAAGGCCTGGCCGTCCTGCTTCTTCTGCCGGCTGCGCAGCAGGTTGGTGACTTCTTCATCGGCGGGCGTGATGCCGCTGATGGCGTCCACCAGGAACAGGATGGCGTCCGCTTCCTGGATGGCTGCCAGCGCCTGATCGCGGATCTGGCCGATGTATTCTTTCGAAGAAAGGCTGAGCGGTGTTTTGGAGCTGGAGCTGGTCGGGTCGATGCCGCCGGTATCGATGATGTGAAAGCGCCGCCCGTTCCATTCCGATTCGGCGAAGAGCCGATCGCGGGTCGTGCCGGGGGCATCATCCACAATCGCCAGCCTTTCCCCCGCCAGGCGGTTGAATAGCGTGCTCTTCCCAACATTGGGCCGTCCAACAATGGCAACAATCGGTAATTTCATCAATTTTCTTTCTGCGTTATGGCACGCTGGTGGCTTGAGCAGCCAACCGGATATCCACTTCAATCGAGGCCGGCAGTTTGGATTCCACCAGCACGCCATCCACGTCCAACTCGACCAGCGGTTCGACCTGGTAGGTGCCTTCCGTATAAGCCGAAAGATCGATTAAAACGCGCACGTTGGCGGAATTCAATTCATCCAGGGTGGGGATGGGGCCGGAAAGGATCACGTCCACCCGGTCGGGCGACAGCTCGACCTCGTATTCCGGCAGCAGACCGATAATTTCCACCGGCAGGTTGGGCAGCGTGGTGCTGCCTTGGATGGGCGAGATGGAGACGGATACTTTGATGGTCGATTCACCCACCACCGTGATCCCGCTGGGCACCGCCAGCGGCAGCGAGACCTGCAGGTCGTCGTCGGCATCCGTCAGGTTCAGGGGCGTGGTTTCGATATAACCCGGCAGGTTGTTGACCAGCTCCGGGTCAGCCGAATAGACCGTGACCACCAGCGGATTGGAAGAGATGTTGGTCAGGCGGTAGCCGCTGGCGATTTGGCCGCTGGTGACCACTTTCACGGATACATTGCGGTAACCGCCGCGCTGGCTGACGGACATCTGGACATTGACTTTTTCGGGGCTGATCGAGACATCCGCTACCTCAAGACCGCTTTCATCCAGCGCTTGCAGCTGCAAGTCGCGGTCGATATCCTCTTTTGCCTGGCTGATATCCAGGGTGGCGCGCACTTCGGCCACTTTCTCCACCTGCGAGGACGGGCCGCTGACCGTGGCCATGGACGCGTTCAGTTTGGGCGTGCCGGCTTCGTAACCCACCGCCGGGCTGGAAGGCTGCACCAGGGTGATTTCCATATCCTTGCTGAATAACTGTTCGATGCGCACATCCACCGCTTTGGGTGAATAACTGTCCACGCGCACCGGCTGGGCGTCGATTTGCAATTCAACCGGCAGGTTGTAATTGCCCGCCTCCAGGCCGCTGACATCCAGGCTGGCCCGCACCACGTTGGCGTTGGCCAGTTCGGATGACCAGATGGATTCCGGCGCGCTGAGCGTCAGGGAAACCTGCTCGGGTAGTTCACTTGTGATCAGCAGGTCGGGATCCAGCCCGCTCACTTCCAGCGTAATCGGGCGGGTATAGTTGCGTTTCACCATGGGGTCGGTGGAGGTGACCGCCAGCGCCCACACAGCGATCGCCAGGGCAATGGCCGTCAATAGGATGGGCCGCATGCGCCGCCGGCCGGCTTCCTCGATAGCCTCGCGGATGGGCATCTTGTCCCGGCGC
>CAZDUN010000224.1:0-4000 GCA_964508615.1 uncultured Pelolinea sp. | reverse complement strand
GAAGCGCCCGCGCACGAATGGATCACGGGCGGGGTCAGCACCATTTTGGAATTCGACCAGACCGCCGCGGCCAACCCGGCCGCCGTGCTGGATATCATCCGCGGGGCGCATCATGCCGGCATCCGCAACCTGTCCATCGGCAGCGCTAACTCGGAATTCGTGCGCGTGACCGGCTACCTGGTGCGGCGCAGCGACCTGGAGGCGCACAAGGCTGAAAAAGCCCTGCGGCATTCCTCGGCCGCCCTGGGCAGCGGGGTGATGGAAAACAACCCCAACCACCTGCACCGCATCCCGCGCAAGGTGTAAGACAATCCTTCGGACAGACAACTTGCAACCATGAAATCCACACAGCCGGGAAAGAATCCGGAGCGCGAACCTGAAGAAGGGACGAAGGCTGAGCTCGAGAAGCGGGCGACCATTCAATCAAAGGTGATTGGAAAACCGACCCTGCGACCCGGCTCAGGGATCGGTTTTCGGGCGACCCATGAAATGGGTCGAAGGGTCGCCCGCATCAAGCAATACCTGCGCAGGTTTTCCAACCTGCTCATCCCGCTGGGCGCCAGCCTGCTGGCCGGCGCGCTGCTGATCCTGGCCAGCGGCGAAAACCCGCTGACGACCTACGCCAATTTCTTCGACAGCGGCTTTTCCTGCCGGGCGGGGGCAGGGCGTTGCGCGCTGTTGATCACCCTGCAATTCGCCACGCCGCTGATCTTCAGCGGTCTTTCCGCTTTGGTGGCGCTGCGCGGCGGCTTTTTCTCCATCGGGCAGGCCGGGCAGATGCTGCTGGGCGCGGCAGCGGCCTGCTGGATCGGCAGCCGCTTCAGCTTGAACGCTGCTCTTCATCCGGCGGCCGCCCTGCTGGCGGCGGCGCTGTGCGGTGCGCTGTGGGGCCTGCTGCCGGCACTGCTGCGTGAGTTCAGCGGCGCCAACGAGATCATCGTCACGCTGCTGCTCAACCCCATCGCCGGCATCCTGGTCGGGCTTTTCCCGCTGGGGCGCGTGGCGGAAAGCGCGCGATTGCTGCCGCTGGCCGCGGGCAGCAAATTTACCGCCGGCTTCCTGCTGGCTGTCGCGGCGGCGGTTTTGATATATATGCTTTTATGGAATACCCGCTTCGGACTGGAAATGCGCAACGCCGCCCAGGCGCCGCGCTTTGCCCAATACGGCGGGGTGCGCCCGCACCTGCCGGTGTTGAAAACCATGCTGCTGAGCGGCGCACTGGCCGGGCTGGCCGGGGCGGTGGAAGTGCTGGGCGTGCACTACAAGTTCGTCTCCTCTTTTTCGGCGGTGAACGATTTCGACGGGCTGATCGTGGCTTTCGCCGGCGGGCTGCACCCGCTGGGCGCAGTATTTCTATCAATTTTATTGGGCGGCTTGCGCTCCGGCGCGCTGGTGGGCTTGCAGATCCGCTCGGGCATCCCGCGCGAGCTGGGCGGCGCGCTGATCGCGCTCTTGCTGATTTTCGCGGCCATGCACAAGTTCTATCGCGTTAATGGGAAGGGACAAAGAAAGGAAATAACTTGATCATTCCGCGGTCGAGATCTCGCGCCACAGCACCAGCGTACCCACGCAGCCGACCAGCAGCGCCAGGGGGCAGACGATGACCGCCAGGATGAAGAAACTGCCATCCAGGAAACCCAACAAGCTGGTCAGGAAAGGCGGGCTGCTTACCAAAGTTCCCAGGGCGTAAAACAGATTATGCAGCACGACGCCGACCAGGAAACCAACCGCTGCGTAAGCGCAGGTCAGCAGGAAGCCCTTCACCTTGCCGTGAATGCCCGCCCGCTTGACCATGATCACCAGCCCCAAACCGGCCAACGTGAACAAAACCCACAGGATGAATGGGTTGGCGTCGGCCAGGTTGTCCGGTTTATCGAAAAACATCCGGAAGATGACCAGCGCGGTCAGGACAACCAGTAAGATAAAGACGGATTTGACCGCCAGGATGCGGTTCTTTAAGATACCCATACATCTATCTTACAAGGTTTCACGCGGGAAGACAAATACAATGAAAGAAGCTTTCCGTTATGCTTGCCTGTCCTTAAACACCCTTCTCTGACCCTGAATTCATACACAAGCTGAAACCGCGTGCCGGTTTATGCGTAAATAAATAAACAAACGATTTAACGGAAAGGATAAACAGGATTCAGATGAAACTGATTTACTCGCTGGCATTTTTGTTCGGAGCCGACAACTGGAAGATCGATCCAACCCCGGTAGAGCTGATGGATTCGGTCAAGGAATTATCCAAGGAAAACTCGCTCATCCTCGACCTGGGCTGCGGGGACGGGCACGACTGCCTGACCCTGGCGCGCGCGGGCTGGCAGGTGGTCGGGATCGATTTTGTCCCGGTTGCCATCCGTAAGGCGCGGGCAGCCGCGCGCAGGGCAGGGGTGAGCGGGCGGGCTGATTTTCGAGTCGGGGACGTCAGCCGCCTGGGCAACCTTGGCCTGCCGGCGGTCGATTTTGCCTACGACATCGGCTGCTTTCATTTGTTGAATGCAGAGCAAGCGCGGGGTTATGTGGACGGGTTGGCGGAGGTGGTTAAAAGCGGCGGGATGTTCCTGCTGAAGGCCTTCACCCCGCGCCGGCAGGGGAAAAAGACCGTCGGGTACACGCCTGAGCAGATTGAAAGTCTATTCAGCCCGGGTTTCAAGCTTGAAAAGAGCAGCGACCATAGCTACTGGCGCTTCCCGGCGGAGTGGTATTGGTTGAGAAGAAAATAGAAAATGCCAATCTTTATGCATTTACAGATAAAACACTGATTTCTGAGAGAAAAGAAAGTAAATAAACGACTTTACAACCATGCTTATTACGTTTATAATATAAGCATGGTTGTAAATATTGAAATTAACCCAATCGATAGGATCAAGAAATTGTTGTGGAAGCAGAATAACCTTTTATTCGCTTCCGATCTGACAGCCTTGCATATTCCCAGAACTTATCTATCGATTCTGGAAAGCAAAGGGGAAATCCAGCGAGTATCCAGAGGAATTTATATAGCGACAGATTCACTGGCTGATGAGATGGTATGCATCCAAACCAGATATAAAAACGCCATTTTCTCCCATGAGACTGCTCTATATCTTTCAGGCCAGACCGACCGAACTCCCTTGACGTATTCGGTAACCGTTCCTTCGGGATACAACGCCTCGTTAATGAAAGCCAACGGGATAAAGGTATATTTTGTGAAAAGCGACCTGTATTCAATGGGCTCCATCACAGTGAAATCACCGCATGGGAACGATATCAAGACGTTTAATCTGGAAAGAACAATTTGCGACATCTTGCGCAGCCGAAACCGGATCGATATTCAAATCCTGAACGAGGCAATGAAAAGATACGCCGCCCATCCCGACAGAAATATCGATCAACTATATCGGTATGCGCAGGAGTTCGGGGTTCAAAATATCGTCAGAAGGTACATGGAAATCCTGCTATGAGCAAAGCCATGCAGCTAAAAGCAAGGATCAATAATCTTGCTCACGAAAATCATATTCCCGCTCAGGCGGTCTTGCAGAATTTCATGTTGGAACGGTTACTGGATAGAATCGTGCAATCCCAGTATAAAAACAAATTCATTTTCAAGGGTGGAATGATGATCGCCTCGTTGGTTGGAATCGACTGCAGGACGACCATGGATATGGACGCAACGCTCCATAACTATCCTCTTTCGGAGGAAACAGTTCAGAGGGCAATGACAGAAATTTGTGCCATTAATTTAGGTGATGAAGTTACCCTGACCCTCGAACACATTGAACCGATACGCGAGGATGACGAATATGGGGGGTATCGGATATCAATCGTCGCCAGATTTGAAACGATCACAACGCCTTTAAAGATGGACATCACAACCGGCGATGTGATTACCCCAAAAGCAATTCTTTACGCATTTCGATCCAACTTCGAGGATAAAGAATATCAAATCCTGGCATACCCCCTAGAAACCATCCTGGCGGAAAAAATCGAGACGATCCTGCGCCGCAGCGTTTTGAACACC
>CAZDUN010000223.1:0-4021 GCA_964508615.1 uncultured Pelolinea sp. | reverse complement strand
TAAATGCGGATGAAGCTGTGATCACACTGGCCGAAGGCAGCCAGAACAGCGTGATGGATGGCGAAACTTACGCTTTCCCTGACGCGGAGACGGATGAACCGGATGCGGCCATTTTCAGCGAGAGCGATTTGACCTTTCAGGGCAGCGGATCATTGACGATCAATGCCAATTACAAGAATGGTATTTACAGCAAGGATGATTTGAACTTCGAAGGCGGCATCATCACAGTGAACGCGGTCAGCGATGGGGTCAAGGGCAGGGATTCGGTCGAGGTCAAGGCGGGTACGCTGACCATCACCGCTGGCGGCGATGGCATTCAAGCCAGCAACGATACCGATGTGGATAAGGGTTTTGTCAATATCGAAGGCGGTACGGTGAGCATTAGCTCGGGTCTGGATGGTATTCAGGCAGCCACCAACCTGACCATCAGCGCGGGCAGCTTGACGATCGTTTCGGGCGGCGGCAGCGCCAACAGCATCACGCAAGCCGGCTGGGGCCAACCCGGTGGCATGAATAAGCCGGATGCGGCTGAGGATACCGCAATGCTGGAAAGCAGGAAAGGTTTAAAAGCAGGCGTTGCTATTGTAATCAATGGTGGTGATATTGCGATCGACTCGGCGGACGACGCGTTCAATTCCAATGACAGCATCAGTATCGCTGGCGGCCAGATCGCTATCTCCTCTGGCGATGACGGCCTGCATGCCGATACCGCCTTGACGATCAATAACGGCAGCCTGACCATTGCCCAATCTTACGAAGGCCTCGAAAGCGCGGCCGTGGCTATCCATGGCGGTGATATCCATATCACGTCCAGCGATGACGCCATTAACGTGGCTGGCGGCAATGACGGCTCGGCTGCCAATGGCCGGCCGGGGCAGAATGAATTCAGCACTTCCGCCAATTACCTGCTGACCATCACAGGCGGCAGTTTGGTGGTGGATGCCGGCGGGGACGGGTTTGACGCCAACGGGTCGATTGAAATGAGCGGCGGTCAGGTGATCGTGAACGGTCCCACCAATGATGGCAACGGAGCGCTGGATTATTTGGGAACTCTCAATATCACCGGCGGTTTCATTGTGGCAGTCGGCAGCTCCGGCATGGCCCAGGCTGCCAGCGAAAGCTCGACCCAATATTCCGTGCTCTATAACTTTGATGCGACGCAATCCGCTGGGACGCTGGTGAGTATTGCAACGCAGGACGGGCAAAATGTATTGACCTTCGCGCCTGCCAAGGATTACCAATCGGTGCTGTTCTCATCGGCTGAATTGGAGAATGGCGTAACTTACAACCTGTATTCAGGCGGCAGCGCGAGTGGCAGTTCCACGGACGGCTTGTATGCGGATGGCGCCTACACACCCGGATCAACTGTAACCAGCTTTCCCATTTCCAGCCTGGTCACCAGGCTTGGCGCGGCCAGCAATACTATGGGCGGCGGGCAGGGCGGCCGCGGCGGCCGACCGGGCGGTGGAGGCGGGAATGGGATGCCGCCGCCGGGATAAAAGGCATACGTTCAGGCTTGAAGAGGATTGTCGACCGATGGCAGGATCAGGCAATCCTTTTCTTTTTTATTTTCATTGAGCATGAGCTGCATCAACGCGGCAGTCAACACCGTTACTGCCTTTTGATATTCATCCAAAGATATGCGCTCGTCCAGCGTGTGATCCAAAGCCGAATCGCCGGGACCGTAGACCAGCGCCGGGCAGCGCCAGATGGGCGCGACCGTGTTCAGGTCGGCTGTACCGGTCTTATACACAAAGGCAGGCATTCCGCCCTGGCCGCGAATGGCTGACAGGAACGCGCGCACTAGTGGAGTGTTCTTATCGCACACCCAGGCCGGCACGGCATAACTGCGGCGGGTGATTTCAGCGTCGCCAGATATTTTTTTCATCAGGTCATACCAGTCTTCCGGGGCGATTTCCGGGGGCAGGCGTGTGTCGATCATCAGGCTGGCGCGCTGGCGCAGATGGTTTTCATCCGATTGCATGCCGCGCAGGGTCAACAGCAGTTGATCGAAAGCGCGTGTTTTTCTCGAATTATAGGTTTTCGCGTAGGTTTGAATATTTTGCCAGGCTTCCAGGGCGGCTTCGCAGGCGGTGCGGTGCTGGCTGGCGGAATGCGCCTGGGCGCGCAGGAAGGTCAATTCCGCCCAGGCTACGCCTTTATAGCCCAGCGCGACTCGCTGCCAGTGATTGGGTTCGCCGATGACGGCGAAATCCGGACGGTATTGGGTGGCGACGAAACGCGCTCCGTTCGAGTCACGCTCCTCATCCACTGCCCCAATCACCACGAATTGCCAGCCTTCAATAGCGCCAAGCGCCGCCACCGCATCCACAAATGCCGCCAATGGACCTTTGGCATCCACCGTGCCGCGTCCATATAGAATACCATCGTGCACGCGCATGGGTAGTTCGCCCGGCACAGTGTCGATGTGGCCGAGCAGCACCACCTGGCGCACTCCGCTGCCCATCACACCCACCGCGTTGCCGGCGCCATCCACGTAACTCTTGCTATAACCAAGTGATTGCATGCGCGCGGCCAGCCATTCCACGGCGGCGCTTTCCTGTCCGGAAGGGCTGTAGTGTGAAACCAAACCTGTCAGAGTTTCATTCATAGGGCTTCCACTCCGATCGTTTCAGCAGTAAGCAATTCCTGCAATGTTTCGGCGACCAGGTCAAGTTGTTCATAGGTGATTACCAGCGGCGGCAGCAGGCGGATGACGCTCATACCGGCATTGAGCGCGATGATATGGTTTTCCTGCAAGGCTTTCAGGTACGGCGCGGCTTTCTGCTTCAGTTCGATGCCGATCATCAATCCTAGTCCTCGCACTTCACGGATGACCGGTGAATCAATGCCTTTCAGCTTTTGCATCAGGTAAGCGCCTTTTTCTGCAGCCTGCCTTGCCAGGTCTTCTACTTCTATGACAGACAGCACAGCCAGAGCGGCGGCGCAGGCCAGCGGGTTGCCGCCGAAGGTCGAGCCGTGAACGCCTGGCGTGAGATTCTGCACCTTTTCGTTAATCAGGACGGCACCCATGGGCAGGCCGCCGGCTAGTGATTTGGCGCAGCACAGCAAATCGGGGACTATTCCGAAATGCTGGTAGGCGAACATCCTGCCAGTGCGTCCGAACCCGGTCTGCACCTCATCCAGGATCAGCAGCGCGCCGCGTTCATTGCAGATGCGGCGGGCAGCCTGCAGGTATTGCGGCTGGGCGGGATACACGCCGCCTTCACCCTGGACTGCTTCAAGAATAATAGCGGCGGTCTGATCGCTGACCGCTTTTTCCAGCGCTTCGATATTGTTGAAAGGTACATGGCTGACGCCCGGCAGGAGCGGGGCGAATGGCTCGCGATAGTGCTTGTTCCAGGTGGCGGAAAGCGCCCCCAGAGTGCGTCCGTGAAAGCCGCGCATGGCTGCTACGATTCCGGCGCGGCTGGTGGAGATGCGCGCGAATTTAAAAGCGGCTTCCACGCTTTCCGCGCCGGAGTTGCAGAAAAACACGCGCTTCAGGCCGGGGGTAAAGGAGGTCAACTTTTCCATCAACGCCGCGCGCTGATCGTTGGGAAAGCTTTCAAACAGCGTGACCAGGGTGGCAGCTTGTTTTGCAATGGCGGCCGCCACCCTGGGATGCGCGTGACCCAAATTGGCCACGCCGTGCCCGGAGGAGCAATCCAGGTAAGCAGTGTTATCCGCGTCGTACAGCAGGGCGCCCTGACCGCGCACGATGGCCAGTCCCTGTTTGGCGTACACGCCGGAAGTATGTTTTGCTTCTAGGTCAATAATATTCATAATGATTCCGTTTTCATTGAATAATTGTGCCGCGGCCTTCCAGGGCGGCTGTGATGGGATTGGATAAGCGTCCGTCAGCGATGATCACTTTTTGAACGCCGCCCTGCAGGGCTTCCTGCGCGCCCAGCACCTTTTTTTTCATGCGGCCTTGCGCCAACTCCAGCGCGGCGGTCAGTTGCGCTTGCGGCAGTTTGTGAAGGAGCGTGCTCTCATCCGGGAATTTCTCCAACAACCC
>CAZDUN010000222.1:0-4027 GCA_964508615.1 uncultured Pelolinea sp. | reverse complement strand
TAACCTGTTTACTTTCAACCGGCTGCCATACCTTGATGAAGGCAATATCTTGGTATTCACTACGCTGTTCACTTACCAGCCGGACGATATGGATTTTTCCGTTTCCGCCTTCGGTGATTACGGCGGGTATACCAACGGCACTTACAGCCGCTCATCGCAGGGCAATATCCGGGTCGGCACGAATTATCAGGCCGAAATGGGCGATTCAAGCAGCCTGTATGGTTTCGAGACCGTCTTTCTGGAAACCGCGGGCAATTGCGGCTGGTACGCGACGAACCTAAGAAATGATTACGATTGACGTTTGATGATGAATCAGTAAAGATCTAAAAAATCGATCTTGGAAGTCTTTCCGCAGAGGAATCAGGAAATATTCCTCAGCATTTGCATTGCGGCTTCTAATATGGGATTATGGAAAGAAATATGCTTGATGGATTTGTTAATGCAGCTAAAAAGCAAATGAGGAACCATGAACACAAAGATATTTGTATTGGTTATGCTCTGCGCTGAAATATTTATCAATTCCTGCAGCTCCTCCGAAGAAGTCGCTCCCACATTGACAATGCCTCCTGAATCCCAATCGACACCCACAGCGCAAATAGCGGTAACCTCACCGGGTGGATTATGCCAGGGGGAACGGCAGCAAACCATGCCTGGATACAGCCTGAAGCTGGCTGGCGCAAGCGCCGAGATGCTGTGGCAGACCATCTTCGTTCCGTGGTGGGTGCGGACGGGAGCGGATGGGAAGGTGTATGCAGTCAGCGACGGGGGTGACAGCATTTATGAAATAAAACCAGATGGAACGCTGACTGAAGCCTTCACTTGCCCGGGTGTACAAATCGAGACGGGCATTATGGCCTCGGATGGCGCGTTCTGGTTCGCAACGCGTGATGGTGGGCGCTTGTACCGCGTTGACCCGGACGGAAGCGTTAAGATTCTGGCGCAGAATGGCAACCGCAACCTGGAAGCCGGGCCGGATGGCTCAGTGTACAGGCTGGAGAATGGTCTGGATCGGGTGGACGCGGATGGTACCCAAACGCAGATCACAAAGGAATTGAATGGGCGCAAATTCGCGATCAGTCCGAACGGGGAGATCGCTGCCATGAAGGATGGTAGGGTGATGCTGGTCTCCGAAAACGGCGAGATGCGTGAGCTCGCCGCGGGTTATGGGCCGGAAGAATGGCTGGCTTTCGGACCAGATGGAAACCTGTATGTCACGCACTGGAGTGGAGTGGATGTGATCGATCTGGCAGCAGGCTCGCTGACGCCCATCGACTGGCTGGTGAATGCTGTCCCTGGCGAATCTGGCGCGTTCGCGCCTGACGGGCATTTGCTCGTCTATCATCCGAATACGAATGTTTTCGCGATTGATCTGCAGGCAAGGACGGTCGAGACATATTACCAGGTATTGAGCAACTCTTGGGCAATGGGCGTCAACCCGCAGGGAGAGGTTTACATGGCGTTTGGCAGTAAGCAGCCAGATGGCGGGACAGGCGTGTACCGCGTGCTGGACAGGCAAACGCTGGAGTTGATTGGCACAGTGCCATATCGATATGAAACTTCAATGGTGTTTGGATTGGATGGAATGGGTTATCTCGGTGTCGGCGACCCGGAAAAGGGTGGAATGATCTATTCATTCAATCCTGGCAGCGGCAGTTTTGAAGAGTATTTCCAGCCGGATTGCTGGCCAAACACGATGGCGGTAAACCCGCTGGACGGGCGGATGTGGTGGGGGGAATGTGAGAATTTTAATGCGCTGGATGAAACCGGTCAGAAAGAGACTCTCCCAGGCGTGCCGGAAAGCGAAAACAGTTCACTGGCGATAACAACCGGGGGCGAATTCTACGCGCTTGTCTTTTTCCATCGCGCTGACCCGAACACCCCTTACAAGCATGCCATATACCATTTAAACTCAGGTACTCAACAATGGGAAGAGGTGGCTGACATCACGCAATCCGACCCGGGCATCACGATGGCGAAGATCACGGGCTGCGTGAACGGGCAGTTGTACACGGTGGAGAGCCTGGGGCCGGAAAGCCTATCGAGAGGGTACTCGAGTTATAATGGCGTGCGCCGGTTGGAAGCGGACGGTTCGTTGACGCTGGTCGGATTCGATTTCGCGTATGACGGGCAAGCCGCGGCGTGCGATTATGTCAATAACCGGCTGATCTTCACAAGCGGGGCGGGGATTTTCGCGGTGAAGTTGCCGTAGAAAAACCGGATCATGGGAAAATTTTCAGCACAAAGGTTTGAGTCCCTGACCTTTCAATAAAAAGCGCCCCCGCAGAGATTCAGCATCTGAGTCCACTAGGGACTTTCCTCTTAGTATGGATGGAGACGCTCGCCAGGGAATTCAGAAACAAATTGAATAGAACCAGGTTGGTTGAGATCATATTGAATAAGAATAGATAATTTTGTATAATTTTTATTATTAACTGATTACATCGATCCTCTAGAATTTTTTTTCTTGCAAACATCAGCGCTGTAACATAATCAAACATTGCCAGGAACGGAGGGAACATGAAATGCGTTCATTGTGGTTTTAATAACCGCAAGGGGGTGAATTTCTGTGAAAATTGCGGTGAACCACTTAAAGTTGATGAGGGTGCCATCTGCCCGAATTGCGGACAGAAAAACCGCCCCGGGGTGAAATTCTGTGAAGAATGTGGCGCGCTGCTTGAAAAACCCGCCGCCTTTGCGCCGATGCCCGTTGAACAACCGCAGCCGCAGGTGGTGATCATTCAGCAGCCAACCCGAAAAAAACGTGTCCGTCTTATATGGCTTTTGTTACTATTACTGTTGCTCCTGGTCACCTGTTGCTGCTTGCTGATGTATGAACAGGTGCAGGTACCCGAGATCGTTCAGCCGTGGGTCGATCCGGTGATCGAACAGGTACGCAAGGCACTGCCATTGCCGGCTCTCCCCGGCTTTGACGGGGAAGATGTTGACCAACCAGGCAGGGGAGCCGAGCAGGGGCGGCCAGCGACCTGCGAAGACTTTCGAGAGCAGCTCAAAGCGGCTGACTTGGGCGCGGAAACAATGTGTTACAACACGCGCAACGAATGTTATACAGATGTAACTGGAGTTGATTTTTATGACGGGCTGACTGTGGATTTCCAATGGGATGGTGACAACCGCAAGCAGGCGGCTTGTGAGCAAAAGACAGGGTATATCCGCTGTTACTTCCCACGCAATACCAATTCCGACCGTGTGAATTATTGGATCATGCTTGACGAATGCGAGGAAGATTTGGGATTCTCGAGTGGTTGGCTGGAGGGGCAGCCCCAGGCTGCGCCGCCTCCGGAACCGGAAATCTCGGAACCCGAGCCGTATTGCTGCTCGGAAGTGAAACCGGAGCAGCCTGTTTATTTCCGTAACCCGGCACCCAATGGCCCGTTATTCCTCGGCTTCGGCTTGCAATGCGCCGGAGGTTGGCAATTCGATCCCGATACCTGCGCTACCTTCGACGCTTACGTGGGTGCCAATCGTGACCAATACTGGGCATCGGGTGAGTGCTGCCCGGACGGAGAGTCGCCGGAAAATTGGCTGCTATGCGAGGCGCCCCTGGAGGATCAAAAGAAAAGCGCCACCTTGATCCAGTTGCGTTACGGTGAGTGTTATTGGGAATTTGAATTCCAGTCACCCTACTACGCACCGGAAGAAAGCGCTGAATGCCCGTCTGGCAAATCCATGTGCGCGGGTTCCTGCTGCAGCATCGGCCATTGCTGTGATTGGGGTTATGGGCTGGGCTGCTACGAAAGCTGCCCGTAAGAACAAGGAGGTTATGATGTATTGTCCAAATTGCGGCTCCCAGAATCGCCCGGGTGTGAATTTTTGTGAAAATTGCGGCGCTCAGCTGCGTACTACCTCAAGGCGTCCAGCAGCACCTCCTCCTGCGCAGCCGATCATCGTGCAAACGCAAGGTTCCAGAGGATTATTCTCGGGCTGCGCCGGCGTTTTCAACTTTATCCTGGCAGCCCTTGTGATCGGTTTGATTGCGCTGATCGTGATGGTTTTTCTGTGCATTTTT
>CAZDUN010000221.1:1696-4083 GCA_964508615.1 uncultured Pelolinea sp. | reverse complement strand
CATCACCAAACCACAATGCCAATACATCCGCGCCCAGGTTGGGATAGGCATGAATCCAGTTGTATTTCTTGAAGTAATCATCGAACGCAAGCAGCACGTCCTCAACACTGGCAGATTTCTCAATGAACATCAATGCATCATTAAGTATTTTTTTATATTCACTTTTCGCGGGAATGTATTCCGCAGTCATGGCGATCAGCTTCTTTGGGTCATTTTCAATAAACGCCAGGGAAGTCAAAACCGCCGCGAAAATCTCGCCATAAACGCCATTGGCTGAATGGGAGACCACGCCATCGATTTGCGCCAGCCGCGCAGCTTCCATCGGCCAGGCAGGCGCCAGCATGCCGCAGATCATTCCGCGCATTTGAGCGCCGATCCAGTTTGAATAAGGATTTCGGCGTGTGCCGGATTCAGGCGGGAAGTAACCAGCACGCAGGTTTTCCAACGCGATCCACTCCGCTGACCAGGCAAATGGCAGTTGTTTCACCCATTCCAACCCTAAAGCTCTTGAGCTGATTTTTCTGCCCATTTTCTCGAAAACATCCAGAAATATCAGTTCATAGACCACATCATCATTCATGGTTTCCGGCTGTGTGATGTACGAGGTAACTTCACCGTAAACATTTTCGATGTTTGTTCCGGTGTAGCCCTCAATGGCGGTCCCAAAAGACGCTCCGGCCAACTGCCCCAGCCACCCCTGGTAAATCCTCTCTTCCAGATCTTTGACTGACCCGGAGCGATTCTCCTCGTCAGTCTTGCCCATAGCTTTTTTAACATCCTCCCATAAAGCGGGATGTTCATAGGTATGATACGGATGGCTTTTATCTTTCGGCGCGTTGTGCAGCGCTTCCAGCAGGCTCGCGGTTACAGCCCTTAGTTCTTTAATTTCGCCGCTTTCTAATAACCGCATGCCCTCAAAGTAATATGGGATGGCTTCGGAAAGGTCATAGCCTTGATTCTCCTTGGCCTGCATCATTTCCATAAAAGGGTGCTCGATCGCGCCCGATCCAGGAACATTCTCTTTCCAGAAAGTCTTCAGCAGCATATCCTCAGACTGCATCAGGACCACTGGATCAAACCAATTACTGGCGTGCACACGGCGGTCCAGTGGAATCGCGTTCATACGAATTTCCCGTTCAATCTCCCATGCTTTTTTCATCTAAATTCTCCTTTATTTACTCGTAGTCATTTCCATGCATTGGTCTTGTTTCTTCAAAGGATTATATATAAACTACCCAAAATTTTATTGGATTTTAATACTTGATTTTTTTGAAATCTTTTTACTGCAGAAGTAATGTTTTGGGCAATTTTCCCTTCATGCTCATATTGAATATTTTTCATAAAGCAGAGTTATTAATCTGCAGGGAGCAAATCACCCCTTTTCAAAACCGAAAATTTTTCCCCTTTCTAACTCTTTATTTTCAATTTCTACATTTTGGTATTTTATTGTAAAGCGTTCTAATTTGCTTTGAATATTCGAAGGTAATAAACTTTAATAGGCAACAATGGATATTGCCTTAATGGCAACACCCAAATTCATTTAAACGCAATCTGGATGAAAAGCGTAAATTATCCTATTTTTTCTCCTTTTTATTTTTCTTTTCTTTCTTTTCCTTCTTATCTTTCTTATCTTTCTTGTCTTTCTTGTCCTTGCCCATGATTCCTCCTGAAAGCCAATCGTTTATTTTTCATTATAGTTGAATAAACGCAAATACGAACAAAAATTGATATAAAAAAAACGCTCCTTGCGGAGCGTCAGGCTGGGGGCAAAGGATTCGAACCTCTATAAACAGATTCAGAGTCTGCTGTCCTGCCGTTAGACGAGCCCCCAAAATGGGTGCGGGCATTATTTTACCACTAAACTCAAAGCAAGCCCATAAATTTTTAAATTAATGCCAATGCTTCACTTAACCTTTGGATGGTTTTCTCTTTACCCAGCACTTGCATGCATTCAAACAAGGGCGGCGTTACGCGCTGGCCGGAGATGGCTTCGCGCAAGAAGCTGAGCAGTTCGCGCGGCGTCAAACCTTGAGCTTCCATATATGCTGTGATTTCAGTTTCCATCTGCGCCGGTTCCCAGGGCTGTATGCTTTTAAGAATTTCCAGACAGTCCTCTCCATAGCGTTTAATTTCCTCAGCCATCTTGTCCTTAATCAGCAGCGCGTCTTTTTCGTGGGAGATCTCTTCTTTGAACAGGAAGGCGCACATCTCTACTGCATCATCCAGCGTGGTGATGCGCTCCTTGATCACCGGCGCGATCAGTACCAGGTCTTTCATTTCGACCTGGTAACCTTGTTTCATAAAAAAGGGCTGGATGCGCCCGGCCAGGTCTGCGTCGCTCAGGGCTTTAATATGCTCTTTATTGAAATGATCCAGCTTGGAAAAAT
>CAZDUN010000221.1:0-1686 GCA_964508615.1 uncultured Pelolinea sp. | reverse complement strand
CGGAGCAGGGTTGAGCCTTTCCAGCGAGAATTTTTGCACGAGGTCATCCAGCGTGAAAAATTCGGTGTGGTCATCATAACTCCAACCCATCAGCGCCACCCAATTGACCACTGCTTCCGGCAGATAGCCCAGATCTTCCAGGTCTTTAATAAAAATCGAGTAGCCATCATTGCTTAATTCAACCGCTTCGCGCTTGCTCATCTTGCCTTTGCCGCTGGGTTTGAGAAATACGGACAGATGCACCCAAACCGGCTCCGGCCAGCCAAAGGCTCTCCAGATCAGGCTGTGCAGCGGCAAGGTCGGTAGCCATTCCGATCCTCGGATGACGTGCGTGATTTTCATCAAGTAATCGTCCACAATGGCCGCCAGGTGGTAAAGCGCCCAACCATCGGATTTCACCAGGATGAAATCATCCAGGGTGGAATTCTCGAAAGTGATTTCACCGCGCAAGAGGTCTTTGACCACCGTGGCGCCTGCTTTGGGTGATTTGAAGCGGATCACATGCGCTTCGCCGGCTCTCACGCGCTCTTCGGCTTCATGTTTACTTAAATTACGGCAGAGACCGTCATAATGCGGCGGCAGTTTGTTCTTCTGTTTTTCCTGCCGCACCTGGTTGAGCCGCTCCGGCGTGCAGAAACAATAATAAGCGGCGTCTTTTTCGATCAAATCATGCGCGAATTGCTGGTAGATTTCCTTGCGTTCAGATTGACGGTATGGGCCAAATTCTCCGCCCTTTTCGGGTCCCTCATCCCATTCGATCCCCAGCCAGCGCAAGCTGTTGATCAATTCCTTCTCGGCGCCCTCCACCAGCCGCTTGCGGTCGGTATCCTCGATTCGCAGAATGAACTGACCACCGGTTTGCCTTGCGATCAAGTAATCATACAGCGCAGTGCGCGCTGAACCCAAATGCACGTGGCCGGTGGGAGATGGGGCGAAGCGGACTCGAAAAGGGTTGGTATTGGTCATGATCCTCCAGGTGTTATACGACATTCCCCTTGCGTAAGGCTACGCTTTCAACCAGCCCGATACCCAGGATGGAACTGAGCAGCGAACTGCCGCCGTAACTGATGAACGGCAGCGGCAAGCCTGAAACCGGTACGACGTTCAGATTCACACCGATATTCACTGCGGTTTGGAAAAAAAGCATGGCCGCATAGCTGTAAGCAATCAGCGACCCATACAAGTCGCTGGCGGTGCGTCCGACCTCCATGCAGCGCCAGATGACAAATAACAGCAGCCCGATCACCGCCAGCGCGCCCACAAAGCCAAATTCCTCCGCCAGTGCCGAAAAGATGAAATCCGTGTGGCGTACTTTCAGGAACCGCAATTGAACCTGCGTTCCCTGGCCGTAGCCCTGTCCCAACAGGCCGCCCGATCCGATGGTGATCAGGGCCTGCTCGACGTTGTAAGTATCACCGTAGCTAGCCTCTGGGTCAGGGAACAGGAAGTTGAGAATGCGCCCACGCTGGTAATCTTCCAGCAGCGGAAAAGCCGCGGCAATTAATACCATTCCCACCAGCGCCAATGTCAGCAGATATTTTACCGGGATGCCGCAAATCCACACCAGCGCGAACCAGATCACAAAAATGACAATGGATGTGCTCAGGTTAGGCTGCAGCAGGATCCAGACCACCACGCCGAAAGTCATCATGAAGCTCTGGAAAATCCACTTTAAGTCATGCGGTT
>CAZDUN010000220.1:0-4136 GCA_964508615.1 uncultured Pelolinea sp. | reverse complement strand
ACGGTTAATTGGGCGGATTATGCCATACATCAATAAAAATGTCAACGAATGTCATCTTCTCATATGCGAATTAAAGGCATCAAAACGAGAGACTGCACCCCGAAAATCTATCGATAGTCGTGGAATCAAGAATCGATTCCGGCAAATGATATAATGCCCCCATCTCTCTAAGATGGGATTGCCTCATGTTGGAAAAATATTTTCTGCGCCGTCCATCTAATGAAGACCAGCAAGCCGTGTTGGAACTGATGATTCGCTGTGATATTCGCGATGTCGGCCAACCCGATTCAGATATCTCGGATCTGCAGTACGATTGGCGTGATATTGACCTCGATCAGGATGCCTGGCTGGCGCTGGATGGCAAGGGAGCTTTGCGGGGATACGGCGCTGTGTTGCCCTGGCGGAGCGGCAAACGCCTGGCGATTTACGATGATCCGGGCACGGAAGAGCACGAACTATTTTTGGGATTGCTGCTGCTGGGCGAGAAAAGGGCTGTTACCGGGCTTCAGGAATTGCGCGATCCGCAGCGTAATGCTGTGGTTACACATGTATCGGATTCGGTCGATTACCAGAAAAATGCCTTACGAGAAGCTGGATACAGAATTCAACGATACATTTTCAATATGCATATTGACCTGGGACAGGATCTAGCTCAACCCGATTGGCCGGTGGGAGTGGACATCCGCAATGCCAAAACCGGCATCGACGACCTTCACATTCACGCTGTCATTCAAAACGCATTTCGCAAACCGGACCACCCCGACCAACCCTTTAATGAATGGCAGGAGTTCATGATGCGGGCGGACCTCTACGATGCCGATTTGTGGTTTATCGCTGTCGCTGGTGATGAAATTGTTGGAACCTGTCTCTGTTTTCCCTATGAAGAGATGGGTTGGGTCAGGCAGCTGGCTGTGGCAGAATCGTACCGCAAACGCGGCTTGGGCAGCGCGCTGCTGCTTCGGTCTTTTCAGGCTTTCAAGCAGCGCGGTTATCAAAAAGTGGGGTTGGCCGTGGAAAGCAGCAATCTCAATGCGTTCAGGTTGTATGAGCGGGTTGGAATGAAAAAAGTCATCCAACTGGATGAGTTTCAAAAGAACGTTATTTAATTTTTTCCCGCTAAATGTCATTTTGATACTTGAAATTATATTTTCATATGATATAATAATTGAAACGTTTCAATCAGTAGGCCATGACAACGATAAAAGACATTGCCAAAGCTGCGCGGGTATCCATTGGAACTGTATCCAATTATTTTAATAACCCTGACCTGCTCAGCAAGGAAACCTATGAAAAAATTCACATAGTCATCGATGTTTTTAATTTCCATCCCCATTCGGCTGCGCGTAGCCTCAAATCGCAGCATACCAGAAAAATCGGTATCATTCCTGTAGTTTCTCCGCAAGACAATTTTGGCGCGATGCCAAGCGACAATGTATTTCTTGAGTTTCTCGCTGCTGCGAATGCAGCCTCCGCCGAGCGGGGGTATGGCATCCTGATGGAAGCTGTGGTAGATGATCGCCTGGAAGTTGAAAAATATAAAAAACTCATCGGTGAGAAACAGGTGGATGGTTTCCTGCTGTTGGGGACTCATGTGCGTGATGAAAGGATCATTTACCTGCTGGATGAGAAATTTCCTTTTATCAGCTTCGGTCGCACTGAAATCGGGCTGCCTTACCCATATGTCGATGTGGATGGAGCCAAGGGTATCGAGGATGCGGTTGCTTATCTGGCGGGATTGGGCCACCGCCGTATTGGTTTTATCAAACCGCCGGATGGGCTGATGTGCTCGAAAACCCGTCTGGAAGGTTTCATGAAGGCAATGGAAAAGTTCAATTGCGTGATTGATCCAAATTCCATCGTGGAGGGTAATTTTTCAGAAGAATCTGGAAAGATTTCATTGGAGAAAATCATCGATAGCGGCTGTTCAATCACTGCGCTGTTCGCGCCTAATGATCTTTCGGCATTGGGCGTGATGCGCGCCATGTCCGAGCGCTCGATAAAACCCGGCAAAGATATTTCGGTCATCGGTTTCGATGACCTGAAGCTCTCCGCTTTCTGGAATCCTTCGTTGACAACCATCTCCCAGCCAATTCGGCATATTGGTCTGCTGGCTGTCAATGCGTTAATCGACATCTTGGAAGAAAGGGACGAATTCCCCCAGATTATCGTGGAACCCAGGTTGGTCATTCGTGAATCGACTGCCATCGCCGGGTAAAAAATTTTTGATAGGAATTGAAACGATTCAATCGATTGAAGAAAACAATATAATGATGGAGGTGAATGAAGATAATTGTTTTATAAAAGTGTCATGTTTTGTCAGAAACGAATAATTAGAGAAGGAGAAAACCATGAAAAAAAATCTTACCCCGATATTTGGGATCACTTTAGTTTTTGCGTTATTGCTGAGCGCCTGTGGCGGCGTGGCAGTTGGAAAATCTGCGGCCGGGGAGTCCTCTGATGCTGACATTGCCGAACCAGCCGAAGTTGTGGCGGAACCCGTCACGATCACTTTTTGGCACACCTATAATGAAATTTCACCGGAAAATGAGATGCTGGTGAATACTCTTATTCCGATGTTCGAGGCCGCACACCCGAACATCAAGGTGGAATCATTGCCGGTCGCTTACGAGGATTTCCGCACCAAGCTATTCACATCGATTTCCGGCGGAGTTGCCCCGGATCTGGCGCGGGTCGATATTATTTGGTCTCCGGAATTGGCGGATATGGGCGCGTTGGCCAGCCTCGATGAAGAGATGACCGATTTCGCTGATTACAAAGACCTGCTGTTCGCCGGCCCGCTCGCAACCAACTTTTGGAATGGTCACTATTACGGCCTGCCGTTGGACACCAATACCAAGCTGTGGTTCTACAATAAAGCGCTCTATGATTCGGCGGGCATTACCGCCCCGGCTTCTTTTGATGAGATACTGGATCAGTGCCAGGCGTTAAAGACAGCCAATCCAGATGCATACTACTTCGCAACCGATGGCACCTGGGCTTGGGTGGTGCTGCCGTGGGTTTGGAGCTTCGGCGGCGACATCACCGATCCTGCTGTGACTAAGGCGAGTGGATATTTGAACGGACCTCAATCTGTGGCTGCTTATGAATTTCTAAAAAAACTCTATGACCAGGGCTGTATTGCCCCGGTGATCATGGGCAGCGGCATTGATACTTTTACTGGTTACGGACAAGACCTGTATGCCAGTCTGGATAATGGTCCCTGGACCTTCCCAATTGTGGAATCGCAATTCCCCGATAAGGAAATCAGCATCAGCCCCTTCCCTGCTGGCGCAGGCGGCTCTATTAATGTTGTCGGTGGTGAGAACATCGTTTTATTCCAGCAGTCCGAAAATAAAGAAGCCGCCATGGAATTCCTTCGCTTTGTGCTCTCAAAGGAATACCAGGAAAAGATGGTGGAGGTTGGGCAAATTCCGGTCAGGGTCGACCTGATCGAGTCGGACTATATTAAAAATCACGAATACTATGGGATGTTCCTGGAGCAACTGAAGACCTCGAAATCCCGCACCGCGCATCCAAAATGGTCGCAAATGGATGAGATCATCACCAATGCCGGACAGCTGATCTTGCGGGGCGAGAAATCCGCGCAGGAAGCTCTAGATGAAGCTGCTGCCCAAATTGATGAGTTGCTGAAATAAGCTCGCGATAACTTTCGGGTCAGGCATGCATGCCTGACCCGAAATGCGTTTATGATTCATGTCATGAAATCAAAGATTATAAAGAATTCGACACCCTATCTATTCATCCTCCCCGGATTCGCCTTCCTGCTATTCTGGATTGTCTTTCCCATGATCAAGGCATTCCAAATCAGCCTGTTTGAATGGAATATCATGCCGAATAGCTCGAGTGTCTTTCTTGGTATCCAGAATTACGTCAGAGCTGCCAAGGATAGCTTGTTCTGGCTGGCAGTAAAGAACTCGTTTTTCTATGCTCTGGCGACGGTCATTGGGCAATTATTCCTCGGCTTGCTGGTGGCTATCATCCTCGACAGGATTGCGCATGGCAAGATCTTTTTCCGAACGCTGTATTATTTGCCAGTTGTGACTTCCTGGGTGGTATGTTCACTGCTTTTTAAATTTATTTTCAACTCAAGTCCCGCGGGATTGGTCAACTATGTC
>CAZDUN010000219.1:3357-4140 GCA_964508615.1 uncultured Pelolinea sp. | reverse complement strand
GACGCTCTTCCGATCTGTTGAAAGAGATGCCGAATGGCGCAGAAAACGATCCTCCGGTAAAGTTTTTCGCCGGCGGGGAGAACAGCTGGTCGACGGATACAACCTGGCCGCCCTCCCGCACGATCAACATTCCGTATTATTTACGCTCCACGGATGAATTATCCATTCAACCTCCGCACAATGCGGAAGAAGCGCATACTTTTGTTTACGACCCTCGCAACCCGGTTCCCACGGTTGGCGGAGCCATCCTTATGCACCCGTTTTTCATTCCAGGACCCCGCGACCAACATTTGAAAGATTGCAGAACGGATATCTTGCGGTTCCAAAGCCCCGCACTGGAGAAGAAACTACGCCTGGCAGGGCCGGTAAAACTTTACTTATGGGCAACAACATCTGCCCCTGATACGGATTTCGTTGCAACGCTGCTGGATGTTCATCCGGATGGGCGGGCATTCAATTTGATCGACGGCATTATCCGTGCCCGATTCCGTGATGGCTGTCAGGAAGCCTATCTTCAACCTGACGTGCCATATGAATTCATCATCGATCTCTGGAGTATTGCACATGTTTTCCTGAATGGACACCGCATTCGGCTGGATATAAGCAGCTCCAACTTTCCGCGTTGGGACCGCAATCTTAACAGCGGTCCGGGCAGCACGCCGGGGGAATTGCAGGTTGCCCATCAGCGCATCTGGCATGATTCCCAGCACCCATCCAGGCTGGTGCTGCCGGTGCTGCCCTGGGAGTAGGCCATGTCGCGTTTATTGTCGATATATTGAAATA
>CAZDUN010000219.1:0-3347 GCA_964508615.1 uncultured Pelolinea sp. | reverse complement strand
CAGCGCCAGCACCATCATCTCATTGAAGGCGTTTTGACGCGCTTCGGCCGACAGGTTCTTTTCCTGGTCATATTTGCTGTCGGAGACGGTCAGCAGGCAGGCGGCTTCTTTGTTCAGGGCTTTGGCATTGGCGAACAAGGCAAAGGCTTCCATCTCGGCGGCGATGGTGCCGTGTTCCGCTTCGAGTTTTTCCCAGCCGTCTCTCACGCTGGAATAGAAAACGCTGCCGGAAGCGACGTTGCCTTCGTGAAATTTAATGGCTTTCTCGGCGGCCACTTTCTTGATGATATCCGCGATGCGGCGGCTGCCCTCGATCAGATGCTCATCGAAGCCGTGGGCTTCCTTGGCGTAGGTCTCGGATGAAAATGCGCGATCGGTCAGGATGATATCCATGACCTTGATGTCCGGGCGCGAGGCGCCGCATGAGCCAATGCGGATGATAGTGTCCACATCGTAGAATTTAAACAGTTCATAGGAATAGATACCGATGCTACCGAAACCCATGCCGGAGCCCATCACGCTGACGCGTTTGCCTTTATAGCTGCCGGTGTATCCGAGCATGCCGCGCACCTGGTTGAAGAGCCTGGCATCCTGCAGGTAGGTTTCAGCGATTTTTTTGGCGCGCAGCGGGTCGCCGGGCATGAGCACGACTTTGGCGACCTCGTCTTTGCTTGCGGCTTCGATATGGGGAGTGGGGATATCTGACATTTTCTCTTCCTTGTAAAAAAATATTTTGATCCAGTAATTGGGAGATATATGGTATCACAAACCATTTATTATGGGAAAAACATACGGAGCTTTATAAACCGGAAGATAGAAGGGGGCATGGGAAGACATGAAATTGAAAAATCGCGTTCCTGGGGCAGGGATGCAAAAAAAGAGAGATTGCATGCATTGATTTTTACCTGCCAAGTTATTTACCTGTTAAGGGAAAACTTTTACGATTTCACTTCCGAGGCCAGGGCAACCTGGTTGCGGCCGCGTTCTTTTGCCAGATATAAAGCGCTGTCCGCCTGGCTGATGAGGGTTTGAACGCTTTCGCCATCCATGGGATAAGTTGCGATCCCGATGGAAACGGTGGCGGATATTTTTCGGCCTTCTCTCTGCACATGAAGTTGGCCGAGCATTTTTCTTATGAGCTGCGCTTTCTTTTCAGCTTGCTGAATGGGCATATTTTGAAAAGCTAGCAGAATCTCATCACCCCCCAGGCGGCACGAGAAATCGTCCGCGCGGGTCAGCGATTGAATGCATGCGCCAAATTTTTCCAGGATGGCGTCCCCTACCAGGTGGCCGTATTCGTCATTGATGTCTTTGAAATGGTCGATGTCGGTGATGAATACGCTATATGGAAGGCCAAGTTCTCTGCTTTGGTTGATTTGCTGTGAAAGGACCTCTTCCATCATGACGCGGTTGGAAAGGCCGGTGAGAACGTCGCGGCAGGCTTGCTCTTTGAGCTGGTCATGCAAGAAATGGATCTCCTGGATCTGCTTTTGCAGGGATTTGGATTGCAGACGCAGTTTATCTTCCGCGATTTTGCGGTCCGTGATATCGCTCGAAATACCAAAGGTGCCAATCACCTGGCCTTTGGCTCCATAGAGCGGCATTTTGGTGGTCAGAACCCAGGTATCGGGGCGATCGGGCCAGGTTTCCTTTTCCTCCATGCTGATGGTCTTGCCGCTGCGCATGATGGTTTGCTCGTCATGGAACGCACGCCGGGCGTGTTCAGCGCTGAAGAAATCGAAATCAGTTTTACCGATCGCTTCGGATGGATCCTCCAACCCGAAAGCCTTGGCAAGAGAACGAGATATGCGGATAAAGCGGCTGTGCGCATCCTTAAAATAGATGTGCTCGGGGAGGTGATCCATCAAGGAATTCAGGAGGTAGAGGTCGTTGGAACGCTGGTTTTCTGATGGGGAAATTTTCTGTGGTTTGGCAAGGACCTGCTTCGCTTCGCCGCTTGAATCTTCAATCTTGTTACGAATGGTTTCAGGACGTTTCATTTTCACTCTGAAAGATGCGAGCAGTAAGAATCGCCCCGTTTTTGCTTGAGATTTGCCGATGCGGACGTTCAATTAGAACAAAATAAACAAGCAGGCTCCCACTGTTCGCGTTACCCATATTATATATATGGAAAAACTTCGAGAGTGTCAAAAAAGTAAGGGAAAAATTACCGTTCCCCTGAGATGATTTATGCTTGAATGCGTTCTAAATCCGCGGCGGCCCGGCCAGCACAGCCGCGCGCATGGCTTCCAGCGGCCACTCTGCCTGCCAGTCCGCGCCAAAGTGCGTCGGGTAGAGTTGAATCAATAGCCAGGTCACGCCGATCCCGGCATAAGCGCCTGCCTTGGCGGCTGCCTGCGCGGGCGGCAGGCTGTAAGCCACATCGAAGGGCAGGGCGGGATCGCGCAGAGAAAGCGTGAATTGAATGGCTTCTTTCAACTCGCTGATGTCGTTATCGATGCCCGGGTTGGTCTGCGGGATCATGCCGTCCCAGCGCGCCATGCGCCGGAAGGGGGCTTTGTGCGGCCAGTTGCCCGCCACCCAAACCGGGACGCGCGGCTGCTGCAGCGGCCTGGGTAGAAAGCGGCTCTCTTTCACATGGTAATGCTGGCCATCAAAAGCAAATGGCTCGCCGCTCCATAAACCGTCAATGATCTGCAGGCTTTCATCCAGTTTGGCGGCGCGCTTTTAAAGGACAAGCACCTCCCCTAAATTGGCCAATTCCACCTCTGTACCGCCGCTGCTGCCCAGCCCGGCCCCCAGCACCAGGCGCCCGTTGGAGAGCCGGTCGAGCGTGGCGGCTTCACGGGCTACCTTCCAGGGCCGCCGACGCGCCAATGGCGTAACCAACGCGCCCAGACGCATGCGCTGCGTGCGGGCGGCGATGGCGCTTAGTGAAACCCAGGCATCCGCCACGTCCGCCGGCCAGTAGCGCGTGATGTGATCCCACAAAAAAAATCCATCCCAGCTGGCTTCTTCAGCGCTTACGGCCAGGTCAACCAGCGTGCGCGCGTCGCCGTAGGGTCCGAAGTTCGGCAAGTAGAGTGCGAATTTCATGAATGATGTCCTCCTAACTTTACACCGGTACTGATTATATCTGAACAGAGTGTGATCTTCTAAAGGATTACCTGAGCGGTATGCAGACATCCGTTAGCGAATACAGATTTACATACTCTCTAACAGAAAAATTCTTTAATGCCTTAAGGATTGGGGATTGTCTTCATTCATGCTTAATAGGACGATTGAGTCTGGCTCAAATACAATGCTTCCGGTTTTCAAAACATTCGGTTGTATGTGTGATTCGCAGACATCATTTCAATTCTACTAACCTTTGATCCAGTAGATAA
>CAZDUN010000218.1:0-4165 GCA_964508615.1 uncultured Pelolinea sp. | reverse complement strand
TCCTTCATAGGTGATGCGTTCGATGGCTTCGGTATCTTTTCCCTCGCCGGTGCCGCGTTTGATGGCGCGCTCGATATTTTCCTTGGGCATGCTTTCGCGTCTGGCCCGGTCAACCGCCAAACGCAGTTTGAAATTCGCCTCGACATCATTGCCGCCTTCCCGGGCGGCAATCGCAATTTCGCGCGCCAGGCGGGTGAAGAGTTGTCCCCGTTTGGCGTCCGCAGCGCCTTTCTTTCTTTTGATGGTTGACCACTTATTATGACCGGACATACAAAAGCTCCTTCTACTATCGAACTAGGGATGATTAGATTATACCATTTGGGGTTTACGCGCGCTTTCGCGACTTTCAGAGGTGCTGGTCGGCCTTGACCGGGTTGGAAAGCTTACCGATGCCCTCGATCTCCACCTCCACCGTATCGCCGGCATTCAGCGCGCCCACGCCGGCCGGCGTGCCGGTCAGCAGCACGTCGCCCGGCTCGAGCGTCATGAAGGATGAGGCATACACGATCAATTGCGCCACGCTGAAGACCATCTCGCGCGTGGAAGCCATCTGGCGCAGCTCGCCATTGACGCGGCAGGTCACCAGCACGTCGGTCGGGTCCAGCTCGGTCTCGATCCAGGGGCCCAGCGGGCAGAAAGTATCGAAACCCTTGGCGCGCGTCCACTGCCCGTCGCGGCTCTGCAGGTCGCGGGCGGTCACGTCGTTGGCGGCCGTGTAACCCAGAATGTGATCCTTGACCTTCTCCAGCGGGATCCAGCGCCCGCGCCGCGCGATCACCACCGCCAGCTCGGCCTCGTGCTCCACGCGCTGCGACTGCGGCGGCAGCAGGATGGCCTCGCCCGGGCCGATGATGGCGGAAAGCGGCTTGGTAAAAATCAGCGGCACGTCCGGGATGCTCACGCCGTGCTCGCGCGCGTGCTCGGGGTAATTGCGCCCGACCGCCAGCACCTTGCTCGGCTGGCAAGGCGGGAGCAGCGTGACCTCTTTCAAGGGGATAGCGGCTTCCAGGCGGCGGTAGGCGCCGAAGGGAGCGCCGCTGAGCGGCCCGGCCAGCCCCTCATTCACGTTGATCCAGCCGTACTGCGGTTGGGTGTTCTTCTGCTGGTAGCGGATGATCTGCATGGCGGAATCCTTGGTAAGCGAATTTCAGCGCTAATTATATCTGCTGAAAAGCGCGCGACCGCCCCGCTGACGGGAAATTTCCAGTTATAATAAGGCTTGCCGCGGGCGGATAGCTCAGTTGGTCAGAGCGCATCTCTTACACAGATGAGGTCGCAGGTTCGAGCCCTGTTCCGCCCACCAAGATCATTCGATTTTTAGTTATTCTTCAATTTTGCCAACCATCTGTGCGCAAATGATTTTTTCGCACTCATTAAAACACATTAGCTCGTGCAATTTATTTCTATTCACCAAAGCTACAAACACAGTACCTAGCTTTGCGGCAGTACAATAAAGATAGACATTCTGACCAATAAAACCTGCGTCCATTCCGGAAATAAACCATCTTTGGTCATCATTCTTGAAGAGAACACTTTTCATCTTTGAATAATCAGAAACATAGATTAGAGCCATTGCAGCAGTATGCATCATTTTTTGCCTGCAGATATTAGGCCTTATGTCGCTTGAAAGGATTTGAATGATTTGATGACCACATTCATCGTACAAGAAGAGCCCTTCTTTCAATGCGATATAGACTTTAATTGCCTGCGAATTGCAGGCAGAGGGAGATGCTCGTCTGCTTTTACCATACCTTGTACCGACTTTTGTAATTCCACAAGCCACCCAGAGGATATTTGCAATATCCTGATCTGAAAGAGAATCATTTTTCCATTTTCTGATTGAACGGCGTTTTTCTATAGCCTTCATCAGTGGGAAAACCATCTCTTTTTGAGGAAAGGGCAGTCTAATTGTTTTTTTCATATCAACTTCTTGTATATGTAAGGTTTTTGATTATTATTTTTCATATTGAATTGTAATCAGAAAAATACTATATTCGGTCATGACATGTACTGATCAATCTTTTTATTATCAATAACGATTACACTTTTTATCAAACTCTACTTCTAAGAAGAAATTTACTTCAGAGGAAAAACTTCCCAAAAACCCCATCAACCGATACAATCATGCCCATGACGCTTACGAATCCGAAGGCGAAAGCGTGGCGGCAGTGCTTCATCTTTTTCGCCATTTTATTGGTGCTCATCCAGGCGGTCAGCGTCCTGCCCGTACGACGCGCCCACCAGAAGAACCTCAACTATTGGCCGTATTTCTACCGCGAGCTGCCGCGCAACTCAGTGGACATCGTCTACATGGGCAACTCGCACGCCAACACCGCCTTCATCCCGGCCGTCATTGATGATCTGCTGGGCACGCGTTCCGTGCATGTCAACACCTCGGGCGAAAGCATCCACCAGACCCTGTTCGAATACCGCGAGGTGCTGCGCCTCCAGCAGCCGCGCATGGTGGTAATGGAAACCTTCCCATTTTATGATGGGCTTGCCCAGTCAGAATTGAAACCCTGGAATTACTCTTTTTTCTTCGCCATGCCGTTCAGCCTCCGGAAATACCTCTACGCGCAGCGGTTCTTTTCGGATGAGAACTTATTAAGCTTCTACCTGCCCTTTACGCTTTTTCACGCAGATTGGAAAGATGCCAGCGAGGGTTGGCGCCGCACAATCGAGGGTGCCACAGACCTTTTCCAGGACGCCCTCACGAGTCAGCCAGTTGAAATGCCGTTCGGCGGCTACGTCAACTATTTCCACTCACTCCCTCAAGATCAGGTTTCTCAGCAGACTCCCGATTCTGCACAGTGCCCGCTCAGAAACCTGGCAGAACGCCTAACCACGGTCGAGGAGATATTGTCTATCGATCGGGAATCAGGCGGAAGCCTGATCTTTTTGGAGTCCCCGCAATTCATCAATCCCATGGCGGGCTGCCGCAGCGCGTTGGTAACCTTGTTAACCAGCCAAGGCGTGGAGCATCAGGTTCTGCTGGAAGGCCAGGCGCCTTCGCCCTTGTGGTTTGGCGATGAAGAACACCTGACCCAGTCCGGCGCGCTGCTGGCCAGCGTGCAGACCGCGCAGATTCTTTCTGAGCGCCTGGGGCTGCCGATCGATCCGGCAACGCTGTCTTTTTACCAACAATATTTTTTCAAGAATTACGAATTGGCGGTCGCCTCAGACCAGCTAACGGTCAGTCTCGTGCCTTATGAAACAATTGCGCCGGCCAGTCTGATCTTCTCCTGGACGCTGGAATGTGATGAAGCGAAGGTCGATGAATTCACAGGCCTGGGAAGCCATAAGGCTTCATTCGCCCTGCCGGATCAGGATGGCAATTATTCGATCAGCTTCGTGGTGCATGATGCGGAGCAGAAATTCTACCTGCGCGGCGGATTTCTTTTCAGGCTGGAGGGCAAGCAGATCGTATTTTGAAAATGGATGCTTTCTATCGTGAGGTCGTTTTTGTTATGCTTGGGATGAGCGCATGACGTTCAATAATATCTCTTTCTATGGTTTTTTGCTGGCAGTGGTCTGGCTGCATTACCTGCTGCCCAAGCGCTGGCGCTGGGTATGGCTGCTGCTCTCCAGTTTAATCTTTTACGCTTTTACAGACGTGCGCTTCCTGTTCGTGCTGCTGGCTTGCACGGCAGTCTCCTATTTTTGCGCGCTTGTTTTGGAAAGAAATATCGAAGACAATCATCGCAAATTTTTTGCAGTGCTGGGTGTGGGTTTGGTACTGGGGGTGCTGGTCCTGTTCAAATACCTGGATTTCCTGCTCCTTTCGATCAACGCGCTTTTCGCATCAACCGGTCTGCAGTGGCATTTACGCGGTTTGAAACTGCTCATTCCGCTGGGCATCTCCTTCTACACGCTGCAGGCTGTCAGCTACCTGCTGGATGCCTATCATCATAAAATTATTGTGGAAAGAAACTTCGCACGCTTCGCGCTGTACATGGTTTTCTTTCCAAAACTGCTGAGCGGCCCGATCGAGCGCTACGAGTCCCTGCGGGCGCAGCTTTATGAGCCGCAGCCGTTCGATTTCGAGCGCTGCAGGCACGCGCTGCTGCGCATCGGCTGGGGTTTGTTTAAAAAGATCGTGATCGCCGACCGGCTGGCGGTGGCAGCGGATGCAGTTTTCGCTGCGCCGCTGGAGTTTACCGCCCCG
>CAZDUN010000217.1:0-4183 GCA_964508615.1 uncultured Pelolinea sp. | reverse complement strand
GAAGTACAATATCTATTGGGATTTCTTCGCAGAGAAGAAATCCGCAGAGCTGAAATTCTGAACCAGGAGCTGCCATGCAAACTGATCAAGTCCTCGACCTGCTCAAATCGCAAGCCAACCCGGGGCAACTGGCCGACATGGCGCGCTTCGCCATCCGCACCGACCAGCGCCTGGGGCTTTCCATCTATGATCTGCGCCGCATTGCCAAAGAGGTGCCGCACGACCACCAATTGGCGCTTGAGCTCTGGCAGAGCGGCATCCCCGACGCGCGCATCCTGGCTTCCATGATCGACCTTCCCGAGCTGGCCACGGATGAACAGCTTGAAGCCTGGGTGGCGGATTTCGATTCGTGGGACGTGTGCGACCAGGTCTGTGATAACCTTTTTGAACACACCCGCTTTGCCTGGAAGAAGGTGCGCGAATGGTCCACGCGGGAAGAAGAGTTCGTCAAGCGCGCCGCTTTCGCCCTGCTTTCCTGCCTGGCCTGGCATGCCAAAGACGCCGCCGACCAGCAGTTTATCGAATGCTTCCCGCTGATCAAAGCAGGCGCCAGCGACCCGCGCAACTTCGTCAAGAAAGCCGTCAACTGGGCGCTGCGCAACATCGGTAAGCGCAGCCCGGCCTTGAATCGCGCGGCTATCGCGCTGGCCGAAGACCTGCTGACCCTGGGTGATAAGACCGCTAACTGGGTAGCGCGCGACGCGCTGCGCGAACTGCGCAGCGAGAAGATCCAGCAGCGCCTGGAAAAGAACTCCCCCAGGAAAAATATCTGATTACAGGAACCGCGCGAATTTGACCATGGCGCGCGTCAGGAAATATTCCATTACCACCAATACGATACCGGCAAAAGCGGACAAGAGCAATATATTCTCACGGCTGATTTCTTTGGATAGGTTGAACATGCCTTGGATATTGGCGGCCAGCGAGGCGTCGCGGTACGCCAATATCCAACTGGCTGTGCAAACCGCGGCCAGCACGCCTGCCGTGAAGAGGCCGGCGCGCCGGGCTGCCCCTTCCACTTCCGCTTTGTCCTTTCCTGCTTGGCGCAGGCAGATGCCCACGTAATACCCGCCAACGATTCCCAATAGCAGGTTGAAGACCGGCACGCCCATGAAGAAACCGAACAGGCAGGCGGAATAGAAAAGATAGAAGCCCGCAAACCAGCCAACCGGCAGGCTGTAAGCCTTGCGCAGCCAGCGGCGCATGAACAGCATATCCAGCAGCAGCCCTGCCAGCAAACCGCCCAGGGCAAAGTATTTGACCGTTTCTTCCGGCGCGAAGTACAGGCAGCCCCACCAACCGGCCAGCATCAGCGCGACCGGCGCGGCCAGCCCGATGATGACCTGCAGGAACAGGCGCTCAACGCCTGCCAGTAAACCATCCACCGTTTGAAAACTACCGCTTTTCTTTGCCATTTGGCATCCTCCGCATGGAATATTGAATTTAGGTTGACTGACCTGCAATTGCGCAGCCGGGGTCGTGGTCTTGACCCGCCTGCCGCAAATCGAAAACCTGTGAAAGCGCCAGCAGCGAGAGCGCATTGCGCATGTTCCCTAGCTGAATTTCCTCCCGGATCTCATCCAGGGAAAGTTCCGCGATGAAAATCTCTTCACCCTCATCCAGTTGCGGAGCGAGCGTTTGCGTCGCATCCAGCGCCAGCCAGGCATGGCAGATATTGTTCATGAAAGCCGGGTTTGCCTGGAACCAGCCCAGGTATTCCCATTTCTCAGAAGTGTATCCGGTCTCTTCGCGCAGCTCGCGCTTGGCAGCCGCCAGCGGCGTTTCTCCCCTTTCCATGAGCCCGGCGGGAATTTCAAGCGTGTTTTTCGCCGCGCCGAACCGGTACTGCCTGACGGTCAGCACTTTTCCTGCGGAGGTGACCGCCACCACGTTGACCCAGTCAGCCGTTTCCAATACCACAACTTTCAATGTTTTATCGTTGCGCGGGTTCTTCAGCCAGTCATATCGTGCCTGAAACAGGCCCAAATCCGGACCTGGCTCGGAGCGCATCACCTGCCAGAATTTTTCAGTTCTCTTTTCTTTCATTGGATATTCTTCCTGGGCAAAGCCGTTAGTGGTGCATTGGACGGGTAATTAAATACATCCAGGGACGAAGATCAACGATGTGCCGGATGCACAGGATGCCGATTGGGCCGACCGGGGCGGTAATTGAAAAACCCAGCACCAGACCTTTCAGGGCAATGCGCAGGTATTCAACTTCTATTTCCATGCAATGCTCTCCGCTTCTGTGGAACGCTGCCTTTCCAGCACCAGCCCGTCTTCCCCGTCGCGGTAATAGCGCGACCAGATATCCACCTGCTGGTAACCCATTTTTTCATAGAGCTTCAGGGCGGACAGGTTGTTGCGCCGCACGGTCAGCTTGACCAGCGGCATATCCATCTGCTGTTCGCAGGTTTCAAGCAGTTCGCGCGCGATGCCCTTGCGCCGCCATTGCGGCAGCACGCCCAGCGTGAGGATCCAGCCGGTTCTTTCCGCGCGGCGCGCGTCGCCGGCGATGAATCCCACCATTTCATTTCCGGCTACGGCCTTCAAGCGCACCACGCCCGGGAAGGTGAGCACCCCCATCAACTCCAGCAGCGGCCAGGCGTCTTCCTGAAAACAGACTTTCTCCAGCGTACTCAGGGAGAACAGGTCGCGCCAGGAAGCGGTTTGGATGGTATGCGTCGCGGAGTTTTCCATGGATGTTTCACATTATAAATGGGATTGCCGTTTTCGACTTGACGCTGCGCGAAAATGCTTATACAATCAGGGCGTATTTCCTTCGGGGCAGGGTGAGGGAACGCAGTTCCCGATTCCCGATCGGTGGTGATAACCCACGAGCGCTGAAATGCGCAGATCCGGTGCAATTCCGGGGTCGACGGTATAGTCCGGATATAAAGAAGGTTTTATTTTTGAATTGCCTCGAAATGTCTTTAATTTCGAGGTTTTTTTATAGAATATGGAAACGGGCAGAAATTCGGGACAGAGAATCAAGCGTTACAGCGTCATCATTACGCTGGTGCTATTCCTGTTGATTTGGGCAGGAGCCGTGCGTTTGTTCCACCTGCCGGCTTTCATCTTGCCGGCGCCGCTGCAGGTTGGCGAGCGTTTCCTGCGCGCGCTTTCGGATGGTTCGCTGCTGTACCACAGCGCTGCCACCCTGATCGAGGTGTTGAGCGGTTTATTCAGCGGTGTTTTTTTTGCCACCCTGTTGGGC
Source organism: uncultured Pelolinea sp. (assembly GCA_964508615.1). Classification (GTDB taxonomy): domain Bacteria; phylum Chloroflexota; class Anaerolineae; order Anaerolineales; family Anaerolineaceae; genus Pelolinea. The sequence continues at coordinate 966 of CAZDUN010000217.1, read as the reverse complement.
TATATACTGGCCAAATCCAAATTCCTGGAAAACGTGCTCCAGCCTTTTTTGGTGGCCAGCCAGGCTTTGCCCATGGTCGCCATCGCGCCTTTGCTGGTGATCTGGTTCGGCACCGGTGTTATTTCCAAGATACTGATCTGCGCGCTGACCGTGTTTTTCCCGGTGCTGGTGAATACCATGGTCGGGCTGCGCGCCGTGCCTGCCAATCTGCGCGACTTAATGCGCGCGATGCGCGCCACGCGCTGGCAGATGTTCAGACTGCTGGAACTGCCGGCCGCGCTGCCCGTGCTTTTGGGCGGATTGCGCATCGGCGCCACGCTCTCCGTGATCGGCGCGGTGGTAGGGGAACTGGTGGGGGCTGATCGCGGGCTGGGGTTTCTGATCAACGTCGGGCGCGGCCAATATGACACCGCCCTGGTTTTCGTCGGCGTCCTGACGCTGGTGTGCCTGGCGCTGCTGCTCTATTCATTGGTTCTATGGTTGGAAAAGCGCTTATTACGCTGGAAAATGGAATAAGGAAGGTTGATTGTGATGAAGAGAATTAGATGTATTTTGTTGATTGGGCTAGCCATTTTACTGTTCGCGGCCTGCGCGCCGAAAAAAATGAGCGCGATCCGTCTGCCGGTCGGGTATATCCCCAACGTGCAATTCGCGCCCCTGTACGTGGCCATCGATAAGGGCTATTTTGCTGAAGAGGGCCTGGATGTGGAAATGGATTACAACATGGAGACGGATTCGGTCGCCCTGGTGGGCGCGGGCGAGCTGCAATTCGCGATCGTCTCCGGCGAGCAGGTCCTATTGGGGCGCGCCCAGCAGCTGCCGGTGGTGTACGTGGCCGCCTGGTATGAGGATTATCCGGTGGGCGTGGCAATTTCGAAAGACCTCAACGTGCAATCCCCCCAGGATCTGAAAGGCAAAACCATCGGCCTGCCCGGCTTGTATGGCGCCAATTACATCGGGCTGGAG
>CAZDUN010000216.1:1148-4203 GCA_964508615.1 uncultured Pelolinea sp. | reverse complement strand
GATTACCGCGAACTGATCGAAAAGGAAAAACCGGAAGCGGTCTCCATCACGGTTCCGACCTCGGATCACGAGCAGGTGGCTTCCTTCGCGCTGCGCGCGGGGGCGCACGTGCTGGTGGAAAAACCGATCGCCGCGAAAGTGGAAGAAGGCCAGCGGCTGATCGCGCTGGCGCAGGAGATGCAGCGCCAGCTCATGGTCGGCCACATCATCCGCTTCAACCCGGCCATGCAAGCGCTGAAAGCCCATTTGGACGCGGGCGAACTGGGCAAGATCTTTCAGATCTTCTGCCGGCGGGCGGGGCCTTTCCCCGCGCGCATCCGCGACGTGGGCGTGGTAGTGGACCTGGCGCCGCATGACGTGGACATCATGCGCTTCCTGACCGGTCTGGATCCCATCCGGGTGTTCGCTGAAACCGAGCGGCGCATCCACACCGATCACGAAGATATGCTGTTCGGCCTGCTGCGCTTCCCGCAGGGCATCACCGCCGCGCTGGAGATCAACTGGCTGACGCCCACCAAGCTGCGCGAGACGCTGGTCTTGGGCGAGAAGGGCTTGTTCCGCGTAGATGATCTGCTGCAGGATTTGTATTTCTACGAGAACTCGCAAGCCACCAATGAACTATGGGCGGGCATCAAGACCATCCGCGGCGTGAGCGAGGGCAAGATGATCCGCTTCGACCTGAAACGCCAGGAACCGCTCAAGGCGGAGATCCAGGCGTTCCTGGAAGCAATCCAGAATGGCACGCCGGTGCCGGTGAGTGGCGAGGACGGGCTGAAAGCCCTGCGCATTTCGCTAGCGCTGGTGGAATCCGGCGTGAAACACCAGGTAATCGAGGTTTAAGCATGCCGATCGCGGATTTGCACAAGCGCATCGAAGAACACAGCGCGAAGATCGCGGTGATCGGGCTGGGCTATGTCGGCCTGCCGGTGGCGGCGCTGTTTGCCGAAAAGGGCTTCAGCGTGACCGGCGTGGACATCAAGGCCGAGCGCGTGGACCTGATCAAGCGGGGCATTTCCCCGATCGAGGGTAAGGAACCCGGGCTGGCCGAACTGATCGAACGCGTGGTCAAGGGCGAGGGCTTGCAAGCGACGACTGATTACAACGACCTGAAAGATTGCGACGTGGTGCTGATCGACGTGGAAACGCCGGTCAACCACGCCCATATTCCCGAATACGAAGCGCTGCGGGCGGCTCTAAAAGCGCTTGCGGCGGTTTTGAAGAACGGCGCGCTGGTGGTGATCGAATCGACCATCATGCCCGGCACCATGAAAAACGTGGTGCTGCCCATTTTGGAAGAGAACAGCGGGCGCAAGTGCGGCCAGGGCTTTTACCTGGGCAACTGCCCCGAGCGGGTCATGCCGGGTAAGTTGCTGCAAAACCTGAAGACCATGAGCCGCGTGCTGGGCGGGGACTCGCCTGAAACCGCGGCGGCCATGCGCGCGCTTTACGGCAACATCGTGCAGGCCGACCTGGACAGCGCCGACTGGATCACGGCCGAGCTGGTCAAGACCGTGGAAAACACCTACCGCGACGTGCAGATCGCCTTTGCCAACGAGACCGCCATGATCTGCGAGGCGCTGGGCGCGGACGTCTGGCGCGTGCGCGAGCTGGTGCGCAAGTCGCCCGGGCGCGAGATGCTACTGCCCGGGGCGGGTGTGGGCGGCCACTGCATCCCCAAGGATCCCTGGCTGCTGGCCAGCAGCGTCAAGGGGCTGGACGCGCGCGTGCGCTTAATCCCGGCGGCGCGCGACATTAATTCCTTCATGCCCACGCATATGTTGGACCTGCTGAAAAACCGCCTGAGCGACCTGAACGGCAAGAGGATTCTGGTGCTTGGATATGCTTATTTGGAAGATTCGGACGACACGCGCGACGCGCCCAGCCAGTACTTCATCAAGGCGCTGGAAGGCGTGGGCGCGCAAGCTGTGGTGCACGACCCGTTCGTGAAAGAATATACCGGGGACGTTTATGAAAAAGCGGCCGGCTGCGACGCGGCCGTGCTGATGACAGCGCACTCGGAATACCGCCAGATCGATTTCGGCCGCCTGAAAGCGGCGCTGAAGAACTGCCTGCTGGTGGACGGGCGCAATTTATGGGACAAAGCCGCGGCGGCGCAAGCCGGCTTCGACCTGGTGCGCCTGGGCGATTTCAGCCGTTAAGGAAAGCCATGATCTGGATCCTGTTACCGGCCTACAACGAAGAAACCGACCTGCCCAAGATTTTAGCCAAGATTAAGGAAGCGCTGAAAGGGCAGGCATACCGCCTGGTGGTGGTCAACGACGGCAGCACCGACAGCACCGCTCACATCCTGGCCAAATTCAAGCATGAACTGAACCTGGACGTGATCGACCATCCCATCAACCGCGGGCTGGGCGAGACCGAACGCGACGGATTCGAATACATCGCCTGGCACGCCGCGCGCGAGGATTACCTGGTGCGCATCGAAGGCGACGACACGCATGAACCCAAGTACCTGTTCAGCATGATCGAGAAGCTCGAGCAAGGCTACGACGTGGTCAACACCTCGCGCTTCCAGCCGGGCGGCGGACAGATGGGCGTGAATGCCTACCGGGCGTTCATCAGCCGCGCCGCCAACATCTTCATGAAGATCGTGTTCGGCGTGAAGGGCGTGCGCGATTATTCGTGCGGCTTTCGCGCCTACCGCATGGCGGTCATGCAGGACGCGCTGGCCATCTTCGGCAACAACCTGATCCAGATGCGCGGGCTGGGCTTCACCTCGACGCTGGAGATCATGGTCAAATTGAACATATTGGGCTGCCGTTTCGCGGAGGTGCCTTTCGTGCTGCGCTACGACCAGAAAAAGGGCGGCAGCAAGATGATCGGCAGCGTGACCATGCTGGGCTACTTCATCATGGGCATGCTGTATTTGTGGCCGCTGGGCGGCTGGCGCGGGCAGTACCGCGGGCTGGCCAAACTCTACCGCCAAAACCCGGCCAAAGCCGTGGAGCAGTACCGGCTGGGACGACTGAACCACCACCACACGGCCTCGCGGATTTCATTTTAGGAAAAAACCATGTGCGGAATATGCGGGATT
>CAZDUN010000216.1:0-1138 GCA_964508615.1 uncultured Pelolinea sp. | reverse complement strand
CAGCACCGCGGCCCGGACGACCGCGGTTTCTATATCGATGACAACCTGGGCATTTCGAACCTGCGGCTGAGCATCATCGACCTGAGCGCAGCCGGCCACCAGCCGATGAGCGACGAATCCGGGCGCTACTGGATCGTCTATAACGGCGAGATCTACAATTACCTCGAGCTGCGCCAGCAGCTGGCGGGCAAAGGTTGCCGGTTCTTCTCCAATTCCGACACCGAGGTGATCCTGCGGCTCTACATGCAGGAAGGGGCGGAAGCGGTCAAGCGGCTGAACGGTATGTTCGCTTTCGTCATCTGGGATAAGAAAGAACGCAAGCTCTTTGGCGCGCGCGACCGGCTGGGCATCAAGCCCTTCTATTATTACAAGGATGGCAGCCAGTTTGTGTTCGGCTCGGAGATCAAGGCCATCCTGGCTTCCGGGCTGGCCGGGCGGGGGCTGGACGGCGAGGGCATGGCCGACTACCTCACCTTCCAGTTCTGCCTGAACGACAAGACCCTGTTCCGCGACATCCGCAAGCTCGAACCGGGCTGCTGGCTGGAGTTGAGCGCCGGCGGCAACTTGAAGATACAGAAATACTGGCAGCTGGACTTCCAGGTGGACAGCGACCACACGGCCGATTACTTCGAGTATCAACTGACGCGCCTGCTGGAAGACGCGGTGCGCATCCAACTGCGCGCAGACGTGCCGGTGGGCGCGCACCTGAGCGGCGGGCTGGATTCTTCCACCGTGACCTGCCTGGCGAGTTCGCTCCTGGACAACCCGATCCACACCTTTTCGGGCGGTTTCAAGGAAAGCCCGCGCTACGACGAGACGCGCTACGCGCGCCTGGCGGCCGAACAGGCCGGCAGCAACCATCACGATATTTAACCAACCGAGCAGGACTTCGTTGAACTGATGCCGAAACTGATCTACGCCATGGACGAGCCGGCCGCCGGGCCGGGCATCTTCCCGCAGCTGATGGTCTCACAGCTGGCCAAGCAGCACGTTAAGGTTGTGCTGGGCGGGCAGGGCGGCGACGAGGTCTTCGGCGGATACACTCGCTACCTGGTAGCTTACCTGGAGGAATGCATCCGCGGGGGCATCCAGGGCACGCAGGAAGACGCCAAGTACGTGGTCAGCTTCGATACCATTC
>CAZDUN010000215.1:0-4226 GCA_964508615.1 uncultured Pelolinea sp. | reverse complement strand
ACATCATCGACACCGGCTACACCATCCGCACCGTGCGCAAGCTGCTGCTCGACCGCGCGCCGCGCAGCCTCAAGGTTTGCGCCCTGCTGGATAAACCGGAGCGCCACCAGGTACCCATCGACATCGACTACCTGGGTTTCAGCATCCCCGATTATTTCGTGGTCGGCTACGGCCTGGACTACGATGAGAAAGGCCGCAACCTGCCCTACATCGCGGCCATCGATCTTTCAAAGAGTAAGGAGTAATTATGCCGCTGGATATTGTTATCGGAACGCAGTGGGGGGATGAGGGCAAAGGCAGGGCGGTGGACCTGCTCTCGGAGCGATCACACATTGTCGCGCGCTACAACGGCGGCGATAACGCCGGCCACACCGTCACCGTCGGCCCCAGGATCTACAAACTGCATCTCGTCCCCACCGGCCTGATCCATCCGGATGTGATAGGCGTGATCGGCAGCGGCATGGTGCTCAACCCGCAGACACTGGTGGATGAACTCGACCAGCTGCGCCGCGGCGGGATCAAGATCAACCCCGAACGCCTGTGGATCTCGGATGCCGTCCAGTTGATCACCCCCGCGCACCGTCTGCTCGACCGCGCCCAGGATGCCGCTCTCGGTAACGCCCGCATCGGCACCACCGGCCGCGGCATCGGTCCGGCTTATACCGATAAAGCCGCGCGCCGCGGCTTACGGGCGGGCGAGATCCTGGACCTTGACTACTTCGCCGGGCGCTTGCGCGCCCACCTGGAACAGGTCAACCTGACCCTCACCGCAGGGCTTCAGCAGCCGGGCATCGAAATTGAAGCAGTGCTGAAAGAATACATGGATTATGCCGTGCAGCTGCGCCCCTATATCCGCCGCATCGGCCCGCTGCTGCAGGAGGCGCTGGATGCCGGCCGCACCGTGCTGGCTGAAGGCGCGCAGGGCACCCTGCTAGACCTCGACCAGGGCACTTACCCTTACGTGACCAGTTCCTGCACCACCGCCCCCGGGGTTTTCAACGGCCTCGGCCTGGGCGTGCAGCCCCTGCGCGCCGTGGTGGGCGTGGCCAAAGCCTTCCAGTCGCGCGTCGGCGCGGGGCCTTTCCCCACCGAGCTAAATGGCGATATGGCCAACTTCCTGCGCGGCACGGGCGCCAATCCCTGGGATGAATTCGGCACCACCACCGGCCGCCCGCGCCGGGTGGGCTGGCTCGACCTGGTGCTGCTCAACTACGCGCGCGAGGTCAACGGCCTGAACGAACTTTTCCTGACCAAACTGGACGTGCTTTCAGGGATGAAGGAAGTGCTGGTATGCGTGGCTTACCAGCGCAATGGCGATACCATGACCAGCCTGGATTTCTCCGGCGATGCGCGCCTGTTGGAGAGATGCATGCCGGTTTATAAAACCCTGCCGGGTTGGCAGGGAGAATTGCGCGGCTGCACGCAGTGGGAAGATTTACCCAAAGAGGCGCAGAATTATGTTACGTTTATCGAAGAGCATACCGGCCTGCCCGTGAAAACCATCTCTGTCGGGCCGGAGCGCGCCTCGCTGCTCTACCGCAAATGATCCCATGACCGACTTCGCCAATTACCAAAGCCCGTTCAGCTGGCGCTACGGTTCGCCCGCCATGCGCGGGATTTGGAGTGAAGAAAATAAACGCCGCTTGTGGCGGGAGTTGTGGGTGGCGCTGGCCGGGGCGCAGGTCGAATGGGGCTTGGTGACGCCCGCCCAGCTGGAAGAATTGAAAGCGCATGCTGAGGACGTGGATGTCGCCCGCGCGCTGGAGATCGAAGCCGCCAACCACCACGACTTGATGGCCGAGCTCAAGGTTTTCGCCGCCCAGTGCCCGCAGGCCGGCGGCATCCTACACCTGGGCGCCACCTCCATGGATATCAAGGATAACGCCGAAGTGCTGCAGATGCTTCAATCGCTGGACCTGCTGCTGCCCAGACTGGCTGCCTTGTTGAAAGCCTTTGCCGAAAAGATCGAAACCTGGGCCGATCTGCCAGTGCTGGCCTTCACCCACCTGCAGCCGGCCGAACCCACCACGCTGGGTTACCGCCTGGCCTCTTATGCGCAGGATTTTTTGGCTGATTTTGAAGCGCTTACGCGCCTGCGCGGAACGCTCAAGGGCAAGGGCTTTAAGGGCGCGGTGGGCAATGCGGCTGCCTGCGTCATGCTCTACGGAGAGGACGGCCAGCGCAAGCTGGAAGAGCGCGTCAGCCGGGAGCTGCATCTGTCTTTCTTTGACGTGGCCACTCAAACCTATTCGCGCAAACAGGATTACGATTTGCTCGGCGCGCTGGCCGGGCTGGCCGCCGCGGCGCATAAATTCGCCTTCGATCTGCGCCTGCTGCAGTCGGAAGTGATCGGCGAGCTGGCCGAGCCTTTCGGAGCCGATCAGGTGGGCTCTTCCGCCATGCCTTTCAAGCGCAATCCCATTGAAGCCGAGAAGGTCTGCTCGCTGGCGCGCGCCGTGAGCGCCGCGCCGCTGACCGCCTGGCATAACTACGCCAACTCGCTGCTCGAGCGCACCCTCGATGACAGCGCCAACCGCCGTTCGTTGTTCCCCGAAACCTTCCTCGCCCTGGACGAGATGCTTGTTGCGCTGGAAGAGATCGTCTCTGGCTTGCGCGTCAACGAGATGGCTATCCAGGCCAATTTAGCCAAATTCGGCCCCTTCGCCGCGCTGGAGCGCGTGCTGTTGGCCGCCGTCAAGCAGGGCGCCGACCGCCAGGAGCTGCACGAAGTCCTACGCCAGTTGAGCATGTCCGCCTGGGAAGCTGTGCAGTTGGGGAAAGATAACCCGCTGATCGAGCTGGCTGCCAGTGATGCGCGTCTCACCTGCTGGCTCGCGCCGGGGGATATGAGTGAATTGTTTTCGGTGGAGGGCTACACCGGCATGGCCGCCTCGCGTGCGCGGGAGCTGGCGAGTACCATCCGCAATAGATTTACATAAAACAGGGAATTGGATTCCCTGAATTCAATATAAAACCAGGGAGTGGCACTCCCTGGTTTTATGCCAAAAGAAGGGAGTGGCATTCCCTGATTTTATTGAATGATGGCTCATATTCCAAACGTGGAAAACATTAAATATATTTTTTTCATGATTATTCTTTGAGAAAATTCATCAGCAGGAAATTGACCTGGTCGAGGAACGAGAAGGAAGGCTGTTTGCGTATGAATGCAAATGGTCCCCTCGCAATCGCATTCAAACCCCCTCGGATTGGACGCGAAATTATCCCGGCTCGGAATTCCGGGTAGTGCATCCGGATAATTATCTGGACTTTCTGGGGATTTGAGAACCAGTTAAAATAATATAATTATTTCATAAAAATGATGTAAAATATTCGATAAACTATATCGAAGTTGCATTGTCGTAAAAGTTGGAGCGGCCGTATTTATGTTGACGGAAGAAATTCGTGGTTCTCAGTCACTTGCCACCAAAAAATACTGGCAGCTCGCCCTCTGGCTGGCCCTATTCACCATCCTGTATAACATCGCTGAGGGCCTGGTTTCCATCCGCTTCGGCGTTGAGGATGAGACCCTGACGCTGTTCGGCTTTGGCGTGGATTCCTTCATCGAGGTGTTGTCGGGCATTGGCATCTTTGCCATGGTGCTGCGCATCCGCCAAAACCCGGATACGCCCCGCTCGCAGTTCGAGCGCAGCGCGCTGCGCCTCACCGGCGCGTCTTTTTACATTCTGGCTGCTGGCCTGGGAATTTCGGGCATCTATAACCTGTTCACTGTCCACAAACCGCAAACCACCCTGCCCGGATTGGTCATCGCGCTGGTCTCGATCGCCAGCATGGGGCTGCTGGTATCCGCCAAGCGCCGCGTCGGGCGCGCGCTGGATTCCGCTCCCATCCTGGCGGACGCCAATTGCACCATGGTGTGCATCTACATGTCCGTGGTGCTGCTGGCTTCCAGCTTGATCTACGCGCTGACCGGTTTCGGCCTGGTTGATAGTCTGGGCGCCTTTGGCTTGCTCTATTTTTCCCTCAACGAGGGCAGGGAAGCCTTTGAAAAAGCTGCCGGCATGTCATACGCCTGTGGCTGTGCAGAAGAAGAAAGTGCGCATTAAATGTTTACGGAGAGAAAATGGAAACATCCAGAAAAACGTATGCGACCATCGACGATTACATTGCCGATTTTCCCGAAGAAATTCGGGAAATCCTGAAAAAGATCCGTTCCACCCTCCGCGCCGCAGCGCCCTGGCAGGCTTCTCGCCCGCACAGGGGCCGGG
>CAZDUN010000214.1:3316-4251 GCA_964508615.1 uncultured Pelolinea sp. | reverse complement strand
GGCTGGCTTTCAAATTCGCCACAACCTGCGGATATTCCTCCAGCCGGTTATTGCGCTGGTAAAAAAGGCGCGGCATTAGCAGAAACGCATTGACCTCAAGTACAGGATGGGGGCAGGCTATTTCGTAACCGAAATCCCCATCCGCCTGCCAGGTGAGCTCATTTGCCAGCAAAGCCTCGATCAGGTGCGAGCTGTCCTGAACGCCCACTTTCAGGGATGCCTGTCCGTTTGCCTCGCCGCCGATGCGCCCGGTATTCATCAGCACAACTCGAGCATCCGGCATGCTTTCCAATAAATCAAAGAAACGCAGCCCCTGCAGCGCATCCTCCGAGAAAAAGAAAGGGTTGGTGCCTGGAACGTGCAAAGCTTTCCCAGACTCGGATTTTCCACCCGCGGATGTTCCGGTTGTTTCACCCAACATAAAATAAAGCGCGGCTTGCTCACGGTTCAAACGCGCAATGGCTGGAATAACGCTCTGCCCGCGGTTGAGCAGGATGATGTGGCTGACCGGTGGCAGCGCCAGCGGAGAACGATGGGGGATGGCTTTCAGTGAAAATGTGCCGCGGCCGTTGGTGGTATAGGTGCCGTCAGCGAAATCCACCCATCCCTGTGCATCAACATGCACATTTTCCAAATAAGCATCACTGCGGGTTAAAGCCTGATAAATGAGCGCGTCGCGTTCAGGTTCCAGGCCGAATGTCTTGGCAAAGCAGCCATTCTCCGAGGCGAACACCTTCCCACCGGGGAAAAGCGCGCAGAAATCATCCTGCGCAGGCAGCGAACGCATGTGCCGGGTGAATGTTGTGGTGGTTTTTCCCGTACCAGATAACCCAATGATCAGCACGGATTTCTCACGATTCTTATGATCCCGATAGACCTTGCAGCCGGCATGCAGCGCCAACCCGCCCAGGTCATAGATCCACTTGTTCCACATG
>CAZDUN010000214.1:0-3306 GCA_964508615.1 uncultured Pelolinea sp. | reverse complement strand
ACATGCGCAGACCGCCTTTTTTCGATTCCCCGAAGTAATCCGTTCCCAGGATGCGCGTGGTATTGTTCTCCAGATCCACCGCGATCAGTCGCCCATCCGGGTAACCGGCCGCGGGCAGGGTGGGGGTGATAATGATCTGAAATGCTGGTTGCGGGTTATTTCCTACGGTGAAGAGCAATTGCTGCTGCATTGCCGCTATGTTGGCATGGGATTTCTCCACCCAAATCATCACTGGAACGCGAGCGGGATGCTCCGCGCCAATCCAGCCCCGCATGGCTAACATAGGCTGTCTTTTAATGAAATCATTTTGCAGTTTTTCAATGTCGCGATAAATAGCGCGCGTGATCGTTGGATATGAATGAGTTTCATCAGAGACTATAAAGGTGGATTGTGGGGACCGGGCGGTGACGCGGGTTCTTACGCAATAGCTGCCCCAGGTTGTTTGACGGGCGTTGGGCATTTGAGAGATAAAACTGCGCAGTTCGCTGTTGGAAGGATTCTCGATCAAGGCGGGCCTATTATGATTGTTTATCAGAGATTAGCATAGCGTCAGAAGTTATGACATTCAGAATGTCAGTAAAAAGGCAGGGATTTATTCATGTATAAATAATCACCATTCGTTGAGAGGAACCTGTGTGATAAAATGAATGCGGTATCGCATCTTCGAGTTCCTCTTCCTAAAGTTTAATCCATGGAGGTTGAACCGGCAGGGTATGGTTGGAAACGGCCATGCCTCCCAAACTTGGAAAGGAGATGTGCTGTAGTAATTTGCCTGAACAGCAACCCTTTCCGGTTGCTGTTTTTTTATTTGACGAGGTATCAATGAAAAAGAAAGACTTCTATTTTTCCACACGCGACTTGATGATGATGGCGGCATTATCCGCTTTGGGGGGCATTACCGGAACCTATGTCAATATGATCGGCGATTTGTTTCAGTCGATGCTGGGTTTTGCCGGGACAACCCAATGGGCGGCGGGTTTGCACGTGATCTGGTTGATGTTGGCGTCTGCCATTATCCGCAAGCCGGGCGCAGCGACCCTGACAGGCATCATGAAAGGTTTCGTGGAATTGATGACCGGGAACACGCACGGTATCCTGGTGGTATTCGTCGATATCGTGGCCGGGTTGATTGTGGATTTTGTGTTACTTTTCAGCCGTAAGGAGAAGAACGGCCTGCTTTTCCTGCTGGCCGCCGGTTTTTCTGCTGCTTCCAACGTGATCGTTTTTCAGATATTCGCATCCTTGCCAGCTGATATTTTAGCTCTTGCTGCTATTTTTGGCATTTCCGCCATGGCTTTTGTTTCGGGAATCATATTTGGGGGATTGATGACGCGCTCGCTGGCAGTTGGGCTGGAAAAACTCGGCGTCATTCGACCTGCGCATGCATCGGCTCTAACGCCGCGCGCGAAAATCTGGGTGGTGCTGGCCATTTTGGCAGCCATCACTGCGACCATGCTGGGAGGCTACGCTATTTACAGCAGCCAGAACAAGGTCGCCGCCATTAACATTGGCGGAGATGTTGAACATGCATATGAATACCCAACAGAGGCAGCCGTTTTCGAGGAGCGCAATGTCAGCATTGAATCCAACGGGGTGGCGCGCGAATACCAGGGTATCTTGCTTAAAGATCTGATCATGGCCGCCGAACCCTGGCAAGCGAACGGAGTGGTCATGATTGAAGCCAGCGACGGATACAGTTTTTTCGTAGGTATGGACGAGATCGAAACCAACCCCAATCTGCTACTCACGATGCAGGAGAACGAAAATGCGCTGGTCTTCAACCTGGTCGGGGCAGTTTCGAGCAAAGCCTGGGTGCGCGGTGTTGCGCGCCTGGTGGTGATGCCGGAAAACACCCTGGAGGTCAGTGGAAACCTGGAAAATCCCTACATTTTTACCCCGCAGGAATGGCAAGATCGCATGGATAGTATTTATTTTACGATTGATGACGCACAAGAGAAGTTACAGGGAGTTCCATTGGAAGAACTTGTGGCAAAAGCTGAACCAATGAGCGCTGAATATCAAGTTGTGGTCTCAGGCAGCCCCGGGAGCGCCACATTTGAAGCCTCAGAAATAACAGGCAACGCGGATGTGCGTTTGTTTACTTTTCCAAAGGAAGGTGGATTCGAATTCCTTTTGGGAAACATGAATGGCACAATAATCCTCCGGCAGGTGGAGAGAATCGAAATCCAGTAAATCGTATGATCAAGGTAAAAAACCTTACCTTTCGCTATTCAGGCAGTAATGGGAATACGCTGGATGGGATTGACCTGCGCGTAAAACGCGGGGAATGGGTCGTCATCCAGGGTGATTCCGGCTGTGGAAAAACAACGCTCGCGCTGGCTTTATCCGGTTTTCTTTATCATTTATTCAAGGGGGATTACCAGGGGCGCATTGAAGTCAATGGCGCGGTTTTGGAGGAAATGGACCTAGCCGAGGTGGCCAGCAGAGTGTATCTGGTGCAGCAAAATCCGGAAAACCAGTTTTGCACGCTGACTGTGCGGGATGAATTGGCTTTCGGATTGGAAAATCGCAATACTGCGCCTGATGAGATCCAGAAAAGGATTCATCAGGCGTTGGCGATTGTGCGCGGAGAATCCTTGCTGGATGCGAACCTGCTGGAGTTATCCGGCGGTGAAAAGCAGAAAGTCGCCATCGCCACAGCCATCGCCATGCAGCCGGAAGTGTTGATTCTTGATGAACCAACTTCAAACCTGGATCCCGTATCTTCGAAAACCGTTTTCAAAGCATTAAATGAACTTAAAAAACTGAGCGGGATGACAGTGGTTATTATCGAACATAAAATCCAGCAATTGCGCTGTTATCACCCGCGCATCCTGAAGATGCAATCAGGAAAGATCGTCGATTTAGAAGAAAAAGAATCCGCGGTCATTAACAAGGGGAAGCGGAATAAGAAAAAAGAAAAGCTCGCGCGGGTGAATTGGGAACCGATCCTGGAATTGGAAAATTTCGTGGTGAAAAGACAGGATCGGCCGATCATATCCATTCGCGACCTGGTGATTTACCCAGGCGAAGTCATCGCTTTAATGGGACCAAACGGTTCCGGTAAGAGCACATTTTTATTGGGGTTGTTGGGACTGCTGGAAAGGGAATTCAAACTGGGGCGCATTTTACAGCGAGACCTGCGTTCCTTGAAAACATTTGAGGTTACTCAAAATTGCGGGTATGTCTTTCAAAATCCGGACCATCAATTATTTTGCAGCAGTTTGGAAGAAGAACTGTCCATGGCGGCAAGAAATTTTAACAGGAATAGAGCTCTATCGAAAGAAGATGCTTCTGCGCTGCTAT
>CAZDUN010000213.1:2581-4350 GCA_964508615.1 uncultured Pelolinea sp. | reverse complement strand
AGGGTTTGATCGAAATTAATCCGCAATTTGAGATCGTGCGGGAATCACCCACCACGGCAGTCGTGGATGGGCATCACGGCATCGGCATGGTCATCGCCCATCGCGCCATGAATATGGCAATTGAGAAAGCCCGCCAGTTCGGCATGGGCGCGGTCGCGGTGCGCAATTCCACTCATTTCGGCATCGATGGTTATTATCCGCTGATGGCCGTTCAAGCCGGGATGATCGGCATGAGTTTCACCAACGCCCGCCCTTCCGTCACGCCCACTTTCAGCGGCCAGCCCAAACTCGGCACCAACCCGATCGCTTTCGGCGCTCCCAGCGATGAAGCCTTTCCTTTTCTTTATGACGCCGCCACCTCCATCACCCAGCGCGGCAAGATTGAGGTGTTGGCGCGCAAGGAAAACCAGCCCGCCAACCCGGCTTGGGTGATCGGATCGCAGGGGCAGACCCTCACAGACACGCGTGAAATCCTGGATATGCTGGTCAGCGAAGAAGCCGCCTTGCTGCCTTTGGGTGGGGCTATGGAAGAAACAGGCAGCCATAAAGGCTATGGGCTTGCGACCATCGTCGAGATCCTCTCCTCCGCCCTGCAATCGGGCGCATTCCTTTCCGGTCTTTCCGGTTTGACTTCCAATGGAGAAGAAACCCGTTTCCGCGTGGGGCATTTCTTTATGGCCATGAATATTGAAAACTTCCTGCCCCTGGATGAATTCAAACATAACATCGGCGCCCTGCTGCGCGAACTGCGCGCGGCGCGTAAACTGCCTGGACATGCACGCATTTATACCGCCGGTGAAAAAGAGTATTATAACGAAATGGCGGTGCGCAGGGATGGCGTAGCCATCAACGACAGCTTGAAAAAAGACCTTCAGCACATCAAAGCAGTCCTGGAAATTGAAGATTTAAATCTTGTATAAGGAACATCAGCGCATGGCCATCAAAGCACTTATCTTCGATTTCGACGGGCTGATCATCGATACCGAAACGCCGGAATTAAAAGCCTGGCATGAATTATTCCATCGTTACGGCATTGATTTTTCTTTTGAGGATTACGCCCGATTCATCGGTATGGTTTACGATGATACCTCCGCGCTGGACGTGCTGCAATCCAGATTGGGAATCCACCTGGATAAAGAAAGTTTGTTCAAGGAATTCAAGCAGCGCAAGATTGAATTGATCGACCAGCAGCCCTTGCGCAGTGGCATCCGGGATTATCTAATAAAAGCGCGACTGCTCGGTCTAAAAATTGGGTTAGCCTCGAGCGCGAAAAGGGAATGGGTAGATCGTTATCTATCAAAACATGCGATTGCCCACTATTTCGATTGCGTAAAAACTATTGAAGATGCCAGTCAACCAAAACCGCATCCGCAGCTTTATCTGTTATCACTGGAATGTCTGGGCATTGCGGCAAAAGAAGCCATCGCGTTGGAAGATTCTTATAATGGCATATGCGCCGCCAAGGCCGCCGGTTTGCATGCGGTTGCCGTACCCAACAGCGTCACCAGCGCCTTTGATTTCTCACGCGCCGATCTGCGCCTTGAACATCTGGCTGATCTGAGCCTGGAAGAAATGATTGGGAAATTCTATTCCGAATAACCAATTGCGCCAGGAAGAGATGTTTGTTATCTCTTCTTATTTTTACAAAATATCAGATGAATGCTTGTAAAATATTCCATAAGGTGATATTACTGTTGCTAGGTTAGCATGAATTACGAAGATCTGCAGAAAATCCTGCCTGAGAATTACAGCGTTGTGGATCGGGAGTT
>CAZDUN010000213.1:0-2571 GCA_964508615.1 uncultured Pelolinea sp. | reverse complement strand
AGAATGCCTATCAATTCGCCGAGCACGCCCACAAAGGGCAGCTGCGCGCCTCAGGAGAGCCGTATATCACCCATTGCGTGGCGGTTGCATATATCCTGGCTGAGCTGAAAGTGCCCGCTGTGATCGTGGCCGCCGCGCTGCTGCATGACACCGTCGAAGATACCTCGATCACGCTCGATGACCTGAAGGATAAATTCAGCGATGAGATAGCAACGCTGGTGGATGGTGTTACCAAACTCACCAACCTGCCCCGCGTAACGCGCGGAGAAAAACAACCCAAAGAATCCAAAGAGAAGGAAGAAGGTAAAGAGAATCACCAGGATACCGCCATCAGGCATACTGAAGGTGATGAACTGATTTTAGGGGATACCCTCGATAAGAGCCGCCGCAAGGACTTGGCAACCGAGACGCTCCGCAAAACGCTGATGGCGATGGGGGATGATGTGCGCGTGGTAATGATCAAACTGGCCGACCGCCTGCATAACATGCGCACGCTCAGCTACATCCCCGAATCCAAGCGTTTCCGCATCGCGAAGGAAACAATGGATATTTTCGCGCCCCTGGCCAACCGCCTGGGTATCTGGCAGATCAAATGGGAGCTTGAGGATTTGGCTTTCCGCTACACGCAGCCGGATGAATATAAAGCCATTGCCGAAAAGCTGGCCGACAGGCGCGTTAATCGCGAAGCGGAAGTCAAGAAAATCATCCAGGAACTTGAAAAAGTACTCTCCGAGGGCGGCATCAAAGCCGAGATCAGCGGCCGCACCAAGCATATCTATTCAATCTACCAAAAGATGATGCAGAAAGATAAATCCTTCGAGAATGTGCGCGACCTGCGCGGGGTGCGTTTGATCGTTCAAGATATACCCTCCTGCTACGCCGCGCTGGGCATCATCCACACGCATTGGCGCCCGATCCCCAATGAATTCGACGACTACATCGCGGCTCCCAAGGATAATTTCTACCAGTCCATTCACACTTCCGTCATTTATTCCGACGGTAAACCGCTGGAGGTGCAGATCCGCACGGAAGACATGCACCGTTCCGCGGAATACGGCATCGCCGCCCACTGGCTCTATAAAGAGAAAGGTTCACAGGACGACCACTACCAGCAGCGCATCAACTGGCTGCGTAAACTGATGGAATGGCGTCAGGATGTGGAGGACGCGGAAGAGTTCGTGAACGGGGTAAAAACGGACGTTTTCGAGGATCGCGTTTACGTCTTCACCCCACGCGGCGATATCATTGATCTGCCGGCAGGCGCCACGCCCATCGATTTCGCTTACACCGTCCATACCGAGGTCGGCAACCGCTGCCGCGGTGCCAAGATCAACGGTAAACTGGTGTCGCTCGATTATCACCTGAAAACCGGTGACCAGGTTGAAATCCTGACGGCCAAGCGCGGCGGGCCGTCGCGTGATTGGCTCAACGCGCACCTGGGACTGGTAAACACGCAGCGGGCGCGCGCCAAGATCCGCCAATGGTTTAAAAAACAGGATCGCGAGCAAAATTTATCCCAGGGGCGCGATATACTCGACCGCGAAATGAAACGCCTGGGAATTGTCGATTTGGATATCGACGGCCTCGCCAAGTCCTTTGAATACAAGTCCTCAGAGGATTTATACGTAGCGCTTGGCTGCGGTGACCTGGCGATTGGCAAGATCATCAACCAGATCCAGGAAGTCGAAAAAGAGACGGAAGATCCGCTCTTTTCAATCACCCCGACGACCGTGGAGAGGAAAGACACCGAATCGGTCAACGTTCTGGGTTTGAAGGGTATTCTTACCAGTTTCGCCAAGTGCTGCAATCCCGCACCGGGCGACGAAATTATCGGCTACATCACGCGCGGCAGAGGCGCTACCATTCACCGCACGGATTGCCCCAACATCCTGCGCATGAAAGACAAGGAGCGCATCGTGAAAGTAAGCTGGGGTGAAGCTAAACGCACATTTCCGGTTATGGTGCAGGTTAAAGCCTACGACCGCCAGGGGTTGATGGGCGATATCAGCAACGTGCTTGGCAACGAAGGCGTTAACCTGCGCGACATCAACGTAAAGATATCCAACAACCTGGCAACCATTAATTTATTGCTCGACATCGGCGATATCGGCCAGCTCAGCCGCCTGTTGACTTTGACAGAATCGCTACCCAACGTGATGGAAGCCTACCGGGTCAAACCGGGTTGATGCCTGCAAATATTCCCATTGGATAAAAAGAGCGTTCCCCTTTCTGATCGATCGGGAAACGCTCTTTAATAATAGATTTCAGTCTTGCTTATTTGACCTGCAGCTCAACCAAATCCTTTACGTTCATCTTTCCGCCCAGGTCAGGCATGACCGATCTGAAGCTGCCGTCTTCGTCAACCGAAACAATGCAATTGGCGCAAGCGGATAATTCATCCGCGGTCACTTCGGCTGAGTAGCCATCCGCCGCCACCATGGTGACGGAAGCATAATCAGCCACACCCGCAGCGGTCAGCAATTCACTGAATGCCACACCGCTGAAAGTTGTCGTGGCGCATTCTTTATCGGTGTAAACCGCTACAGTAAGCGGCATGGCAGCCTTAAATAC
>CAZDUN010000212.1:0-4380 GCA_964508615.1 uncultured Pelolinea sp. | reverse complement strand
GTATGCGTGACGTGGGTGAAATTGCCCATCAGCGCCGCGCGCGCGGTGTCATAATCGGTGGCGGAATGCCCCAGCGCGACCACAATGCCGGCTTTGTGGAATTCCGCCGCCACAGCTTCCGCGCCCGGCAGTTCAGGCGCCAGGGTCATTTGCTTCAGCCATTTGCCGCCAATGCGGATGAAGTCTCGCGCTTCTGCCAGATCCGGTTTGCGCAGCCAGTCCGGGTTGAAAGCGCCTTTTCTCTCCGGGTTCAGGTAAGGCCCTTCCAGGTGGATGCCTGCCAGCTGGGCGCCCGGCAGGCCTTTCTCGGCGAAATTGACGTAAGCGGTCAGCATTTCGCACAACTCCGCGTGCGTGGGCGCCGCTAATGAAACCAAAAAGCTGGTTACGCCGGTTTTCAGCACCCAATTGGAAAAGGTATGCAGCTCCTCTTCCCATTTTTTGCCGATGCCGAAAGCGATGCCGTATCCACCGTGCACGTGGATATCCACCAGCCCGGGAGCCAAACGAAGATCCCCGGCCTGGATGGTCTGCGCCGCGCCCGCGGGCGCCTTGTCTTTCGCGCCAACGTAGCGCACCTCGCCGGCCTCGCTCACCACCACGCAGCTTTCCTGCAGTACAGCGTCGGGGGTGAAGATCGAACCTGCGTTGATTTGTATATTGTTGCTCATTTTTTCTCCTGTTGGGTTGATATTCAAGACAAGCTTGAATTGTTGTAATGTAGTAATGTAATTACAATTATAATATAGATTCATAATCCATTTTGTGGAACATTCCACCGAAAGGATAATTTACGTCATTGAATAAGATATACTAACACAAGGCTAATCTTCAGGACATAAAAAAGGAATTATGCATGGGAAAAGATAAAAAGCTTAATGCCGCCCGCGAGCTGGCCGGCCGGTTGTTCGACCTGAAATTGACTGAACTGGAAGCGATGAGCGCGGACCAGAAGAAAACCTGGATGTCGCAATATAACCTGCTTACAGAAAAGGAATTCGAGGATGTGCGCCGGCAGGTGCTGGAAGCCAAGCTCAACCAGCAATCGCAGATCGGCTGGCAGTCGATTCCGCACGATATCGCCGTGCTGGTCTTCTGCCTGGTCAGTATCTTTTTCTCGCTGAAACCCGGGCTGGTTTACGGGGTTGCAGTTCTGACCATGCTTATCAGCCTCACACTGGTGTATTTCAACACAGCCCTTTATAAAATCCTGGGATATGCCGTTTGGCTGACCTACCCGGCTTATATCTGGCTGGGATTCACGCTCTTCCGGCGCGGCCTGCCCTGGTGGCAGGTGCTCGGCGTCATCGCGCTGGCCTGGGGCGGCACCTTCCTGCTGCAAGCGCTCATCACCCTGCCGCTGCAAATGTTCCTGCGCGCGCGGGCGCAATCCAACAAAGCGGAGAAAAACAGAAAATAATCCAGGCGTCTATCTGCAATTTAAAAATAGAACGCCTGGCTTGATCATTCAACCGGATTTCCGAAAATAATCCAGTATACCGAAAAAGTCCTCGTAGCGCCGCGCGGGTAATTGATGCTGCTGGCAGTAATCCCACAGCGCGTCGCGCGCGAACACATAATCCGCCTCCCGCGCCGCCTCGAAATCCGTGCGTCCGTCTCCAACCAGGTAAACCCGCCTCCCGGCTTGTTTGATCTGATCGGCAATGGCTTTTTTATAGACCCCCGCTTTTGGAGCGGCGGGATCGAAATAGGGAAAATTAAACCGGTAACCGCCATTTTCGAAGAAAATCTGGTTAGCCATCACCTGGATGTCTTCAACGCCCACGCGTGAAAGCATGTAACGGATGGCCCATTCCAGGCCATCGCTGACCACCACCAGTTCAGTTCCATTGGTACGGCAGTAGTCATAAAATTCCCTGAAACCGGGAACCATCGCGACGGTATCCAGGGCTTTTTCCATCTCCGCGCGTGAGGCGCTGATATATTGAAAAGTCGTTTCGATCTCCTCCCGCGTCCCGATCATCCCTTGCGCCCACAGTTCCGAATACTGCACGCCGCAGGCAGCAAATTTCTCATAAAGAAAATCACACAGGCAGGTGGGCGAGATCGTGCCGTCGAAATCGCACATGATGGTCAATGGTTGGCTATGGGTCATGACCGAAGAGTATATCAAAAATCATTTGCGCATGACGCTTTTTGCCCACTTATTGACGGCTTCTTCATCCACGGTGTTCTTCTCCCATTCCGGATTGGTTTTCACTTCTTCCGTCATGGCTTTGATCACGGTTGCTGGGAATTTTTCCAGCCACAACGTCCAATTCGGTTTGATGAAGCGCGGCTTGGCCACGCTCAGGTACAGCGTGAAAGCCAGCAGCAGGCCGAAAGCGACATAGTAATAGATGATATTGTCGGGATTATTCACGGATACTTCTTCATAGAACGTGTATAGGATGAACAACAATCCCATCGGGATATAGCCGTAAATCCCGCCCCGGCTGGCGAAGTACAGTTTCTTCAGGTATCCCAGGCGGATGGTGACGCCCAGCATGACGAAAAAGATACCCAACAGGCGGATGATCCAAGATTCATTCATTGCGAGTCCTTGATTAATTTGATGGCGGTGCTTTTGATATTCAATGCCGCGTCCGAAGAAAACGGGCTGACGTAATTCTCATACGTGCTCGGCAGTCCGGGGTCGGTTTCGGGGAAATACCCTTTGCAGTCATTGGCGTAGCCGATCAACATCACTTGCGCGGGTTTGGTCTGTTCCTTGATATCCAGAAAAGTCCGCGAGAAAGGTTCCCCGGGCACGCCGATTAGAGTCAGCGGGCCGACGCGCATGCGCTGGAGCTCTGCCTGCAATTCTACCTTACCCGCGTATTGTTCGCTCTGCTGCAGCAGGATTTCCGCGCCCTCGGCCTTGGTGACAAGCTTGCGCATTTCAGCCGCTGGCGCCTGGGCTGCGCGCATGCGCGCCAATTCTTCTTTCAAGGATTGACTGATCCCCCTGATTTCATCGACCGAGGGGAAAACTTTCAGCGGCAAATCCACGCGCTCCAGATGTCCGCTCACGAAATCCGCCTCGAACGCATCGGCGTTATTCATGGCTTGCAATACAGCGCCGGCCATGATCTGTCCGATGCGCTCTACCTCCGCGAAGGTGGCGCTGCGGCGCGTGAAGCGCGTGCTGACATCTCCCGCAGCGCTGTTGGTGAAATGAATCACCGCGCCCGGGAAGACGCCCTGCAGGATGACGCGCGCCGCGCCGGGGTAATCGGCGCTGATCAACAGGTTATCCGCCCCCATCACGGTTGGATGGCAGCCGTAGTTGTAGAGTATGGCCAACGGTTTGCCGTTCAGATCGTCCACCCGCAGCACGCTGACCTGCTGGTCGGACGCGCCCGCCAATGGGTCGTTGCGGTTCAAGCCCACGCCGTCGCCGCGGCTGAAACCCAGCGATAATTTCGCCGGCTGCAGCAGCGTGCTCGCCCAGCGGCAGGCGCCGCTGATCTTGCGCAGGCTGATCGCCTGCAGGGCATCGTCGCGTTTCTCCGCAAAGATGGCGTCATCCAGGTTGAATCCTTGCGGTCCGGAATGGGTATGCGAGCAGGCCAGCAGGATATGGCTCCTTGGAATCCCGGTAGCATGGCTGATGGCCGTGCGCAGTTCATCGGAAAATTGCGTTTGCACAGCCAGCAGGTCCAGGGTGATGATCAAAACAGAATCATCGCCGCTCTTGATCTGCAACACCTGGGCTTTCAAGGGGTCATGGATTCCCCGGCTGGCGTCCTGGCGTGCGCCATAACCGGCCATCATCACACCGATGGGCGGGGTGATATCGATTTCTACTGAGGCAGCCTGAATCATCGTTGTGATCTCCTGTAAAAAAGGAATTGTCGCCTGGCGGCTGCCGGGCTATTTAACCCAATCCGGGTAGGTTTTTTCAATGGTCGGCCAGAATTCGTTCTCCGATTCATTGGGCATCATGCGGCAGGTGATCTTGATCCCTTTCTCGTGGATCTTTTTCAAAGCCTTCACGCCGCTTTCGGTCAAGAAAACCGTGTTAGAGAGTTTGGCTGATCCGCGTACAAAAGCCTGGTTGCCCAGGTTCAACACCGGGATCTGCAGCCCGCGTTCGACCAGCTCGCAGCCGTCCTCGGGGAATTTGGCAATGATGAAGATATTCTCTTTTTCTGCTGCCGGGCTCTGGCAGTATTTCACGCAATCTGCCACTGGCAGGACAGATACCTTGGCTCCAATCGGCGTTACTGCTTTCAGCAGGGTAACCTGCATTGGATCCTGCGCGACCTTGTCGTTTGTCACGATCAAGTGATCGATCTTCAGGTGGGAATTCCAGGAAACCAGGATTTGCCCATGGATCAGGCGATTATCCATACGAACCTGTGCTACGGTCATGTT
>CAZDUN010000211.1:3276-4407 GCA_964508615.1 uncultured Pelolinea sp. | reverse complement strand
AAGCTCGAGGCGCGCGAAATCTGGATTTGATAACTCACGGCGTAATTCACTGCGCCCCACTGCAATTCCAGCCCTGTCAGAGCCGGGTTCACTTCCGTCGCGCTGGCCGGCGAGGCCAGCAGCGGACGCGCAGGCAAGGGCGGCAGGATGGTTACTTCTCTGGGCGCGCTCCACGCGCTCCAGTTGCCGGCCGCGTCGCGCGCGCGCGCCGACCAGTTGTAGGTGTTCATCACTTCCATGGCCGGCGGTTTGAGCGTATAACGGGTCGTCTCCGCCGAAAGGTACAGGATGGTTTCAGGCGCGTCCGTGTCAGCATAGCGGAACTGGTAATACTTGGCGCCGGACGGGCGCGACCACATGAAGGTGGGCGTGCCGGTCACGCTTGCCCCGGCCGCCGGCGAAATCTGCGCGGGCGCGTCCGGGGGCGTGTCATCCACGTAAAAATAGCGCGCCGCGCTCCAGGCGCCGTAATCGCTTTCGTTGTTGCGCCCGCGCACGCGCCAGTAATACTTGCCATCCGCCAGCGCCGCGGGGGTGAAGCTCGTGCCGGTCAGGCCGTCCTGTTCCTGCACGATGACGGTGAAATTGCTGATGCTGCTGATCTGCAGGTGGTAATACTCGCAGTCGGGCAGCAACGTCCAGGATAGTTCCGGCGTGTCGTCGTTGGTCAGCGAGCCGTTGGCCGGCGCGCTGAGCACTGCCTTCGCGGGGATGTTGGCCAGGATGGTGAGGAAATTCGAACTGCTCCAGGCGCTCCAGTTGCCGGCGGTGTCACGCGCGCGCACGAACCAGTAATAGGTCATGTCGCGGGTCTTCACGCTGGGCGTGTGGTAAGTGATCGGTGCGGCGATCTCGCCCGAAAGATAAATGGCTGCCGCGGGATCGTCGCTCAAGCTGTAAGCGAACTGGTAAGCCGCCGCGCCGCTGACCGCGTTCCAGTAAAACGATGGCACGACGTACGCTTTTGCGCCGCTGACCGGGCTGAGCAGCGTGGGCGCGCTGGGCTTGACTGTATCGATGGTGAAATAGCGCAGCGAGCTCCAGCCGCCGTAGATGCCGTATACGATATTCAACCCACCGCCCCTTAAAAATTTCCGTCCACCAGGGGGGCAGGGGGTAAAGTTTTTTGGG
>CAZDUN010000211.1:0-3266 GCA_964508615.1 uncultured Pelolinea sp. | reverse complement strand
GGGGGGGCTGGGGGGGCGTGTATCGATGGTCAAATTTCCCAGCCAGGTTCCGCCGGCGTTGATGCCGTAGATGCTCTTGCAGCGCACGCGCCAGTAATACTTGCCGTCCTCCAGGTGTGCAGCGCTGAAACTTTCTTCGGTCAGGTCATCGGCTTCCTGCGCCAGCGGGTCGAAATCGCTTTCCGCCGAGATTTGCACGTGGTAGCTTACGTCACTCACTGCCGCCCAGGTCAACTGCGGCGTGTCATCGTTGCCGATCGCGCCGTTGGCGGGGCTGGTCAGCCCCGGTCCGCCGGGGGCGGCCGGCACGATCATGATGCTGAAAGGCGCGCTCCAGGCGCTCCAGTTGCCGGCCGCGTCGCGCGCGCGCGCGAACCAGTAATATTCAGTTTCTTGCGCCATGCTGGGCGGGGTGTGGCTGGGGGCGGAAAGCTCGCCCGATCGGTAAACATAGTTATTATCCGGGTCGTTATTCACGGTGCTGTATTCGAACTGGTAGTAAGCCGCCGTGGCCGGCGCGCTCCAGGCGAAGGCCGGCGTGCCGACGTTGTAGGCGCCGTCGGCCGGGGTACTCAACACCGGCGCGTCAGGCGGGGTTTGATCGATAATCAAGCTGCGCGCCGCGCTCCACTCGCCGATGGTGCCGTAGGGATTGGTGGCGCGCACGCGCCAATACCAGGTGCCGACCGTCAGGCCGCTGACTGGCGCGCTCAGGCTTTCGGTGCTGGTGGTGTAAAACAGGCTGTCGAAGGAAGCGGAATCGTCCACCTGCAATTCGTAGGTGTTGCCGATGTAGCCGGCGTTCCAGGACAATGTCAGCGCCGTCTGGTTGGTCTCATAGCCGTCAGCCGGCGAGGCCAGCGTGATCTGCGGAACGTCGTCGCTGAAGACCGCTAGCAGCCGGTTTTCTGAACCTGCGCCAATATCGGTTAGTGTATCTAGCGTCGCCTGGTCGATCAGCGCGGCAGCCACCTGGGCCGGCGCGGCGCCAGGATTATCGGCCAGGTAAAGCGCCGCGGCGCCCGCCACCATGGGCGAGGAAATCGAGGTGCCTCTCCACAGCTGCCAGTCGCTATCGTGATCATTGTTGGCGGCCATAATGCTTTGGCCGGGCGCGAACAGATCCAGGCAGGTTCCATAAGTAGAAAAACTGGCGCGCGCGTCCGCGTTGGTTGTGGCGCCCACCGTCAGCGCGCTGGAGGCGGAGGCCGGCGACCAATCGCAAGCATCATAGGATTCATCGCTTTCAACATTTCCGGATGCGACCGTCACGGTGATGCCGGCCGCCACGGTGTTCGCTACCGCGTTATTCAGGGTCGAGTTAACGCTGTTCATGCCCAGGCTCATATTGATTACTGCCGGGTTGCTATGGTTTAAAATTACCCAATCCAACGCATCTACAATGTCAGATACTGATCCATCGCCTTTAAAATCCAAAACTCGCAGCGCGTGAATGGTGACTGCTTTAGCTACACCATAATTAGTCCCGCCGATCACGCTGGCCACGGCTGTGCCGTGCCCATTTTCATCGTTCGGGTCGCTGTCGTCACCCACAAAATCATACCCCGCGCCGATGCGCCCACTGAACTCGGTGTGGCTGGCGCGGATGCCGGAATCGAGCACATAGACGTGCACGCCCGCCCCGGCCGCTGTCGGGTAATGATAGGCATCATCCAACGGTAGATCAACCTGGTCGATGCGGTCCAGGCCCCATAAACCGGGACTTCCCGAGGTGTCTTGCGTGCTCATCTCCCCCACGCCCTCGTCGATGGCGTACACGTATTGGTCGGGTTCGATGTAGGCGATGTCGGGGTTCGTGCGCAGCTCGTGCAGGGCGGCCTCGGTCAGTCTGGCCGAAAAGCCTTTGATGGCGTGCGAGAAACTGGCCTTGATCTCGCCGCCTTTTTCTTTGACCTTATCGCGCCCGGCGCGCATGCTCTTCACGTCGCCCTTGCTGGCCTTGTAAACCACGATGTACTGTCCGGGGATGACGTTGCGGGTGTCCTCCGGCATCAGCAGCGGCACAATTTCAGCCGCTTCTGTGGCGGTGGGAGTGGCGCTCATCTCCGCTGTGGGAGAGGCCTCGGGCGTGAGCGTTTCTCCCGGCGCGGGCGTTTCAGTCGGCGCGCCCGGCGGGGTTGCGCTGGGCGTCTGTTCTGTTGGTTCCGTGGGCGCCGGTTCGGATGTGTCGCTGGGGGTCAGGGTTGGTTCGCCGGCCGGGTTGGGTTCATCCTGCGCCTGCGCCTGTTCCTCGGTGGCGGTCGGGGTGGCGGTCGGGGTGAGGGTCGGCGTGAGCGTGGGGGTGACCGTCGGCGCGGGGGTATTCTCTTCCCCGCCCTCCTGGGCGAAGGCCGGGCCGCTTTGCAGCAGCGCCGCGGCCAGCATCGAAAATAGAATCAGGATGGATAATCCGGATCGTTTGGTTAATTTAGCAGGTATCATCAGCTTGCTTGCTCAAAATCCCTTTTTGTTTAGCCGGCGGCAGGCTGCGATAACGCTTACAGCTCGATAAGTTCGCCATTCACCTTGATCTGGTATGCATCCGCGCTGAAATTGGTCAGGGTTAGGATGGCTGTAAAAGGTTCCAGCATCTGGGCGCAGATCATATCGGCTTGCGATACGGAGTATACCTCAAAGTTTATTTCGCTGCCTGTTTGACTTACGTCTATGCGCAATTGCTGGCAGGGGTTGGGCAGGTTGCCGCTAAAGGTCAGCGTGCTACTGGATGCGTCCCATTGCACGCTGTCCAGGTAAACGATGCCGCGTTCCAGCCCCTCGTCGCCTGCCTGCGGCGCGTAGGGGTTTTCGATGGTCACAGCCGCGTCACCTTCCGATGCGGGCGCGCCATTTGGCGCGCAGCCCGCCAGCAGCGCGGCCGACAGCGCCAGAATCATCCCCAGGGCGGTGATTTTGCTTTTTTTCATGCTGACCTTCCCGCACCTCCTGCGCCGGAAATGCTACCATACTTAGATTATACGATGTTCGCTATAGTGTAACAGTATTTTTCGGGCAGGTTAAGCAGGCCGTAATATTGGTTGAGGCATCTGGGAGGTAGAGTATTAATAGTTCGGCCGTTCGCCAGATTCGCAAAGCCAAAGACGTTGTTTTTGCGAGGAGCATTGGCGACGATCGCGCAGCATCCCCTTGGGAAAGCAATCTGGGTTTTTTATTCTGTTGTAGTTGGGATTGCTTCGCCTGACCGATGATTGTATTTGCGAGGAGCGGTAGCGACGAAGCAATCTCAGTTCTAACTGCGATATATAATA
>CAZDUN010000210.1:0-4408 GCA_964508615.1 uncultured Pelolinea sp. | reverse complement strand
GACTTCTTTAGTGGGTACGATCCCCGGAGCGGAGAGCAGCCGTGCTTTTGCGCCGAAGGTCTGAGCTGCGCGGATGGTCAGGTCAGCGCCGTACATATCCGCTTCGGAAGAACCTAAACCACCCAATAACTGCACGACCTTCACTGCCGGCCAGTTGTTCGTATGCAGCGCATCGACCACTGCCAGCAGCGTGCCCCCCCAGGTCAATCCGATCACCTCGTTGCCGGTGATCACGCGATCCAGGTAATTCGCCGTAGCCTGCCCGATCCCGCGCAGTGTGCGTTGATGGTCTTCGCGCGCGGGCACCAATACGACCTCATCGATCTGGTATTGCGTTTCAATCTTGTTCTCGATTTCCAGGTAAGTATTGTCTTTGGGTTCCAGGATGGATATTTTCACGATATTTTCGCGGCGTGCTTTATCCAGCAATCTCCCCACTTTGACGCGCGACAAGCCGAATCGCAAGCCTATTTCCTGTTGAGTCGCACCCTCATCGTAATAGGCTCGAGCAATCTTGTACATCAGCTTCCGGGTAACTGGATCAGTTGCCATCACTATTTGTTCATTTGCTCATGCTTGTTCATATGCTCACATGCATTATAGCATATTCCAGGGCAGATTTCAAGTTAACATATTTCACGTTTGTGATTTTTTTCCTTTCTTCTTCAAATCAATAATCTGGTAAAGTTGTTGTGATGAAAGCAGCCATCTACTATGCCCCCAACGATATCCGTGTCGAAGATCATCCCATTCCGCGCTTGTCTGAACAACCCGGCTTGCTCCTGAAGGTCTCCGCCTGCGGGTTATGCGGTTCGGATTTGCGCACCTTCCAGTTCGGCCACCCGCGCGTCACTGCCCCCTTCATTCTCGGCCATGAGATCAGCGGCGCAATTGTGGAAATCGCATCTCAGATTCAAACTGACCTCAAAATAGGCATGCGCCTGGCAGTGGCGCCCCTGGTATTCTGCGGCGAATGCGCCTATTGCCGGCAGGGTCGCTCTCAATTTTGTGAGCGCTACCGCGAAATCGGCCAGAGCTGGCCGGGCGGTTTCGCCGAGTACATGCTCATCCCGGATGAAACCCTGCAGCACGGCGTCTTTCATCCCATCCCGGATTCGCTGGATGCCGCGCATGCCGCAGTAGCCGAACCGTTGTCGGCATGTTTAAATGCCATCGATTTTGTGGATTTTCACGCGGTGCGCTCCGCGGCCATATTCGGCGCGGGTACCATTGGCTGCTTGCTGCTGCAACTGCTGCGTTTGAAAGGGGTGCAGCACATCACCCTGATCGATCCCAATCATGCGCGTTTGCACGTCGCCGGGGTCTTCCATCCGGACGCAACAGTGAATGTCACCGAAATAAAAACCAACCTGGAGAACGCCCTCGGGGGCCGGCGCTTTGACCTGGTGTTCACCGCCACAGCCGCCCCGCTCGTCCAGAATCAGGCGCTCAATATCAGCGATAAAGGCGGACAGATCGTGGTCTTTTCCGGCCTGCCGAGAGGGCATTCTGAAATTACTGTGGATTACAACCAAATCCATTACCGCAATCTGCGCATCATCGGCAGCAGCATTTACGCCAAAAATCATCATGCCCGGGCTTTGGAACTGATCCTGGAGGGTAAGGTGCAGGTTGAAGAACTGGTCACCCGCTTCCCGTTGGTCGATTTCAATCAAGGCCTGAGCAAAGCGCTCTCAGGAGAAATCATCAAGGCGGTATTCATCCCTTAATTTATTTATACAATCTTCAATCTCGGTATTGTTTCCCTCCGCGAATTCCCTATAATGAATATAACAGGTTCCCGGAGGGTCAAATGAAGAATAACGCTTTGTTCGAAAAGCTTTCCAGGCGCCAGTTCTTGCAGGCCGGCGGGCTCGGTTTATTGGGAGTAGCCGCTGGCTGCGGACAGGGTAAATTGCTCTCCTCTATTTCCACAACAAATTCACCCGCCTCCCTGGCATCCCCTGAGCTGGCTGCCGATATAATCCTTTTAAATGGCAAAGTGCTCACCGTGAATGCTGCCGATACCCAGGCCCAGGCCCTGGCGCTCAAGAGTGGTCTGGTTCAGGCTGTCGGATCCGATGAAGAAATCGCGCTGCTTACCGGCGAACAAACCCAGGTGGTCGATTTGCAGGGCAAAACCGTCTCACCCGGATTCATCGATCCGCATGTGCATTTCCGCGTCATCGGATTGGACTATTTATATTACATTCCATTCTTGCCGCCGGATGTGAAAGACGTTCCCACCCTGCAGGCTGCTATCGCCGAAGCCGCGGCTGCCAAGGCCGAGGGAGAATGGATCCAGGGCTATTACCTGGTGTTGACCGATAACATGTTCCCCAATCGCTACGAGCTGGATGCCGCCGCGCCGAACCATCCGGTGTGGGTCATGCATATCGGCGGGCATTGGGGCTGCGCCAATTCTGCTGCCATTAACCTGGCCGGCATTACCGCCGCTACTCCCAGCCCCGAGGGCGGCATCATCGAAAAGGACGCGGACGGTGAACCCACCGGCGTGTTTTACAATCACCGCGCCATGGACGTGCTGCGGCGTGTCGCTCCGCCCATCACTTACGATACCCTGCGGCAGGCCATCCTTAACACCCAGCCGATCATGGCGGCTTGCGGTGTTACCAGCTACCAGGATAACAACGTGCGCGGTTTGGATCAATTTAAGGCCTACCAGGACCTCGCCAAGGAAGGCCAGCTTTACCTGCGCTCCGCGCTCTACCTCACCCTGGAATGGCCGGAGGATATCGAAAAGGTCGACATGCTCGAGTATTACCAGGACGATTTCTCGCGTGTGGCCGGCTTCAAATTCCTGATCGACGGCCAGGCGCCTACTGCCTATTGCCACCAGCCGCACCATGGCACTTCCTGGGATATGCCCACCTGGGATCCGGATAATTTCAAGTCGGTCGTGCGCACGCTGCATGATACCGGCCTGCAGATTTGCACGCACTGCGTCGGCGACGCGGCCGCCGACCTGGCGCTGGATGCCTACGAGCAGGCCATGAACGCCAATCCCCGCTCCGATCCGCGCCACCGCCTGGAGCACCTGGTGCTGACCACGCGCGAAGCCACCACGCGCATGCGCGACCTGGGTGTGGTCGCCAGCGCCAACCCGCATTTTATCTATGTGGCTGGCGACAGCTACGCCAATAACTTCGGCGAGAATATGCTCGACCGCATCATCGTCACGCGCGAATGGCTCGATAATAGCGTTCATCTCACCATCGGCTCGGATGCCCCCAGCGTGCCCTTCCATAATCCGCAAGCCACCATGGCCGGCGGCATGAGCCGTCTGACATTCAATAAAAATGTGGTCGGGCCTGACCAATGCCTGACTTTCAGCGAGGCGCTGCGCGCCCACACCATCGAAGCGGCTTATGCCTCCCACGAGGAAAACATCAAGGGTTCACTCGAACCCGGCAAGCTGGCTGACCTGGTGGTCTGGAATGAAGACCCCGCCCGCCTGCGCATCGGCGAGCTATTCAACACCACCACCGTTTCCATGACCATGGTCGGCGGCAAAGTGGTTTATACTGGCTGATCCTGGTTTAACAAATTAAACAGTCATTGGAATAAATCGATGACTGTTTTTAACAATGAGAAATAATTTCTGATGAATGGGCAAATCCTGCCTACTGCCCATTTATTTCAATCAAACAGTGTGCGCTAAATTACTATTTGGATAATACCTCAAGGATTTTTCTGATCACTTCTTCCTCATTGTCGCCAACCAGGAAAGCCATGCAATTGACAACCGGGATGTTCTCGTCTGGAGATTTCACACGCGTCGAAGAAACGATCAGGTCAAATTTTTGAGCTTCCAAATGACTCTTTATGCCAAACGCATTCGTGTTGGTAATGTCCACTTCGATATTGTTTTTCTCTGCGATCTCTCGCACTCGTCTGGTAATAACGCTCGAGGTAACGCCGCCCGTGCCGCAAACGGATAATATTTTTTTCTTCACCATGGAACACCTCTTAAATAGTAGTGGGTGATGTTTTTCACCACCCACTGCTAAGATGATTATATGCTAAATTGTATAACCGAATAATCCGAAAAGTTTCACCAACACCCAGGTTATCCAGTTTGAACCGGCAGCCATGCTCGTCCAAACGACACCGTCCTGAACGTTCATGCCAATCATTTGACCAGCCTTTGTGTACAAAGGAGCCAGATCGCCGGAAATATACAGCGCCGCAGCGAAAACGAAAAGGCCTGCGATCAATCCTCTGACAAAGTTGCCGCGCTTCAGGAACGGCATACACATACTGATCAGGAAAGGAGTGCCGATTGCGAGGTCAGCCAGGGGGAGGACATGGTTGCCCGGCAGGATTAACGCCAGTCCCAATACCAGCGGGATCAGTACCATGCCGACTGCCAAAACATCCGGCTGCC
>CAZDUN010000209.1:0-4422 GCA_964508615.1 uncultured Pelolinea sp. | reverse complement strand
GAATCACCGCGCGAGATCGAGTTGAATAAGCAAGCGTGAAATAATCATCCCCGACCCGTTTTTTCAGGAAAAAGTATCCGAGAGCGACAGAAATGGAAAAATCAGCGCTCCGCCGATGCAGTCGATAAAATACACGCCGATCAGCACCCATAATTTAGGAGAATATTCGGAATAGAGGTCTTTAAAGAATTTCTGCATGAAACGTCTTTAGCTGAAAAGAAAATCAAACAGCAGATTCAATGGTTCGGTTTTCAACCAGGCGCTTGCGCGTGCGCAGATGCAGCAACCAGAATAAGAAAATAGCCACCAATGACAGGATACCCGCGATGTACCAAACCCAGTTTGGTTCAAAATTATCCATCACCAGTCCCGCCAGCAAGGCCGCAACGCTGTTGGGAATCGCCCATCCCAAACCATAGGTAGCCATATAACGCGCGCGCATATCCTCCGGCGCGAAGGAGGCCACCAAGGCTTGCGCCACCGGGATGTGCACCATCTCGCCAAGCGTGATAGTCGCCATAGCCAGCATAAATAAGGGGTATTCGCCCACAAAACCAAACATGGTATACCCAATGCCATACAGCGCAGTGGCCAGCATCATCATCGGCATGGGCGGGTATTTACGGATGCGGCGGGTGATACCAAATTGCATGATGACCACCATGGACGCATTCATGCTCATCAGGTAGCCGAAACCCTGCGCGGGAATGCCGTGAACGCGGTTTAGAAATACCGACAAGGTGCTGTACATTTGGGTATAAACCAACACCATGATCACCGTGGCGCCGATGTAAGCCATGAAAAGTCCATCTTTCGTCACCCGGCTGTAGCCAATCAGGGTTTGGGCAATGCTCTCGGTTGGATGTCCTTCCGCTTTTTTAGGTTTGGTTTCAGGGATGGTTTTAAATACGATCAGCGCAGTGATCAGGCTGGCGCAGGCATCAATGATAAACAGCAACTGGTATGAAATGCCGGCCAGCACACCGCCTATGGCCGGCCCGATGGTCATCGCCAGGTTACCCACCACCCTGACCAGGCCAAAACCCTCCGCGCGTTGTTCACCCACCAGCAAGTCCGCCACCATGGCTTGCTGCGCCGGCCCGCCGATATCTGAAAAGATGCCCGCAAAAGCGGCCAAAAAATAAAAAGCCCGCATATTATCAACAAAGCCCATGAATAATGCTGAAGTCGCACTAAAAATCAATCCAAAGATCAACACGAACTTACGACCAAATTTATCAGCCAATGCGCCGCCGATCATGCTGCCAATTAAACTGCTGACTGACCAAAGGCCGAAAAGCAAACCAACTTCGGTCATACCCACATTGAAGCGCTGGGCTACATAAAGAGAAAGGAATGGGAAGATCAGCGCTCCGCCGACCCGATCGATGAATGTCCCGGCAATTAACACGCGAAATGTGCGCGGGAATGAGAGGTATTGTTGTTTAATTTGCTTGAACATGCTACTCCGATCTCGGGACAGAATCACAATTATATACCTTACACCAGGAAAGGATATTTGAGTATGGTATTGTCGAACGATTTTACAGCCGGATCAACGGGCTGGGATATAATCATTTCAGCATGAAACACCGCTCATACCTGCCGCCCTTTGGTAAGCTCTTTCTAATCAGTCTCATCCTGGGAATAACCGGATTCCTGGGCTTGATCTTTTTAATTGTCTTTTCGGAACCAACACTCGGTCCCCGCTGGTTGTTCTTTTTCTTTCTGACAATATGTTGTTCCGGTCTCGCTTTGCCCGCGGTTTACATAGTCCAACGCCGGTTAGCCAAACAATACATTCCAATTGCCGTGCTGCTGCGCGAAGCCATTCTGTTCAGCATATTTATCGATTTATGCGTATGGCTGCAATTGGGCCGCATCCTGACTAACCTGATCATCCTCATCCTGGCGGCTGGGTTCATTTTACTGGAAGTCTTCCTGCGCATGGCCGAGAAAGCCGCCTTCAAACCCGAAGAAGAAAGCCATGGATGATTTTCGGGATATCCCGTCCGTTGATCTGATTCTTCAGCAGAAACCAGCGAAATCCTTACTGGAACAATATAACCGAAACCTGGTTTTAAAGGCCGTGCGTGAGACGCTGGATTCCATTCGCGCGGGTATCAAAAAAAGCGAAAAGATACCTTCAGCTGAACAAATTATTCAGAACGCCGGGCTGCTTCTGGCAGACTGGCTGCAGCCATCGCTGGTTCCGGTGATCAACGCCAGCGGGGTCATCCTGCACACCAACCTGGGCCGCGCGCCCTTGAGTCACGAAACCCAGGCAGCCATGCAAGCCGCGGCGTCGAATTATTCCAATCTGGAATACGACCTGACCGCCGGAAAACGCGGCAGCCGCTCCATCCATGCTGCCTCGCTCTTGCAGCGCCTGACTGGCGCTGAAAGCGCGCTGGTGGTCAACAATAATGCCGCGGCGGTGCTGTTGGTTCTCAGCGCCCTGGCTTCAAAAAAGCGGGTCATCATTTCCAATTCGCAGTTGATTGAAATCGGCGGCGGCTTTCGCGTTCCGGATGTCATGCGCCAATCCGGCGCCAAATTGGTCGCCATCGGCACGACCAATCGCGTGCACCTCGCGGATTATGAACAAGCTTTGCAGGAACCTGCCGCGCTGGTGCTGACCGCGCACCATTCCAATTTTAAAATCATCGGTTTTTCAACCGAACCGGAATTGGTTAATATCGCCGCTGCCGCGCACCAGGCCGGCGTCTCTCTGGTGAATGACCTGGGATCAGGTGCCCTGCTGGATACGGCTGATTTTGGTTTGGGGCATGAACCGACTGTTCAGGAGTCCCTGGCGGCTGGAGCGGACGTCATTTGCTTTTCGGGCGATAAATTATTGGGCGGGCCGCAAGCCGGGATCATCATCGGACGGGAAAAACTGCTGGATAAAATCAAGCGTCATCCGCTGGCGCGCGCAGTGCGGGCGGATAAACTCTGCCTGGCAGGGCTTTCAGCGACACTGATCCATTATTTAAAGGGAGAAGCTCTCCTTAAAATACCTGTTTGGCAAATGATATCCATGGATGAGGACCTTATCCACCAGCGGGCGGAAGCATGGAAAAAAGCGCTCGGATTCGGGAATGTAACCCAAGGAAAATCCATGATCGGCGGGGGCAGCCTGCCGGAGGAAAGCCTGCCGACCTGGCTGCTGCTGCTGGCAGCGCCGAACCCGAACAAAATCCTGGCCAGGCTGCGCGCGCTGCCCCTGCCGCTGATTGCCAGAATCGAGAATGATCGGGTCGTGCTAGATCCGCGCACGGTTTTCCCTGAACAGGACCTTCAGGTAATCGATAATCTCCGGCAAGTTTTGAAATAAAAACCTTGATTTTTGGAAAGCAATAATCACATGAAAAGCGATCTCGACCGAATCATGCAGAATTTTGACGTGAACGCCCTATGGGTGACGGGAAATATGTATAACAACCCCGATATGGTTTATTTTACCGGCATTCATCACGCCAGCCAGGTGGATTTGTTCAAGCTGCGCGGTAAAGAACCATTGGTATTTCATTTCTCCGATATGGAGCGTGAAGAAGCACAGCAATGCGGCCTGGAAACGCAATGCTACGAACAAAAATTCCCTTTTGAAACCTACCTGAAAAAAACCGGTCAAAACACAGCGGACGCCCTTGCATTGCGCCTGCGCGACGTATTTCACGAAATCGGCTTGCTGAAAGGCAAGGTGGCGGTATCCGGGCGTGAAAACCTCAACATGTTCATGGCGCTTATTTCCAGGCTGCGGGATTATTTACCGGAAATCGAATTCACAGGATTCATATCTGACAGCCCGCTGCTGCAGGCGCGTAAGACGAAAACGCCCGAGGAAGCTGAACACATCCGCCAGATTGGAAAGCTCACGGTTGAAGTGGTGCAACGCACAGCGGATTTCCTGACTGCATGCCGGGTCAAGGATGAAGTTTTGTGCGATTCATACAGCGAAAGGGTGACCATTGGAAGAGTTAAGCAAAAAATCAACCTGTGGCTGGCTGAATTGGGCGCCGAGAACCCTGAAGAGACCATTTTCGCCATCGGCCGTGATGCCGGTGTACCGCACAATACCGGCAATCCGCAGGACCTGCTGCGAATTGGCGTTCCAATTGTCTTTGATATTTTCCCTTGTGAAAAGGGCGGCGGCTATTTCTATGATTTCACGCGCACTTGGTGTCTGGGTTACGCCCCACAGGAGGTCCAAAGGCTCTACCAACAAACGCTGGAAGTGCACCACCATATTATCGAATCCTTGCAGCCAAATACACTCTACAAAGACTATCAGAACATGGCTTGCGAGATGTACGAAAAAATGGGACACGCAACAATTCGCCAGCAACCCAACCTGAATGAAGGCTATACGCTTAGCATCGGCCTCGGGCTGGGGCTGGACGTGCACGAAAAGCCCTTCAG
>CAZDUN010000208.1:0-4440 GCA_964508615.1 uncultured Pelolinea sp. | reverse complement strand
TGATCTGGGCACGCAAAACGCCACCCCCTGGGCGCGCGAAAAACTCTTCCAGGTGCTGAATTACCGCTATGAAACACGCCTGCCCACCGTGATCACCACTTCCTCCTCGCTGGAAGAAATCGACCCGCGCATCCGCAGCCGCATGCTGGATGAAAGGGTCTGCAAACTCTACAAAATCATTGTCCCGGCTTACAAAACCCGGCCAAATCCCAGAAAGTCCAGAGGCAGAAAAACATCCTGAAACGCATGAATCAGCGCATCCCCCATAATCCGGAATATACCCGGCTGTTCATCCTGCGCCACGCCCAAACCGCGCTGAATGCGGCCGGCAGGATGCAGGGCGTGACCGATGCATCCCTCGACCGCCAGGGGCGCACTCAAGCCAAAAAATTGGCTGAGCGTTTGTTTAGGCTGTACGAGATCGATCATATCTACTCCAGCCCCTACCCGCGCGCGCAGGAAACCGCCCAATTTGTCGCCCGCAGGTACGGGCTCGAGATCGAGATCAACTCTGACCTGGCGGAGCTTGGTTTTGGAGAAATCGACAACGAACGTTTCGAGGATTTGAAAACGCTTGCGCCGCAGTTCTACCAACAGACCAACCGCCTTTATAACATCGCATCACCCGGGGACGCGGCCAAGCCCGCCTATCCGGGCGGCGAGAGCTTCGCCCAGATCCGCGCGCGCGTGGAGCATTTCACTGTGCACTTTTTGGATCAACACCGCGGTAAATGCGTGGCGGCGGTCTCGCATGGCGGCTTTATAAAATATATGTTCGCCCACTACCTGGGTTTTCCCCTGGAGCAGCCCATCTTTATTTCGGTTGAGAATACTTCCATCAGCATCGTGGATTTTTACCAGCAGCGCGCCATTGTGCGCTGCTTCAATGATGCCGGCCATTTGGGCTTTCCCATCCGTTACTCCCGCCCGGCAGTATTGTAGTTTTGGTTATTTTCATCTGGCACAAGAATCCACGACCTGCACCTTTCAGTAGATCTTTTCGCACAAGAATATGCATCCATACTGCTCAATCGCTTCATTCAGCTTGACAAATCATTTGTCATTCTGAGCCGCAGGCGAAGAATCTCGTCCCGAAAATCGAGTAGTAAGCTGTGCAGGTAAGGTATTCACCTGCCCCCGAAGGGGCATGCCTGACATTTTGGCTTTTTTTTGTCGCACAAGAATGTGCGACCTACATTTTGCAGGCGTAGGTCAGGCATTCACCTGCACCCCGCAGGGGCGTGCCTGACATCTTCTACAATTCACGAGTCGTTTGTCAGGAATTCACCCGTTCCCTGTAGGGGCATGCCTGACATTTTGGCCTATTCTTTGTCGCACAAGAATGTGCGACCTACATTTTGCAAGAGTAGGTCAGGCATTCACCTGCGCCCCGCAGGGCCGTGCCTGGCATCCTCACCTCAATTTTGTCGCACAGGAATGTGCGACCTACGCATAAATAGAATCCCACCCAACAAGCCAACCATGCTTGTGTCATGTTGAGCCCGAAGTACGATCACGAATCACTCGCTGGGAGAACATCTCGGCATGCAAACCGAGATGCTTCACTTCGTTCAGCGTGACAGGTCTTTTATCAATCCGCGCTGCCCTTCAGGTCGCCCCAGTTATCGCCCCAGGCCGCGTCGGTTTCCAGGGGGATCGAAAGTTGATAGGCATTTTCCATGGTGCGGCTGACCACTTCGATGGTTTTTTGCAGCTCATCCCGGGGGCATTCCAACAGCAGTTCATCATGCACCTGCAGCAGCATCCGGGAGTTGAGTTCCGCCCGCTTCAGTTCATCCGGCAGCCGGATCATGGCCACCTTTAAAATATCCGCGGCAGTACCCTGGATGGGCGCATTGATGGCTTCGCGCTCGGCGCGCGCCCGCACCTGCGGCGTGGGTGGGTTGCGCAGTTCGGGGAAGTAACGCCTGCGCCCCAGCATGGTTTCCACGTAACCGCGCTCGGCCGCCTGGCGGCGGATGCCATCCAGGTAACTCTTCACGCCCGGGAACTTGGCGAAATAGGCCTTAACGAAGTTCTCCGCCTCCGCCAGTGTCAGGTCGGTGGTGCGCGTCAGGCCGAAGGCGCTCATGCCGTAAATCAGACCGAAATTAATGGCTTTGGCGTGGCGGCGCTGCTCCTTGGTGACCCCTTCCAGTGGCACGTTATAGATAGCCGCCGCGGTGGCGGCGTGGATATCCTGCCCGGCGCGGAAAGCCGCCAGCATGGACTGGTCATCCGCCATATGCGCTACAATGCGCAATTCGATCTGCGAATAATCCACCGAAAGCAGCAGCGTGCCGGGGGCAGCGATGAAGCCGCGCCGCACCTGGTGGCCCAGTTCGGTGCGGGTCGGGATGTTCTGAAGGTTGGGGTCGGATGAAGCCAGGCGCCCGGTAACCGAACCGGTCTGGTTGAAAGAAGTATGCACGCGGCCGGTGCGCGGGTTGACCTGCCTGGGCAGGGCTTCCAGGTAAGTGGAAACCAGTTTGGAAATCTCGCGGTATTCCAGCAAGAGTTCGACCACTTTGTGCTGATCTTTCATCTCCTCCAGCACGCCGGCGGCTGTTGAGTACTGGCCGGCCTTGGTTTTATTGCCTGAATCCGGTGGCGTGAGGTGCAGCGTTTCAAACAGGGCTTTAGAGAGCTGTTGGGTTGAATTGAGGTTGAAGTCGTAGCCCACCATTTTATAGATATCTTTTTGCAGCTCCACCATACGCCGGTTCAACTCCTTGGCGAAATTGGTGAAGAAATCCGCGTCAACGGCAATGCCGGCATATTCCATATCGATCAGCACCGGGATCAGCGGCATTTCAATTTTCTCGAAAATGTTCAGCACGTTCTGGGCTTCCAGGCGCTGGCGCAGGATGGGCATCAGGCGCAGCGGGATCTCGGCATCCGCTCCGGCGTAAGGCGCCACATCTTCAATCGCCACTTTGTCCATGGTGAGCTGTTTGCCCCCGCTGCCGATCAACTCCTCAATGTGGGTCATGCTGATATTCAATTCTGACTCGGCCATGGCTTTCAATCCCAGGCGGCGGCTGTCAGGTTCCACCACCCAGGCCGCGATCATGGTGTCGAAAGACAGCGGCGCGGCTTCCAACCCGCTGCAGCGCAGCGTCAGGCAGTCGTATTTCAGATTGTGGCCGATCTTGGGAATCAGGGCATCCGTGAAAGCCGGGCGCAGCGCAGCCAGCACCGCTTCGAGCGGAAGCTGCGCGGCTGTGCCGGTATGCCCGACCGGGATGTAATAAGCGCTGCCCGGTTCGATTGCCAGCGAGATACCCACCAGATCGGCGCGCATCGGGTCAGTGGAGGTGGTTTCCGTGTCAAAAGAAATCTGCCGGGCATTTTTCAGCGTCTCCCGCAGTGCTTGCAGTTTCTCTTCCGAATCCACCACGGTTACGTCCAATTCATACTTGGGCGGCAAACCCAGCTTGACCGGTTCTTCGCCGAACAAAGCCAGCTGCTCACCGCTGCCGATCACGCCCTTGTTAAGCAGGGTTTCCAGGCGCGAGGTCAGCGTGCGAAACTGCAGCTCGCGGAAAAGCTCAGTGACGCTCCCGATATTCATGTTATCGGTACGCGCCTGTTCCAGGTCGAGCTGGACGTCCACATCTGTGTGAATGCGCGCCAAGTCATAGCTGAGGTAGGCGCTTTCCCTGCCCTCCTCCAGCAATTTACCCGTGCGGCCGGTGATCTCATCCAGGTGAGCATAGACTTCATCCAGGGTCGGGTATTGTTCCAGCAGCTTGCCGGCGGTCTTTTCGCCCACGCCCTTGATGCCGGGGATATTATCCGAAGTATCGCCGATCAGGGCTTTCAGATCGACAACTTGCGTGGGCTTTACGCCCATTTTCTTGCGCACATCCTCCGGGAAAAAATCCTGCGCTTCGGAGAGCTTGCCGCCGGTCAGGTTGACCACGATACGGTCAGTGACCAGCTGCAGCAGGTCGCGATCGCCGGTGATGATCTTCACTCCCAGGCCTTTCTCAGCCGCTTGTTTCGCCACCGAACCGAGCACATCATCGGCTTCATAGCCTTCTTTCTCCAGGCGCGGGATATTGAAGGCATCCACCACCTGGCGGATGCGTTCTACTTGCGTAATCAGGTCATCCGGCATCTTGGCGCGCGTGGCCTTGTATTCCGGGTAGCGTTCATTGCGGAAGGTTTTGCCGGTATCGAATGCCACCGCCAGATAATCCGGCTTGTCTTTCTCCAAAATACTCAACAGGATATTGGTGAATCCAAAAGTGGCCGCGGTCGGTTCTCCGCTGGTGGTTTGAAAGCGGGAGCCGGTGGAAAGCATGGCGAAATACGCGCGGTAGGCCAGCGCGTGTCCATCGATTAGATAAAGGGTCTTGGGCATGTGTACCTCTCTTTATGATTGTACTATGCACTGCGTCGGGGGAATTTAATTTGGTTTTTTAATCCGGAAAT
>CAZDUN010000207.1:895-4527 GCA_964508615.1 uncultured Pelolinea sp. | reverse complement strand
AATTCGCATTTTATTAATTCGTGTACAATTGAGGGCGTTTGAAAAGGGCAAACCATGCGCATCTTCTTCGTCAGGCACGGACAATCTGAAAACAACGCCCTATGGGCGCGCACGCAATCGCATCACGGGCGTGTGCCCGACCCGGATTTAACCGAACAGGGCAAGCGCCAACTGGCCTACACGGGCCATTTTCTGGTTTTATTCCTTTCGGGGGTTAACGGCGCAGCCGGCGACCCTTCCTGTTCATCTTCCGACGCGGGCGTGGCTTACCTGTTCTGCAGCCTGATGGAGCGCTCCATTCAATCCGGACTGATCATTGCCGACCACCTCAACTTGCCCCTGGTAGCCTTCCCCGACATCCACGAGACCGGCGGCATTTTCAGTTATGATCCAGAAAGCGAAGAATATTCCGGCATGGTTGGCAGCACGCCGGCTGAATTGGCCAACCGCTACCCCGACCTGGTGCTTCCCAAAGAACTGGAAGCGCATAAAGGCTGGTGGGACCGGCCGTTCGAAAAGAGCGAGGAATCGACCGAACGCGCCAAACGGATGATCGCAACGCTCAAAGAACGCCACCTGGGCAGCGCTGACACAATTATCCTGATCAGCCATGGCGGCTTTTACAACCACTTCATGTGGGAAGTTTTGGGCATTCAGCGCCCGGAGCATACCTGGTTCGAATTGTTCAATGGGGCTGTCACCCTGGTTGATATCGACCAGGAGCGCTCGAGTGTGGTGTACTGCAACCGTTACAGCTTTATGCCGACAGAGCTGGTCACCTAAGCGCTTCCTGCAATGCTTTCAGCGGCTCCAGGCTGGTGATGATGGGGGCGTAATCGATGCCGGCAAACTGTGGGCAGTCCAGATACGCTTTCAGATGCTTGCGGAAGGTGAAGGAAGCCTTTTCGGCGCCATAGAAATCCGCCATGCCTTCCCAATGCGCGCGGATCACACCCAGGATTTCTTCACGGCTTAAATCAACTTTTACCACGCGCCCCAGCAGCCAAGGGTTGCCCAGCGCGGCGCGCCCGACCATCACGGCGTCGCAGCCGGTTTCATTCAGCATGCGCTGGATACCGCTGACCGAGGCAACGTCGCCATTGCCAACCACCGGGATGGAACCGGCCTCTTTTACTTCCCGGATGGGCTGCCAGTCACTGGCCTCGCTCCATTTCTGGCGGCGCGTGCGCCCGTGCACCGCCAGGGCGGCAGCGCCGTTCGCTTCCAAAAGGTGCGCGACATCCAGGTAATTTCGGGTGGCGCTGTCGAATCCGATGCGCATTTTGGCTGTAATGGGTACTGAGAATTCATTTGTCATGCAGCGCATGATCTCGGCGATCACTTGCGGCTGGGCCAGCAGCCCGGCTCCCGCGCCGCGCCCCGCCACGCGCTGCACCGAACAGCCCAGGTTGATATCGAAGAAATCCGGTTCGAGCGGCAGCAATAAACGCGCGGCATGCAGGAATTGCTCCGGCTGGCTGCCGTACAACTGGAAACCCACCGGACGTTCTTCCTCAGAAAAAGTAACGCGTTCCGCCAAGCCGTTCAATCCCCCGGCCACGTCCAGCGTATTGATGAATTCCGTGTAAGTAACGGCCGATCCCATGCGGCGGTATAAGGCGCGGGTGGGCGCGTCGCTGATGCCATCCATGGGCGCCAGGATGACGTCTCCATGTACCGGGATAGCGCCGATATGGAAGGTGGGAGAAGAATTCATGCGGGCTAGAAACCGCTCAGCTGCCTGACTTGCGCGGAAATGGCTCGCAGGTGAGCGGGCGAGGTGCCGCAGCAGCCCCCCATGATGCGCGCGCCGGTCTGCGCCCAGGCGCTCACCTGCGCGGCCATTATCTCCGGCGTGACGTCATACACCGGCACGCCGCTTTCATCCAGCCGGGGTAAGCCCGCGTTGGGTTTGAACCAGATCGGCAGGTCAGTCGTACCCGCCAGCTCTTTCAGCGCGTTTAGGTTTTCTTCCAGGCTCTTGCCGCAATTGATGCCGAGCGCCGCCAATCCCATGCCGCGCATGGCTTGCGCGAATTTGGCCGGGCTGACGCCCATCATGGTGCGCGTGCCGCGGTCGAAGCTGAAAGATACGATCAAGGGCAGATTGCTGGCTGTTTTAACGCCGCGCACAGCCGCCAGCGCCTCATTGAGATCGAACTGCGTTTCCACCAGCAGCAGGTCAACACCCGCCGCTGAAAGCACCTCGGCTTGTTCGCGGTAAGCGTTTTCGGCGTCGTTTTCATCCAGCAGTCCCAACGGTTTGAGCATCTGCCCCAACGGGCCCAGTGAACCGGCCACCAGCACGCCGCCTGACTGCGCTTCCACTTTGGCCAATGTCGCTGCGCTCTGGTTGACGCGTTCGAATTCCTCGCCCAGGCCGGCGCTTTCAAGGCGCGGGCGGGAAGCGCCGAAGGTGCAGGTCAGGATGATATCCGCTCCGGCTTGCACAAAATCACGATATAAACCGGCGATGGCGTTCGGGTTATGCAGCACCCAATCTTCAGCGGAAATACCCTGCGGCAAACCGCGCTGCATCAGGTTGGTACCGGTGGCGCCGTCGGATACCAGGTATTTCTTTTCACTGAGTAATTGCGTAAAAGATCTATCGCTCATCTGACTTTTCCTTGTTACGAGAATAACAATACCCTGACAATCCCAAAAACGAAACCACCCAGGATGATCCACAGGGCGTCCACTTTGAAGCGCAGCATCAGGATCAAGGCCGCGCCTGCCAGCAAGGCAGTGGGCAGATCGATCACGGAAGCGCGGTAAACGCCGTAGGTTACGTAAGCGATCAGCGCCACCGCGGCAGCCACCACGCCTTTCAGAAAATTTTGCACCCAGGGGATGCGGCTGATCTTGGGCAGGTACTTACCGGTAAAAATGACAATCAGAAATGAAGGAATGAACATACCCAGGGTGGCCACCAGCGCGCCCGGAAAACCGGCCACCACGTAACCGGTGAAGGTAGCCGTTGAGGAGATCGGCCCGGGCGTGATCTGGCCGGCTGCCACGGCGTCCAGCATCTGTTGGTAGCTTAGCCAATGATATCGATTCACTACTTCGCGCTGCATGAACGCGATCAGCACATAAGTGCTGCCGAACAGCAGCGCGCCCACTTTGAGGAAGAACAAGCCCATCTGCACCAATTGATCTTTAATAATATCGTTGGCCAGCGTTTTGGCCTGCGCGAAATTCACGAAACCCAGAAAAAACGGCAGGAGATTGATGGCTGGCTCGCTGTAGAGCAGGATTCCCAAAAAACCGCCCCCGAAAATGATCGGCACCTCAGCGACGCCCAGGAAGGCCGCGATCAAACCAGCCAACCCGATCAGAACGGTCTTGTAATCGCTGAAAGCAGACTTGCCCAGGCGCATGAAAGCCGCCGTGAGGATGGCTGCCACCACCGGGTTGATGCCTTTGAAAACCCCGGCCACCTCCGGCAGGCTGCCGTATTGCGTATAGATAACAGCCAGCACCAGGCTCAGGAACGCCCCGGGGAAGATAAAACAGATGGCGGACACCAACAAACCCGGCAGACCGGCTGTCAGGTAGCCCAGGTGGGCGGCCATTTCAGTGGCGTTGGGGCCGGGCACAATGTTGGTGGCGGCCAGCATTTCCATGAAGTA
>CAZDUN010000207.1:0-885 GCA_964508615.1 uncultured Pelolinea sp. | reverse complement strand
CGGCTTCCTCTTCCATCATGCTGATGGTAACAGCGGGGCCACCGAAACCGATGGCCCCGATCTTGAAAAAGATGCCGGAAAGTTCCAGCAGGCGGGCGGATCTATTCACGTTGCAGGCTGCTTTATTTTTTCAATCCTGCCAATAACTTTTCTTTGGTAATGGGCAGGTCGCGGAACCACACGCCGGTGGCGTTGTGGATAGCGCTGACCATGCAGGGCGCGGTGCCGTCCACCGAGATTTCCGCCACGGATTTTGCGCCGTAAGGCCCGCTGGGGTCGTCCGTTTGTACGAAGATCACATCAATGGGCGGCAGTTCATTAGCTTTATACATCTTGTAAGCCGCGAAACTGTCGTTGGTGATGTGGCCTTCCTTATCATAGTAAGTATCCTCGCACAGCGTGAAACCCAGCGCCTGCGCTATGCCGCCTTCCACCTGGCCGCCGGCGGTGAGCGGGTTGATCACGCGCCCGCAATCCACCATCATCAACAGGCGTTCCACTTCCAGCTCGCCGGTTTCAAGATTCACTTTCACCTCCGCGAACTGTGCGCCGGTGGGCGGGGGGCTGACGTAGCTGATGTGCGATTCGGTCGCCATGATCTGGTGCTGATCCAGGTTGTTCAGGCTGCTCAGCGCCACTTCCGAAAGAGTTACCGAGCTTTCGTCGGGCGCGATCACCCGGCGGTCATAGATGGTTAATTTGTTCGG
Source organism: uncultured Pelolinea sp. (assembly GCA_964508615.1). Taxonomy (GTDB): domain Bacteria; phylum Chloroflexota; class Anaerolineae; order Anaerolineales; family Anaerolineaceae; genus Pelolinea. Next base: position 178 of record CAZDUN010000207.1, on the reverse strand, counting down.
GTCGTCCACTTTGAGCATCTTGGCGGCGTGCGTGAGGATGTCCTTACGCACGGTCAGAGCGGCTTTCAGCACCGCGCCGCCGCTGATGTAGGTGGTCGAGCTGGCGTAGGCGCCTTTATCGAAGGGGGTGAAATCGGTATCCGAAGAATACACGATGATATCTTCAATCGGCACGCCC
>CAZDUN010000206.1:0-4535 GCA_964508615.1 uncultured Pelolinea sp. | reverse complement strand
TTATCACACCTTCAACAATCCTCGCAGAAGCGTCAGTTCAGGCAGTTGCCGATTATCTAAATGAAGGCAAGGAATTCACCTTCGAAATGAATTTAGGAACTGATGTGGTTACCACCGAAAATGCTGTGGAATACTTCACGGCTCTTGGTTATACCGCACCATAATTTAAAGTAAGATTGTAGAAAACAAATGCCACATCGCTGACCTGTTGTAACACCAGCGATGTGGCAAATACAGCAATGAAAAGATCAAGGAGCGTCGATGGCAACGACAGAAATCACCAAAAGAGGATATAAGGAAAATCTTAAAAAGTTCCTGGCTGTTTCCAGTCAGAATTATGCAATCATCTATATTTTACTGGGCCTTTTCGTTTTATTGTCTTTTACGGCTCAGAATTTTTTGACCTTGAACAACATGGTCAATGTTTTCCGCCAGTCGGCCATTTATGGCATCCTGGCCGCCGGCGAATTCTTTGTGATCATTTCCGGCATGATTGATCTATCCATCAGTTCAACCGCAGCCCTGGCGGGCATTCTGTTCGCAATGATCATCAAGGCCGGCGGTATTGCGATGTGGCCGGTTGCTGTTCTTGTAGGACTGCTGGTCGGCATACTGGTTGGAGTGATCAATGGCATCTTGGTTTCCAAATTGGAAATCCCGCCGTTCATCGCCACACTCGGTTCCTATTTATATGTGCGGGGTATTGTCTACATGAGCACCAATGCATATCCGATTGTGTCATTGGACAAGGGCTATAATTTCTTTGGCAGGGGGTTTATTTGGGGAATTCCGTTTCCTGTTTTAGTGATGGCCATTGTCTATATTATCGCGATTATCATTTCAGAAAAGAAGAAAATCGGCCGTTTCTTTTATGCTATTGGCGGGAATGAAGAAGCTGCCTATTTGTCCGGCATTGACTGCGTCAAGATCAAAACACTGGCGTATGCTATTTGCGGCTTCATGGCATCCATCGCAGGCATCCTTCTCATGTCCCGATTAGGATCCGGCCAGCCAAATGCAGCCATCGGCTACGAGTTTGACGCCATCATTGCTGTCGTTTTAGGCGGGGTCAGTTTTTCGGGCGGCAAAGGAAAGGCGCTGAACGTTTTTTTTGGAACGCTTTTCGTCGCCATGCTGGTCAATGGAATGACGATCATGAATATCAATCCATTCGCTCAACAGATCATTGAGGGCGTGGTCTTTATCATTGCCATCTGGAATGACGTATTCCGCAATAAAAAAACCCGTTAGACGGCGGTTATTATGAAAACAGATTCGATTCTGGTAATTGAGAACCTGAATAAATCATTTCCCGGCGTTCAGGCATTGAAAAATGTTTCGATGGAGATACGTAGGGGTGATGTGCACGCCATCGTGGGTGAAAACGGCGCCGGAAAATCTACCTTGATCAAGATCATTTCCGGCGCATATACGAAAGACAGCGGCAGCATCGTTTTTGACGGCTCAGAGATAGGAGATCTCTCGCCGGTGGAATGCATCAGTTTGGGCATCAGTACGGTCCATCAGGAACTGCGCCTGGTAGAAGAACTCACAGTGGCTGAAAACATTCTTCTGGGCTCGCCGATTGAAAATCCTTCTCCTATTGGCCGCATGATTAACTGGAAGGATACCAAGCACAAAGCCGCACAACTGATTGACTCAATGGGTATCGATATCGGCGTTGACACAGTTGTATCGGACCTTAGCGTGGCTAAAAAACAGGTAGTTGAAATATGCAAAGCGCTCAGCCGCAAAGCCAGGCTGGTGATCATGGATGAACCTTCTGCGACACTGACCGAAAAAGAATTGAAGGTATTATTTGAGATCATTGCCAAATTGAAGAAGGATGGCATTACGACGATTTATATTTCCCATCGCTTGGAGGAGATTTTTGAAATTGCCGACCGGGTGACTGTAATGCGTGATGGCCAGCATATCGTCACGGACGACGTTGCCAACTTGGATAGGAAGAGCCTGATCTCCTTTATGGTTGGAAGGGAGATTGACAATATCTACCCGGAAAGAAAAATTGCCAAACAAGGTAAGGTGCTCCTGAAAGTTGAGAACCTTTCGATCACAAATGTACTTGAGGAAATCAGTTTCGAACTGCATGAAGGTGAAATTCTCGGCATCGCAGGTCTGGTTGGCTCAGGCAGGACCGAATTGGCGCGGGCAATCTTTGGTGTGGATAAAATCACCAGCGGTGGCGTGTATGTGCGGGATGATCACAGATCAATCAAGAATATCCAAGACGCGATCAGAAAAAAGTTGGCTCTGATGCCCGAAGATCGTAAAATGCAGGGAATCATTCCCAGCCTTGCGGTGGGGATGAATATCTCTTTAGTAGGCATCGAAAAAATTCTACGGAATTCATTTATCAATACAAAGACGGAGAAACGTTTAGCGGAAGAATATGTCAATCGTTTGAGGATCCAGACCCCGGACTGGAAGCAATTGATCCAATTCCTCAGCGGCGGCAATCAACAGAAATGCGTGCTGGCGAAATGGTTATTCGTCGATTCTGATATCGTCATATTTGATGAACCCACGCGCGGCATCGATGTCGGTGCAAAGCAGGAGATATATCGGTTGCTGACCCAGCTGGCTCAGCAGGGGAAAGGCATCATCATGATTTCCTCGGAACTCCCGGAAATCCTGGGCATTTCTCATCGGATCTTGGTCATGCATGATGGCAGAATTACCGGTGAGGTCGATCCGCAGAAGACGAACCAGGAAGAGATCATTCATTTGGCTACGATCTGATCGTTGATCTGAACAGAAAAAAGGAAAGGAATGTACAAGATGAAAGCAGTAAGAAAAATGAGAAAAGGAAAAGGCAATGTAGAGCTCGTTGATGTTCCCGAGCCGCAAATTGGACCTACGGATGTATTGATGAAAGTCTGGGCCGCGGGTGTCTGCGGCAGTGACCTGAATATCCAAAATGACACTCATTTCTACCGCGCACCGGTTACTATCGGGCACGAATACTCCGGAGTGGTAATTGAGATCGGCAAGGATGTTAAGAATGTGAAAGTAGGGGATAAGATCGTTTCTGATATCGAAGCACCTGGTGGATGGCTCGGCGTTGAATTAGATGGTTCGTACGCCAGTTTGATGCGTATCCCGGAATGCGTGGTGCATGTCTGTCCTCCCGATATGCCTCTCGATGCAGCCGCTCTGGTAGAACCGGTCACCGGCGGTATGCTGCATTGCTTGCAGGAGCGCAATACCATCAATGCCGGCGATTTCGTTGTAGTGGTAGGCCCCGGGCCGATGGGAATACTGGCCGTGCAGTTTGCCAAGATCAGAGGGGCGCGCAAGGTTGCCCTGGTTGGCCTGCGTGATGACAAGGAGCGTTTGGGAGTCGGCAAGAAGGTGGGAGCGGATTACACTTTTGTTTATGAGGATAATCCTTTAGATGAATTATTGGACCTATCCAATGGCGGCGCGGAATTTGTGGCAGACTGCGCCGGAACGCAGACTGGTACGCAATTGTGCATCGATGTAGCCAAGCCTGCCAATACCGGTCCTGGTGGTAGAGGGCGCATTGCCTTGATAGCCATGTGGGGTCAGCCGATCACGTTGAATTTTGATAAAGTGGCCATGGGGCAGCTGGACCTGCATGGCGGTTGGAGCTGGAATGGGGCAGAAACCTGGAAAAAGGCCGTTGATTTTCTTTCCCGTGGGGTGATCGATTACAAATCCATGATCACTAATCGCTATAAGCTGGAAGAATGGGAAACAGCCTTTGCCAATCTGCGGGCGAAAAAGGATGTCAAAGCGTTCATTCATCCGAATGGCACGGATTGGATGGAATAGGCGTATAGAAGAAGTTAATGGAAAGATGATCCCATGAACGATGGAAAATTGAACGAATCCAATGAAAAACTGCATCGCATCTATGATCTAATGGCGAAACAGCAATTCGATGCTGTTGTTATTGGCACCCAAACAAATTTCTCATGGCTGACCTGCGGTGGAGAGAGTAAAGTCCTGTTGACTTCAGATGTGGCCGTGGCATATCTGGTCATTATGGAAGATGTGCGCTATGTGGTGGCGTATACCATGGATGGGCCAAGGAATCTGGAAGAGGAACTGGAGGATATGGGCTTCGAACCAGTCTTCATTCGTTGGCATGGGAAGTCGATGGAAGATACCGTGCTGGAGTTGGTCGGCGCGAAGAAGGTGCTCTCAGATATTCCGCTCGAAGGCGCGCATGTCAGCATGCGCGCTTTTTATCGCCTGCACTATCCCCTGACTGAAGGGGATATCGAGCGCTTCCGGCGCATTGATCAGCGCGCTGAAAGCATCCTGAAAGGTGTGGTTGACAACACCAAACCGGGCATGCTTGAAACGGAAGTGGAAAGCTTGGTGGCCTGCGAGTTTGCTAAAGAGGGATATTTCCCGGTTGTTTTGCTGCTGGGCAGCGATGAGCGCATCTTCAAATACCGCCACCTGATCGCCAAACCAAAGAGGATCGAGAAATATCTCATGATCATTTTGGCGATGAGAAAACAAGGATTAAATGCTGTGTT
>CAZDUN010000205.1:0-4584 GCA_964508615.1 uncultured Pelolinea sp. | reverse complement strand
CCAGCGGATGTGAATGAGTGCTTTGAATTTGGCTGGAAAGCCCTGGATATCGCCGAACAATTGCAGACGCCGGTCATCGTGTTGAGCGATCTTGAATTGGGCATGAATATCTGGGGCGCTGATCCATTTGCATATCCGGATAAAAAGATCGAACGCGGCAAGGTACTCTGGGAAAAAGACCTGGAAAACTGGCTTAAGAAGAGCGGCCAACCCTGGGGCAGGTATAAAGACGTAGATGGCGATGGCATTCCATACCGCACGGTGCCCGGGAATCTGCACGAAAAAGCACCCTATTTCACGCGCGGAACCGGGCACGATGAGTTCGCGCATTACAGCGAAGACAACCATGTGTGGGAAGAGAACCTGAAAAGATTGAAACTAAAATTCGAGCAGGCAAAGAAATTGATCCCGCAGCCGGAGATTGTCAAACAGGGCAGGCAAAAAATTGGGTTTATTTCATATGGATCGACCCATATGGGCACCAGCGAGGCGGTTGATTGTTTGCATGCAAAGGACTATCCAGTCGATTACCTGCGCATCAAAGCCCTGCCTTTCACCAGGGAAGTGGAAGAGTTCATCCAGGCCCACGAAACCATTTTTATCACCGAAGCCAATCGCGACGGCCAGATGAAAAACTTGCTGTGCATGAATTTTCCCAAATACGCTGAACGGTTGCGCAGCATCGCCAGGTGCGACGGACTTTCTTTGAGCGCCGCCTGGATTGTGGAAGAATTCAATGCTGCCATAAAAGCTAAAGGATAAAAGATGGAAGCAACTGTCAAACGTTCATATCCCAACGCGCTGGGCTATGGCCGCAGCGATTACCTGGGGCTGCCTACCACCTTGTGTAAAGGCTGCGGGCATAATTCCATTGCCAATATGATCATTTCCGCGTGTTATGAACTGGAACTCCAGCCCGAAAAGATCGTAAAGTTCAGCGGCATCGGCTGTTCCAGTAAATCGACCGCATATTTCCTGGATCGTTCGTTTGCTTTCAACGGGCTGCACGGGCGCATGCCTTCCCTGGCGGAAGGGGCACTGTTCGCGGACCGCACGCTGAAAGGCATCGGCATCAGCGGTGACGGCGATACTGCCAACATCGGCTTGAGCCAGTTCAAGCACCTGGCGCGCCGCAACCTGCCGATGGTGTACATTGTTGAAAATAATGGCGTTTATGGCTTGACCAAAGGCCAGTTCTCGGCCACGGCTGAAAAAGGACTGAAACTGAAGCGGCAGGGCGAAAACCCCTACCTGCCGGTGGATATTGCCCTGGAAGCCATCGCGGCCAATGCCTCTTTCGTGGCGCGCTCCTTTGCCGGCGATCCCAAGCAGGTCAAGGAGTTGATCAAGGCCGCTCTGAGCCACGACGGCACTGCCATACTGGATATCATCTCGCCCTGTGTGACCTTCAATAACCAGGATTACTCGCTGCACTCTTATTCATGGGGCAAAGGACACGAAGCGCCGCTGCATGAAGTCGAATTTGTGCTGCCCCGCGAAGAGATCCCGGTGGAAGATTTTGAGCGCGGTACAGTGCGCGAAGTGACCATGCATGACGGTTCGGTGATCGTTTTCAAGAAGCTGGAAAGGGAATATGACCCGACCAACCGCACGGAAGCCATCCGCATGCTCGAGCAGGCCATCCGGCGTAACTGGCTGATCACCGGCCTGATCTACGTCGATCCCAACGCCCCTACCATCTTCGATATGTATCCGCTGGACGGCGAGGCGCTCAACCGCCTCCCGGCAGAAAAATTGCGCCCTGATCGCAGGGCGCTGGAAATGATCAATTCGAGCTTTCAGTAAAAAATTATTTAAGGCTGCCGATGGTGTGCAGCAGCGCCAGGTTGGGGAAAGGCATGGCGCCGATTGGAAAACCGGAGGTTACCACGACTTTCTGGCCAGGCAGCATGGCAGCGGATTCCATCAGGGCTGCTTCGACATGGTGGATCATATCTTCCAAAGAATTCGAGAACGGCACTAGGTAGGGAATGACGCCCCAGAACAACCCCAAGCGTTTATAGGTTTCCTCAACCGGGGTGAATGCCAGGATCGGCACCTGCGGGCGGGCTTTGGACTGCAGCAGGGCGGATCGGCCGGATTGGGTAAACACGGCGATGCAAGCCACCTCATGGTCATGCGCCAGCTCACGAGCGGCGATGGCGATGGCTGAAGCGTCATCCTGATCCCGGCCGATGGTATGTTTGAATGAGTGCCCCCAGGCTGATATATTCTTTTCAGCTTGCAGCGCAATGGCATCCATCATGCGCACGCTTTCCAGTGGATATTTTCCACTGGCGGTTTCGCCCGAAAGCATTACCGCGTCGGTGCCATCGAAGACCGCGTTGGCAACATCCGAAGCCTCCGCGCGGGTGGGGCGGGGATTCTCGATCATCGAATCCAGCATCTGGGTGGCCGTGATCACCAGTTTGTTTTTACGGTTAGCCGCCAGGATGATGCGCTTCTGAATAACGGGCACGTCAGCGGGCGAGGTTTCAACGCCCAAATCGCCGCGCGCGACCATCACGCCATCAGCCGTGTCCAGGATGCTTTCCAGGTTTTCAATCGCCTGCGGCAACTCCAGCTTGGCGATGATGGGCAGGTTCTTGCGTGCGGAATTCGTTTTCAGGATGAATTCGCGGATGCATTTGACATCCTGGGCATCGCGCACGAATGAAATTGCGACCGCATCGATGTTGTTTTCCAGTCCAAAACGGAGATCCGCCTGGTCTTTTTCAGTAAAACCGGGAATGTCCAGCTCGATGCCGGGCAGGTTGACGCCTTTATGCGAACTCAGTATGCCGCCCAGGATGACTTTGGCTTTGAAGCCTTTATCATAGACTGAGAGCACTTCCATCTCCAGCTCACCGTCATCCAGCAGAACCCGGCCGCCCGCTTTCAAGCTGTGCAGAATATTGGGAATCTCGAGGAGGATGGTTTTTTCTTTTCCGGCGATATAATCGAGCGGGCGATTCTCTAGATCCAATTCCATATTTAGGACTTCGCCTGCTTGCAGCGGGACGCCTTCCTTTGGTAGCGTACCGACCCGTAATTTCGGTCCTTGCAGATCCTGCAGGATCGAAACCGGTTTATGCAATTCAACGGACAATGCACGGATCAGGTGAATTCGCTCCAGGTGCTCCGCGTGCGTGCCGTGTGAAAAATTCAAGCGGGCAACGTCAATACCCGATTGAATCAACGCTGAAAGTGATTCTCTGGACTGGCTGCTTGGGCCGATGGTGGCAACGATTTTAACGCATCTTTTCATAATCCCAGTATATCAGAATGAAAATTTACCTGGAAAGCACTTCCCGGATGGCCGGCATGGCCCAGTCAATGGTGGCTTTGTCGATGATTAATGGGGGAGCGAAACGGATGGTGGTATCGTGCGTTTCCTTGGCCAGGATGCCTTTATCCTGTAAGCCTTCGCAATACCCTCTGGCATTGCCGGATGAGGGTTTGATCTCCACGCCGATCAATAAGCCGCGCGCGCGGATTTCCTGGATGTTCTTTTGGGGCAGCTCGGCCAGCTGCTCGGTAAAATATTCACCCATCGTTACCGCGTTTTCGATCAACCCGTCCTCCACCAGCACTTTCAACGCCGTTCGCGCAACGGCGGCACCCAGCGGATTGCCGCCAAAGGTGGAACCATGCTCGCCCGGACGGAAGAGGCCCAATAGTTTTTCAGATGAAAGCACCCCGGAGACCGGGTAAAAGCCTCCCGCCAGCGCTTTGCCGATGATCATTATGTCAGGTTTGACGTCCTCATGGTCGCAGGCAAATAATTTGCCGGTTCTGCCCAACCCGGTCTGGATTTCATCGGCGATGAATAAAACGTTGTTTTGCTTGCATATTTCCGCGACATTCTTCAAATAACCCGCAGGCGGGATGATCACGCCGCCTTCCCCTTGAATCGGCTCGAGCATGACCGCGGCTGTGTTGGCGGTGATGGCAGTTGCAATGGCGGCTGCGTCGCCGTACTTGATCGAGATAAAACCCGGCGTGAATGGCCCGAAATCTTCACGATAGAGATCGTCCGATGAGAAAGAAACAATGGTCACCGTGCGGCCGTGAAAATTGCCGTCCGCCACGATGATTTCCGCATGATCTCTTTCAATACCTTTCACGCGATAGGCCCACTTGCGCGCCAGTTTGATGGCAGTTTCCACCGCTTCCGCGCCGCTGTTCATCAACAAGGACATCTCATAACCGCTCAGGTCGGATAGCTCTTTAACCAGAAGCGGCATCTGGTCATTGCGGAAAGCACGCGAGGTCAGTGTCAGTTTCTGCACCTGTTCCAGCATGGTAGCCAGGATTTTCGGGTGCACGTGCCCCTGGTTGAGGGCGCTATAGGCGCTCAGACAGTCCAGGTAACGTTTACCCTCGACATCGTAAACCCATACGCCCTCGCCGCGCTGCAGGACGACATCCAAAGGTTTGTAATTATGCGCGCTGTATCGGTCTTCTAGAGCAATATAGTCTCGATTATTCATAAATGTCTATGCAAGCAATTCCACTAGAATGGCTTTCTGGGCGTGCAGGCGATTATGCTCCTGCGTGAAAAGGGCTGATTGCGGGCCGTCG
>CAZDUN010000204.1:0-4622 GCA_964508615.1 uncultured Pelolinea sp. | reverse complement strand
TGGGCGCACTGAAGGATACTATGAAGTCCTGAAGGAATACCCGGACATCACCGTTGTTTATGAACAAACCGCCAACTGGACGACCGATGAAGCGCTGGCTTTGGTTGAAAACTGGCTTCAGACGGGCACCGAATTGAAAGCGATCGTGGCGAACAATGACGGCATGGCCATGGGCGCGTTAAAAGCAGTTGAAGATGCGCAGATGCTGGATTCCATCAAGATTTACGGGTTAGATGCCACCCCCGATGCGCTTGCGGCAGTAAAAGAAGGAAGACTGACAGCAACGATCTCGCAGAACACCACAGTTCAGGGTACCACAGCCATGGAAACGGCTTACCGCCTGGCAATGGGCGAAGAAGTTGAAGCTGAGATCCTGGTCGATTTTGTGCTGATCACTACTGACAATGTAGACGACTACATGTAAAATCCGAAATATCGATTTTGGAGAAATCTGAAGTAAACCAAAAACAGGGGCTGCGCTTGTAAAGGCAGCCCCAATCCGAACCAGGAATTATTCTTTTTTTATTTGCTGTTTTGAGGTCAAGATACACATTTCTCGGAGATGACATGCCATATTCAAAACCCCTAAGGATAAAGCCCGATTTCACGAAACCGGATTACGTGAAAGTGACGCCTCAAGAAGCTGGCTGGGAACAGCTTTCATTTGCGGCGAAAAAAATTGCGAATGGGAAAAACTGGGTTTCCGCTAGCGGGGAAAATGAAATGGTGATCGTATTCCTGGGGGGCATTGCGCAATTCAAATCCGATAAAAAAGATTGGGAGCGCGTCGGCAGGCGCCTGGATGTTTTCTCGGGGATGCCTTACGCAATTTATATTCCGCGCAATACAAAATTTGAACTTATCCCACTTTCAAATGAGCTGGATATTGGTTATGGTTGGGTTAATTCTAATGAAGAGCATCCCATTCAATTGATCACCCCTGAGGATATTGAAATCGAAATCAGAGGCGGGGGGAATGCGACCCGGCAGATCAATAACATCATCCCGCCCGGTTTCGATTGCCACAAACTGGTGGTGGTCGAGGTTTATACCCCATCCGGAAACTGGAGCTCGTACCCGCCCCATAAGCACGACCACCACCGCGTGAATGAAAATGGCGAGTTGATTGAAGCGGACCTGGAAGAAGTATATTTTTACAAGATCGATAAGCCGCAGGGTTTTGCCTACCAACGCATCTACACCGAAGATCGAAAAATAGATGAACTTCTTCTGGTGGAGGATAACCAGTTGATCCTTTCCCCCGAAGGTTATCATCCGGTGGTTTCCGCTCCGGGGTACAACACCTATTACCTGAATTTTCTCGCCGGCAGCGCGCAGGTTCTGACGGCGTTCGAGGATCCTTGCCATGCCTGGGTGAAAGACACCTTTGATGCGAAAGATCCCAGGCTTCCCATAGTGACAATGAAAATGGAATACCCAAAAAAGTAAAGCTGGTAAATTCTTGAATTACTTTATGAAGGAGTAAGAAATGTCAATGGAGAAAACGCTTTGCCCGCTGCAACAAAGTGTCAGCGGGTATCCCACGGATTACTGGAATGATTCATGCTCGATCAAGGAACTGACCTACGCGATTGAACGCGGCGCGGTGGGGGCGACCTCGAATCCAACCATCGTTCTCAACGTATTGAAGCAGGAATTCGATTTATGGAAAGACAGGATCGTTGAGATCATCCATGAGAACCCGACCTGGAGCGAAATCGAAATCACCTGGAAGATCATCGAGGAGATCGCTGTGAAAGGCGCCCAGTTGCTGAAACCGGTGTTCGATCGCGAAAATGGGAAAAAAGGCCGCCTCTCAATTCAAACCAACCCCGCCAATTATCGGAACGCGGCTGCGATTGTCGAACAAGCGGTGCATTTCGATGCTTTGGCACCCAATCTGCAGATCAAGATCCCCGCCACCAAAGCCGGCATTGCCGCCATTGAAGAAACCACGCTCAAAGGGATTAATATCAATGCGACGGTCTGTTTCACGGTGCCGCAATCGATCGCCGTGGCAGAAGCGGTTGAAAGAGGATTGCAGCGCAGGAAAGCCGCCGGTTTGCCAATCGACCAGATGACGCCGGTTTGCACGATCATGGTGGGGCGGATGGATGACTGGCTTAAGGTGCTGGCTGAACGGGATGGCATTATCGTTGATCCGGGCTACCTGAATTGGGCGGGAGTCGCCTGCATAAAAAGGGCGTATGAAATTTTCAGCGAAAGGGGTTACCAAACCCGGTTGTTGGCGGCCGCGTACCGGCACCATTACCATTGGTCTGAATTGATCGGCGGAGATGTCATCCTGACGATCCCGTATGAGTGGCAGGTAAGGTTCAACAACTCCGATATTCAAGTAGAAGATCGATTTAAAAATAAGGTATCAGAGGATATCATTAACAGCCTGATGCACCATTTCGAGGATTTTCGCCGGGCTTATTCAGCGGATGGCTTGTCAATTGATGAGTTCGACTCGTATGGCGCTACCGTTCGGACGCTGCGGGGCTTTATCTCTTCATACCATGACCTGATTGCCTTGGTAAGAGATTTCATGCTCCCCAATCCAGACAAGAAAGCGAAATGAGGTGCAAATGACAACCGAAAAGCTCACCACTGCTCAAGCGATTATTAAATTCCTGAAAAACCAATACGTTGAACGGGATGGCCAACAGCAGAAATTTTTCGCAGGCTGCTTTGGCATCTTTGGACACGGAAATGTGGCCGGCATTGGCCAGGCTTTGCAGCAGAATCCGGATTTTCGCTATTACCAGGCGCGGAATGAACAAGCCATGGTTCACACGGCGACCGCTTTCGCCAAGATGAAAAACAGAATGCAGGCTTTTGTCTGCACCAGCTCCATCGGCCCGGGCGCGACCAATATGATCACCGGCGCAGCCACGGCAACCGTAAATCGCCTTCCGGTGCTGCTGCTGCCCGGGGATATTTTCGCCAGGAGGAATGTGGCTCCCGTATTGCAGCAAATCGAATCGCCTTCCAGTCAGGATATCTCAGCCAATGACGCCTTCAAGCCTGTTTCAGCCTATTGGGATCGAATTCACAGGCCCGAACAGATCTTGACGTCTTTATTTGAAGTGATGCGCGTGCTGACATCACCGGCAAACACCGGGGCGGTTACATTGGCCCTTCCTCAGGATGTGCAGACGGAAGCCTACGACTACCCTGTGGATTTCTTTAATCAGAGAGTCTGGAAAATCAGGCGGCAAAGAGCGGATGTCAATATGCTAAAGACCGCATGCGAGTGGATTCGCCAAAGCAAACAGCCATTGATCATCGCCGGCGGCGGCGTTTTATACAGTGATGCCTGCGGGGCATTAAAAGATTTCGTTGAATCGAGCGGGATTCCTGTGGGCGAAACCCAGGCGGGCAAGGGTTCAATGCCTTATGACCACGACCTGGCGTTGGGAGCTATTGGAGCGACCGGGACACACGGCGCGAACATTCTTGCCCGCGAAGCTGACCTTGTGATCGGGATTGGCACGCGCTATACGGACTTCACCACGGCTTCGAAAACCGCTTTCCAGAACGAGAAGGTGCGCTTTATCAATATCAACGCGGCTGAGATCGACGCCTACAAGCACGCGGCCATTCCGTTGGTGGGGGATGCGCGCGCAGTGCTCGAGGAGCTGTTGACTTTATTGGGAGACTATAAAACATCTGCCGATTATCGCGAAAGAGCCAAAAAATTCAACCGCGAATGGGACGAGGAAGTCGAACGAATTTATTCACTGAACAGCGCGCCGCCAATCAGCCAGGGCGAAGTGATCGGCGCGCTGAATGAATTTTCTCAGCCGCGGGATGTGGTGGTGTGCGCTGCGGGAAGTTTGCCCGGCGACCTGCACAAGCTGTGGCGGACCCGCGATCCGAAGGGATACCACCTTGAATACGGATACTCATGCATGGGCTACGAAGTCGCGGGCGGCATGGGCGTGAAGATGGCGGATCCTGAAAGAGAAGTGTACGTGATGGTGGGGGACGGGTCATGGATGATGATGTCGCAGGAAGTGGTTACCTCGCTCCAGGAAAATTTCAAATTGACCATTATTCTCCTAAATAATCACGGCTTTGCCAGCATCGGCGCTTTGTCAGGCGCGATCGGCAGCGCAGGGTTCGGCACCCGTTATCTATACCGGGATGCGGAATCCGGCCAAATCAGCGGCGAATACCTGCCAATCGACTTTGCTGCCAACGCAGCCAGCCTTGGCGCGCATGTGATAGAAGTGAAAACCAGGGCAGAGTTGATGGATGCTCTACAGCAAGCCAGGAAGACGACCAAAACGACGGTGATCGTTGTCGAAACGGACCGCGAAAAACGGGTTGGCGGTTATGAATCCTGGTGGGACGTGGCGGTGGCCGAGGTCTCGAATGACCCTCACGTGCAAAAAGCCAGGGAACAATACGTTGAAGCGAAAAAGAAGGAAAGATATTTTTTGTAGAGCGGTTTTCAACAAGCCATCCGAAACATCCATGGTGGTTATGAGCCGGTTGAGTTTGGTATAACGAAGATATTGTTTTGAGGTTTTTATGACGCAGATCATTGATTCACTTATTGAAAAAGCCCGGGCAGCCCAGCAGCAAATAGAATACTGGCCGCAGGGAAAAGT
>CAZDUN010000203.1:3820-4632 GCA_964508615.1 uncultured Pelolinea sp. | reverse complement strand
GGCGTTTTCAAAGTGCTCGGCGATCTTTTTGGCGCGCGCCTGGTCGCCCGGGCAGAAGACGTAGCGCTGGATGTCCTTTGCGTCGCATTTGATGTGCCATTCCATAGGTTCCCTCCGTGTTATGAACGTTAAATTGTCCTACAATTATAGCAGAGCGGGGGCAAGGCAAGTATAATTTGGATATTCAGCATTTCCATTCTTTTTAAAGGAGGAATCACCATGAACATAGTGGTATTCGGAAGCATCAATATGGACCTGACCGCTTACGTCCCCAAGCTCCCCCAACTCGGTGAAACCCTGCAAGGCAGTTCGTATATCACCGTGCCGGGCGGCAAGGGCAACAACCAGGCGGTGGCGGCCGCGCGCATGGGCGCCGGGGTCAAATTCGTCGGGCGCGTGGGCGCGGACGGCTTCGGCCGCGAAGTGCTGCAGATCGTGGCCGACCAGAAAGTGGATATCAGCCAGGTGCTGGAAGATCCCGCGCACGGCACCGGCATCGCGGTGATCTGCGTGGACCAGAACGCCGACAATTCCATCATCATTATTTCCGGCGCCAATTTCGCGCTGGATGACAGCGACGTGGCGCGCGCCAGGGCTTTGATGGGCGACGCGAAAGTGCTGATGCTGCAGCTGGAAGTGCCGCTGGAAGCCTGCCTGAAAGATTGTGAAATGACCGACGTGGTCGGTAACACACAGAAGAAAGCCTGGGAATTATTGAGCCGGCTTCAAGGCAGATGACGCGCAGGTCGTTTTCCTGCGCGGCGGATTCTTCCTCGGCGGTCGGGCCGTGCGGCACAACCAAACGCACCACA
>CAZDUN010000203.1:0-3810 GCA_964508615.1 uncultured Pelolinea sp. | reverse complement strand
CGCGCATGACCAGGGCGTGCAGGTGGTCTTCGACCCCGCCCCGGCCATCCCGCTGCCGGCGGAAGCCTTCAAACTGATGGATTTCATCACCCCCAACGAGACCGAGACCGAGATCCTGACCGGCCTCAAACCCACCAACGCGGAAGACGCCGCGCGCGCGGCCAAGCTCTTTTTGGCAAAGGGCGTCGGCACGGCCATCATCAAGCTGGGCGCCAGGGGCGTTTATTACGAAAATAAAAACGAGAGCGGCTTCGTCCCGCCGTATAAAGTGACCCCGATCGACACGGTCGCGGCCGGCGACGCATTCAACGCCGGGCTGGCGGTGGCCGTCTCCGAGGGCAGGCCGCTGGCCGAGGCCGTGCGCTGGGGCGCGGCGGCCGGCGCCATCGCCACCACGCGCAAGGGCGCGCTGCCGGCCATGCCTTACCGCGAAGAAGTGCTGAAACTGATGCAGGAGCAGGCATGAGCGCCACGCTGATCACCAGCGACGTCGTCGTGTGCCTGGACGCGTCCGACCGCATTTACAAGCAAGGCTACCTGGTCATCGAGGATGAGCGCATCACGGAGATCGGCGCTCAGAAAGAGCTCGACAGCCGGCGCAAGTTCGACCAGCGTGCAGATTTGGGCGCGCGCCTGGTGATGCCGGGTTTGATCAACGCCCACACCCACAGCCCCATGACGCTCTTCCGCGGGCACGTGGAAGGCCACACGCTTTTCACGCTGGAGGGCTGGTTCAACACCATCCGCGTGCTGGAGATGAAGATCGAGCCCGAGATGATCGGCCCGGGCGTGGCGCTTTCCTGCGCCGAGATGATCCGCACCGGCACCACCACCTTCGTCGATCAGTATTTCTGGATGGACAAGATCTATCCGGAAGTGCGCCAGAGCGGCCTGCGCGCCGTGCTGGCTTACGGCATCGTGGAGCTGGGCGAAGAAGCCGCGCGCAAGCGCGAGCTGGCCGCCGCGGCTGCTTTCCTCGATCACCTGAAAGATGACCCGCTGCTGACCGGCTGGCTTGGCCCGCACGCTTTCTTCGTGGATAACAGCGAAGCTGCCATGGCGCTCGAAAAAGAACTGGCCGAGCGTTACCAGGTCGGTTTCCACACTCATTTCGCCACCGGGCAGGAAGAGAACGACTACTGCCGCGAGCACTACGGCACGACTGCCATCCCGCAGCTGCAGAAGATGGGTTTTTTGGAATATCCGATCATCGCCGCGCACAGCATCGGCATCCCGCTGGAAGACCTGAAACTCGTTTCGGGCAAGCCCTTCACGGTGGCCTTCGCGCCCTCTTCCGGCATGCGCAACGCGGCCGGCATCGCCCCGCTGGATAAGCTGCGCGAGGCGGGCGTGAACGTGGCGCTGGGCACGGATAACGTCACCAACAACAACAGCTACGACATGTTCAAGGAAATGGCGCTGACCGGCAAGGTCATGGCGCTTTTGAAACTGGACGCGGCCGCCATTCCCACGCGCTATATCCTGGAGATGGCCACCCTGGGCGGCGCGCGCGCCATCGGCAAAGAAAAGGAGATCGGCTCACTGGAGGCCGGCAAGAAAGCCGACCTGATCGCCCTG
The DNA here is from genome assembly GCA_964508615.1 of uncultured Pelolinea sp. Taxonomy (GTDB): domain Bacteria; phylum Chloroflexota; class Anaerolineae; order Anaerolineales; family Anaerolineaceae; genus Pelolinea. The sequence continues at coordinate 2,232 of CAZDUN010000203.1, read as the reverse complement.
GACCTGAACGAGATCGGCTGGGCGCCCTTCGGCGGGCAGGATTTCTACGCCGCGCTGGTGTACGCCGTCAGCGGCTACCACGTGCGCGACGTGATGGTCAACGGGCGCTGGCTCTACAAGGATAACCAGTACCAGACCCTGGACTACCTGCAGGTGCGCCGCGAGCTGGAAGCCAAACACGATGAACTAATGCGGCGCATCCAGGAATCATAAGAAATCATAAGGACTTGCCATGAAAAGATTGATCATCGATACCGATGCGGGCGTGGACGACGCCCTGGCCATCCTGTTGGCTTTTGGTTGTAAAGACGTACAGATCGAAGCCTTCACCACCGTGAACGGCAACGTGGATGTGGACAAGACCACCGCCAACGTGCTCAAGATCCTCGACCTGGTCGGGCGGGACGTGCCGGTTTACCGCGGCTGCGAGCGCCCGCTGGTCAGCGCGCCCTTCAATGCGGCCGGCATCCACGGCGCGGATGGGCTGGGCGACGCCGGCATCCCGGCCTCCCATCGACAGCCTGAAAAGAAGCACGCCGCGCTGGCCTTGATCGACCTGGCGGATGCGCACCCGGGCGAGATCAGCCTGGCGGCCATCGGCCCGCTCACCAACCTGGCTGCGGCCGTGCAGATCGACCCGCACCTGCCGGAAAAAATGCCCGACCTGACCATCATGGGCGGCGCCATTTACGCGCGCGGCAACACCAACGTCACGGCCGAATTCAACATCTACGCTGACCCCGAGGCGGCACGCGTGGTGTTCGAGCGCTGGCCAAAGGTGCGCGTGCTTTCCTGGGAAACCACCATGCAATACCCGTTCAGTCCGGAACAGGTGGCGGATTTCTTCGGCATGGACACGCCCAAGGCCAAATTCTTCCACGATATCTACCAGAACACGCTCAGGTTCCTGCGGGAGAAATTCCACATGGACGTGCTCTTCTCGGCCGACGGGCTGGCCATGGCGGCCGCCATCGAGCCCGGCATCATCACCCGCAAGGAGGACCACTTCGTCTCGGTTGAAGTGCACGGCCTGGAAACCAAAGGCGTGACCTGCGTGGATTGGCTCGGGATGGGCGGCAAGCCCGCCAACGCCGAGATCATCCTGGAAATCGACCACGCGCGCTACCTGCAGATGGTCGCGGACGGCCTGCGTTAGCGATGCCATCATTCGATCAACCAAAATTGCTTGAAAAAGCGCGCGAATACGCCCCCCGGGTAGAAAGCTTCCTGGCGGATATCGTACGCATCCCCTCGGTCAACAAGCGCGACCCGGAACGGCGCGTGGCCGAGCGCATCCAGGCTGAAGCCCAACAGCTGGGCTTCGCGAGCGAGATCGCCGCCAAGGACGAAAACCGGCCCAACGTGCTGGCGCGCTATGGAGAAGGGGACACCGGTTTCGCGTTGATCGGCCACATCGACACGGTCGCAGAAGGCGAGCATGCCTCGTGGAGCTTCCCGCCCTTCGCGGCGGCCATCCATGAGGGGCGCATGATCGGGCGCGGCGCGGCCGACAACAAGGCCGGCATCGCCTGTGGCCTGTACACGCTGGCGTTGCTGCGCGAGCTTGATCTGCTGGATACGCACAAGTTTTCGGTCATCGTAGCGGGCGTGGCGGATGAAGAGGCCGGGGCCTGCAGCACGCTGGGCGTGCGCTACCTGCTGGATAGCGGCAAGCTGAAAGCCGCCGGCGCGATCTACACCTACACCAGCGACATCGTCTGCATCGGCCACCGCGGGCTGCTGCGCCTGGAGATCCGCACCAAGGGCGTTTCCATCCACGCCGGCATCGACGCCTGGCACCAGAAAAAAGAAGGCCTGAACGCCGTCACCGCGCTGGCCGATATCCTGCTGCGGCTGGAAAAGCTGCGCATCGAGACGCAGGCCTGCCCCGGTTTTGAAAACCTGGGCTTCACCATCACACCCGGCACCATCTTCCAGGGCGGCGTTTACGAGAGCATCGTGCCCGAAAGCGCCAACGCAGTCATCGATATTCGCCTGCTGCCCGGCCAGGACAAGCGTACGGTACTGGAGCGCGTGGAGGCGATCATCAAAGCAGTGGAAAACGAGCGCCCGGGCTTGAAAACAGAAGTAACCGTCAAGGTGGATATCCCCGGCGCGGCCATCCCGCTCGATCATCCCCTGGCGCGCATCGCGCAGGATTACACCGAAATCTACACCGGGCGGCGCTGGCCGCTGGCCGGCGCGGGGCCTGGCAATGAAGGCTACATGCTG